>JAOAUK010000051.1 GCA_030157655.1 Polynucleobacter sp. | reverse complement strand
ACGTTGTGCTCACCACTACGCATCAATGCCAACTCAACTTGGTCTTGAATATCTTCAATGTGGAATGTGCCGCCATTTGGTCGGCTACGCAATAAAGCACGCACCACCACTTGAGTTAATTGCTCGACTTGCTCACGCACACGAGCAGAAGCTGCACCTTGACCACCATTAACAGCCAAAAATGCTTTTGTTACTGCAATCGCAATTTTTGATGGCTCAAATGCCACCACTGAACCATTGCGACGAATAATTTTGTAATCAGATAATTGTGTTGCTTGTGCACCACCAACTCCACCAGCAGTAAATCCTTGCGATGGGGTTTGACTAACTTGACCAGCTGATTGGCCAGCAAAAGGGCTTGTTGTTTGGCCAGTAACTTGTGGGTCTACGTAGGTCATTAGGACTCCTATATCTATATATATGTATTAATTAGGTAAAACGGCTATATTTATTGGTTTTTATCTATGGCTATTCGCCGTTTAGAACACTACATTTAGTGTTTTACTAGCGACAACGGTACTAAGTATAGGTTATTTATACTGTCTTTGATAAGCATTTTTTGCGAAAAAATACCTATCGAAATCCCTAGTATTGAGCCAATTTTGAGGTATTTTTAGCACTATTTTGGGGCTAAAAAGGTGGTGTAATTTCGGTGTTAGCGCTCGCTAACCTAGCGACTCAATAAATACTGATTAGTCGGTTAGGCTCGATTATCCAAACCGTAGGGAAGTTGTCTTTCAGGAATATCCGCTAACCCTGAAAAACGCTGCCAATCAAAGTGAACTCCTGGATCCGTTTTTCTACCCGGTGCTACATCACTATGTCCTGCATAAGCAGCAATTGGATAAGTTTTTCTCAATACTTGCACCAAATCTTTTAGAGATTGGTACTGAGCAGGTTGAAAAGGTAAATCATCCGTACCTTCTAACTCAATCCCGATTGAAAAATCATTACAACGCTCTCGTCCAAAGAAATTAGATACCCCCGCATGCCATGCACGGTGCAAGGTAGATACAAATTGCTGTATCTGGCCATCGCGCTTGATTAAAAAATGGCTAGATACTTGGCGATCAGCAATTTCTGCAAAGTAAGGATGAGCTTTGGGGTCTAACTTGTTCTGAAAAAAATCCGCGATGTAATTGCCGCCAAATTGTCCTGGCGGCAAACTGATGTGATGAATCAACACCAACTCAACTGGCACGCCCTGTGGTCGATCGTCATAGTTGGGTGATTTAACCCACTCTGCTTCACCCCACCAACCTTTGGAATCAATCGCTGCGCGATGCTCTTTAGAACAATATGCACCAACACCTTCACCCTGAGGAAATCTTAATCCGCAGTACGGGCACTGCTGCATGCTAGCCGGTGATTTTGGACGGGCCTGGGTGGCTTGATTACGTTTTTCTGATGCGGGTTTTGCACTCGACCTCTTATTTTGCTGAAGTTGGGCGTAACGCCACCAAATGACAAGGCCCATCAGAATCAGGGTGAATAACAGCCATTTCATCGCTGTATCAACACTTCCAAAACAAAACGACTACCCACATAAGCTAGCAGCAATACAACAAAAGAACCCAAAACCCAACGCACAGCTGTAAGGCCACGCAAACCAATTCGCCAACGTGCAATAAGTAGCCCTGCAAACATGACCCAAGACAAGATTCCAAAAACTGTTTTGTGATCCCAAAATAAAGCTCGGCCAAACAAAGTTTGACTAAAGAATAAGCCAGAGAAAACTGTCAGGGTTAACAAAACGAACCCAACAGATAAGATTCTGAATAAAGTGCTCTCCATAGTCATGAGTGGTGGCAAACGGTTACCCCACCTTGCAAAGAAACTATTCGCTTTGTCATGAGTTGGCATATGTAAATGGCGATCTTGCCAGTGCATCAAAATGGCATGCAGCGCAGCCAAACTTAATAGACCATAAGCAATATTTGCCACAATGAAATGTGCTCTGAACCAAGGATCGTGAACGGCTCTTGCAGACAACAAATATCCCGCAAAAAGAGCTGGCAAGAGGCTACAAACTAATGCTGCCAATAAAACAATCGCCCGCAACCCCTTCATTGGCAAGTACCAACTCTCAAACCAAAAAAATGTCACACCAATCCAAGCCATCATGGATAAAGCTTGGGCAAAACCAAAAATAAATCCCTGAGAAGTAAAAATGGATTCATGCAAAATCAAGCCATGCAGCAAAATCACTGGCAATAAAAGCCATTGAGCCCAGGTGAAGGCCCATGGAGAGCCTTGATTCTGCTCAGATTTTTGAGAATAAACCCTGATTTCTTGCCAAAAGAACAAGAAATATAAGATGCTGGGTAACCATGCGAGGCTGGGGTGACCTAAAATATTCATATCTACAGTTTAATGCTCATATGTTCCAAAATCTAACAGATCGTTTAAGTCGTGTGGTTAAAACCATGCGCGGCCAAGCCAGGCTGACCGAAGAAAATACTGCGGAGATGCTGCGCGAAGTACGTTTAGCTTTATTAGAAGCTGACGTTGCTTTGCCCGTTGTCAAAGAACTTATCACCAAAATTAAAGAGAAAGCGCTTGGTGAAGAAGTCGTTGGTAGTTTAAGCCCTGGTCAAGCATTGGTAGGTGTTGTTCAAAAAGAACTTACCGCCATCATGGGCGACCCTGCTGCAGGCAAACTTAATTTAGCTGCTCAACCGCCTGCCATTATTTTGATGGCCGGTTTACAAGGTGCAGGTAAAACAACGTCTGCCGGTAAATTAGCTAAATGGTTAAAAGATACTCAAAAGAAAAAAGTATTAACGGTCTCATGTGACGTGTATCGCCCTGCCGCCATCGCTCAATTAAAGATGGTGTCAGAACAAGCAGGTGCAGATTTTTTTCCAAGTACTGAGTCTCAAAAGCCAATCGATATTGCGACAGATGCCCTCGATTGGGCACGACGCCACTACCACGATGTATTGATTGTGGATACGGCCGGTCGACTAGGCATTGATGAAGCAATGATGCAAGAGATCCAATCTTTGCATCAGTTACTCAATCCGATCGAAACACTATTCGTAGTTGATGCCATGCTGGGTCAAGATGCGGTCAATACTGCCAAAGCATTTAATGAAACGCTACCACTCACCGGCGTGATTCTGACTAAATTAGATGGCGATGCTCGCGGTGGTGCAGCTTTATCCGTACAACACATCACCGGCGTACCAATCAAGTTTGCCGGTGTTGCTGAAAAACTAGATGGCTTAGAAGCCTTCGATGCAGAACGCATGGCCAGCCGTATTTTGGGCATGGGCGATATCTTGGCCCTAGTAGAACAGGCACAAAAGAATGTCGACATTGAGCAAGCTCAAAAACTAGCCGATAAAGTTAAAAAAGGTGGCTTTGATTTAAATGATTTCCGCATGCAGATCAGCCAAATGCGTCAAATGGGCGGTCTAGGCAATTTGATTGATAAGTTACCCGCGCAATTTGCTCAAGCTGCAGCCAAACAAGATATGAGTGTTGCCGATAAGCAAGTACGACGCACTCAAGGCATCATCGATAGCATGACGCCACAAGAAAGAATGAAACCAGAACTCCTAAAGGCAAGTCGTAAACGTCGCATTGCTGCAGGTGCCGGAGTACAGGTGCAAGAAGTCAATCGAGTGTTAGCTCAATTTGAACAAATGCAAACCATGATGAAACAGTTCAAAGGTGGCAAGATGGCACGCATGCTAGGCGGTATGGCTGCCAAAGGTATGGGCGGAATGTTTAAGCGCTAATGATTTAAGTATTTTGTATTATAAAAAAGCCTGTCAGTTTTGAATTGACAGGCTTTTTTGTTGAAGCTTTACAAGACAATTAGTTAATTAATAACTGAGCCTTTACTGAGTCAATGACTTTTTGAGCTACTTCAGTCACTGGAATAGCGCTAGCTTGTGCATCGGTACGCGCTTGGAACTCTAATTGACCTTCTTTAAGCCCACGTTCACCAATCACCACACGATACGGCACCCCAATGAGTTCCCAGTCAGCAAACATAGCGCCTGGGCGCTCACCACGGTCATCCAAAATCACTTCAATACCAGCAGCTGTTAATTCTTGATAAAGCTTATCTGCTGCTTCACGCACCATGTCTGAGCGGTCATAACCCATTGGGCACAACACCACTTGGAATGGAGCAATCGATACCGGCCACATGATGCCGCGATCATCGAAACATTGCTCAATTGCCGCACCCAACAAACGAGTCACACCAATACCGTAGCAACCCATCACCATTGGTTGAGATTGACCTTTTTCATCCAAATAAACAGCGTTCATTGATTCTGAATAACGTGTACCCAATTGGAATACATGGCCCACTTCAATACCACGACATATCTCTAATGTGCCTTTACCGTCTGGCGATGTATCACCAGCAATTACATTACGTAAATCAGCAACAATTGGCTCTGGTAAATCACGGCCCCAGTTCACGCCAGTTAAATGGTGTCCTTCTTGATTCGCGCCGCAAACAAAATCACTCATTTGTGCAACTGTTCTATCTGCCACAACAGTTAATGGTTTCTTTGTTTTAACGGGTCCCAAATAACCAGGAGGCGTACCAAAGTAATCAATAATTTCTGCTTCTGTTGCAAAACGGAAGTCTGTCAAACCTGGCACTTTGCTTGCCTTAACTTCATTAAGTTCATGGTCGCCACGAACCAATAACAAGAATAATTGAGCGCCAGCTTCTTGATCCACGGCTAGAACAATCGATTTAACAGTCTTATCTAATGGCAACTTTAAGAACTTAGCAAGATCTTCACACTTGCTTTGACCTGGCGTTGGTACCAATGTTATTTCTTGAGCTGGAGCAGCGCGATTAGCTATGAGCGACAAAGCTTCAGCAGTTTCAATATTGGCTGCGTAGTCAGATGTTGGGCAATAAGCAATTGCGTCTTCACCAGTTTCAGCAATCACATGGAACTCTTGGCTACCTGTACCACCAATTGCGCCGTTATCAGCATTCACCGCTCTGAAGTTAAGGCCTAAACGCTTAAAAATACGTGTATACGCTTCAAACATCTTGGCATATGAAACCTTCATACCCTCAACATCACGATCAAAAGAATAAGCGTCTTTCATACAAAACTCACGACCACGCATGATGCCAAAGCGAGGACGACGTTCATCACGGAATTTGGTCTGAATTTGGTAGAAGTTCACCGGTAACTGCTTGTAACTTTTGATTTCATGACGAGCGATATCTGTCACAACTTCTTCAGAAGTTGGCTGAATCAAAAAGTCACGATCATGGCGGTCCTTAATGCGCAAAAGCTCAGGTCCCATCTTGTCCCAGCGACCTGTTTCTTGCCAAAGTTCAGCCGGCTGAACCACTGGCATCAACAATTCAACGGCACCCGCTTTATCCATTTCTTCACGAATAATGCCTTCAACTTTGCGGATAACCTTTAAACCCATGGGCATGTAGTTATAGATACCGGCACCCAATTTACGGATCATGCCGGCACGCATCATGAGCTTATGAGAAACGATTTCTGCGTCTGCTGGGGCTTCTTTTAAGGTTCTAATAAAAAACTGAGATGCTTTCATGGTTCACTTTATAAAATAATGGGTTAGCTATATAGCTATAATCAATTTATTGATTTTAAAGGATTAAAGGATTAGGGCACGAATATGCTCGACAGAGAGGGATATAGACCCAACGTCGGCATCGTTCTACTCAATCAACGTAACGAGGTATTTTGGGGGAAACGTGTTGGCCAACACTCTTGGCAATTCCCGCAAGGCGGTATTCAACACGGTGAAAACCCAGAACAAGCCATGTATCGTGAGTTGCATGAGGAGATCGGTTTAGAGCCGCAACACGTTCAAATTATTGGACGTACCCGTGAATGGCTGCGTTACGACGTGCCAGCTGAGTTCCTGCGCCGCTCTACTTCCACGTCTAGTCGGCGTACAACTCGTCAAGCTTACCGAGGTCAAAAACAAATTTGGTTTTTATTGCGCATGGTGGGTCGTGATAGCGATGTTTGCCTGCGTGCCACCGATCATCCAGAGTTTGATGCGTGGCGCTGGAGTCCTTACTGGATTCCGCTGGATGTTGTGATTGATTTCAAACGTGAAGTTTATGAACTAGCTCTTTCAGAACTAGCCAGATACATTGCGCGTGGTCCAAGAATGATGATGATGCCCTGGGGGTCACCATTAGATTTATATAGATCAAACCCTCATGACGTTAAAAAAGATTCGGAGAACTCTTGATCACCGCTCAAACACATAAGACTGTATTGAAATACTTTTTCTGCTTCCTAGCCATAGTTAGCTTAAGCGCTGTTGCTCAATACAGAACAGCAGACCCTGCTGATGAAAATGATCCTGATGCGCCTCGTTTTTGGGAAGAGACTCAAGTCAAGATTCCAACTGCACCCCCCTCAAAAGATTTAAAACCTTTTTATGTGTCACCCAACACGCCTCTCACATTTGCCATTGATGCTAATTCAATTGCCTTTGGTAAAGATGAGGTAATTCGTTATGTGGTGGTTATCACTAGCCCTGCTGGTGCAAAACAGGTGACTTACGAGGGTATTCGCTGTGAGACCCATGAGTGGCGTCTGTATGCAACCATGCAAAAAGATGATCAATGGGTGAAAACACCCAATAGTCGTTGGCAAGCAGTCAGGGGCAATAGCTACAACCGCTACCACTCAGCCTTAATACAAGATGCGTTTTGTGAAAACTCAATTCCTCGCAGAAGCGCGAAAGAAATTATTCCTTTTTTAAAGCCTTGATTGATTGGTTTTATTTTTTAGCTGTCAATTGCGAGCCAATTGACTCACCTTTAGCTAAACGCACCAAGACATTAGCTTCTAAACCAGAAGCAATCACGGTACTTGCACCAGATTTAGCTGCCAACTTTGCCGCCAACACTTTGGTGAGCATGCCGCCCGTGCCAATATCACTACCAGCACCACCAGCCATAGCTTCTAATTGAGAATCGCCAGCCACAGCATCCTGAATTAAGGTTGCCTGAGGATCTTTGCGTGGGTCAGCACTATATAAACCGCCTTGATCCGTCAAAATAACCAAGGCATCAGCTTCAATTAAATTAGTTACTAAGGCACCTAATGTGTCGTTGTCACCAAATTTAATTTCATCAGTTACAACAGTATCGTTTTCATTGATGATAGGTACAACACCATGCTTTAACAGTGTTAATAATGTCATACGCGCATTTTGGTAACGCTGTTCATCAGCCAAGTCTGCATTGGTTAACAAAACTTGAGCTGTACGGATGCCGTACTGTGCAAAGGATGTTTCATAAACTTGCACCAAGCCCATTTGACCAACTGCAGCAGCAGCTTGTAACTCATGAATATCTGTTGGTCTTTTTGACCAACCCAAACGTTGTACGCCTTCAGCAATCGCACCAGAGCTAACCATCACAACCTGCTTGCCCATTGCACGCAGTTCAGCCATTTGAGCAGCCCAACGACCAATTGCCTCGTGATCAAGTCCTTGGCCACGATTGGTTACCAATGTTGAACCTACTTTAATCACAATGCACTGGGCATCTTGTATTGCTCTACTCACCAGCTGCTCCTATAGCCTTATATGGTTAGTCGTTAATTTCTTCTTCGTCAGAATCTTTACTTTGAAAGCGTACATCCGCCTCATGCTCTTCAGCTTCATCACGCTCTTGGCGCTTGGCATCCAAATCTTTTTGAATCGCATAGCAAAGCTGCTGACACCCTTCTCCCGTCAAAGCAGAGATTTCAAATACAGGGCCCTTCCAGCCATACGCCTTGATAAAGGCTTTTACTTTAGCCGCACGCTCTTCTTCAGCAATCATGTCGACTTTATTTAAAACCAACCAACGTGGCTTGTCATATAAAGACTCATCATACTTTTTAAGCTCATTCACAATTGCTTTGGCTTCAGCAACGATATCAACGTTTTCATCAAATGGTGCCATGTCGACCAAATGTAACAACAAGTTGGTACGTTGTAAGTGCCTTAAAAAGCGATGGCCTAAGCCTGCACCTTCTGCTGCACCCTCAATCAAACCAGGAATATCAGCAATCACAAAACTGCGCTCTGCTCCTACTCGCACCACACCTAAATTAGGATGTAATGTTGTGAATGGATAATCTGCAATTTTTGGACGTGCATTCGATACTGCTGTGATCAATGTTGATTTGCCAGCATTTGGCATACCCAACAAGCCCACATCAGCCAATACTTTTAATTCAAGTCTGAGCTTATGCTCTTCACCAGGCAAGCCACTGGTCTTTTGTCTTGGAGCACGATTGGTACTACTCTTGAAATGTAAGTTACCCCAACCACCCGCACCACCTTTAGCCAAACATAATCTTTGACCGTGATACGTTAAGTCAGCGATCACCTCGTTGGTATCCATGTCATGAATAATGGTTCCAACTGGCATGCGCAACTCAATATCTTCACCAGCCTTGCCATAACAATCTGAACCACGGCCAGGCTCACCATTCTGAGCTAAGTGCTTCTTAGCAAAGCGGTAATCAACCAACGTATTGATATTTCGGTCTGCAATAGCGTACACACTACCACCCCGACCGCCATCTCCGCCGTCAGGACCACCGAATTCGATAAATTTTTCGCGACGCATAGAAGCACTGCCAGAACCACCGTGGCCTGCAACTACTTCAATACGAGCTTCGTCGATAAATTTCATAAGATCCAATAAAAAAGGC
>JAOAUK010000050.1:781-2174 GCA_030157655.1 Polynucleobacter sp. | reverse complement strand
TCGACTGGGTTCATTGCAACACCGCGAACTGTTGGACGAATACCGCGCCAGCGAGTTGCACCCGCTTTACCGATTTGACGTAGGCTATGCTCTTCATTACCTACTTCACCAATCGTTGCACGACACTCAATGTGTACACGACGTACTTCACCAGAGCGCAAACGCACTTGACCGTAAACACCTTCACGAGCCAAAAGAACGGCTGAACCACCAGCTGTACGAACCATTTGAGCGCCCTTACCTGGCAACATTTCAACGCAGTGAATTGTGCTACCCACTGGGATGTTACGTAATGGCAAGTTGTTACCAACTTTAATTGGCGCCTCTGAACCACTCATGATCGCTTGACCAACAACCGCACCTTTAGGAGCGATGATGTAACGACGCTCACCGTCTGCAAATAGCAACAATGCCAAGTTTGCACTACGGTTAGGATCGTATTCAAGACGTTCAATTTTTGCTGGAATACCATCTTTATCGTTACGCTTAAAGTCAACGATACGATAGTGATGCTTATGACCACCACCCTTATGACGAGTAGTGATATGACCGTTGTTGTTACGGCCTGATTTTTGATGTTGTGGCTCTAACAAACCTGCAAAAGGTTTACCCTTATGCAAATCTGGATTCACCACTTTCACCATGGAACGACGTCCAGGTGAAGTCGGTTTAGTCTTCATTAGCGGCATAATTACTTAGCCTCCGCTTCAAAATTGATTTCTTGACCAGGCTTTAAGCAAACATAAGCCTTCTTAGTGTGGTTGCGGCGACCTTCAAAACGGCCAAAGCGCTTTGCCTTACCTTTTTGATTTACAACCTGCACTGATTCCACCTGCACTTTGAACAATAGTTCAACAGCAGCTTTGATTTCTAACTTGTTAGCATCGCGCATAACTTGGAAAACCACTTGCTCATTCTTGTCAGCAACAAAAGTTGCTTTTTCAGAAATCACTGGGCCAACCAACACTTGCATCAAGCGATGATCATTTTTACGTGTAGCGATCATTTGAGCATCTCCTCAATTTGAGCAACTGCAGACTTCAAGATCAACACTTTTTGGAAGTGAATCAATGAAAGCGGATCAGCATGTTGCGCTTCAACTACGCCCACTTTATGCAAGTTACGTGAAGCCAAATACAAATTCTCATCAACCTTATCAGAGATGATAAGAACTGACTCCAAGCCCATTGCTTTAACTTTTTCAGCAAGCAATTTTGTTTTTGGAGCATCAACTGAGAAACTCTCAACGATGTTCAAGCGACCTTCACGAGCCAACTGAGAGAAGATTGAACGCATACCTGCGCGATACATCTTCTTGTTAACTTTTTGTGAGAAGTTCTCTTCAGGTGAGTTAGGGAATATACGACCACCCCCGCGCCACAATGGTGAAGAT
>JAOAUK010000050.1:0-709 GCA_030157655.1 Polynucleobacter sp. | reverse complement strand
GCGTGTCACGTCACCCAAGTGACCTGTCATGCGCTTACCTGGGAAAACACGACCCGGATCCTGTGCCATACCGATAGAGCCAGGAACATTATGTGAACGTGAGTTACCGTGTGATGCACGACCAGAAGCGAAGTGATAACGCTTAATAGTACCGGCATAACCCTTACCAATCGTTGTACCTTGCACATCAACCTTTTGGCCAACTGCAAATGTATCAAGACCGATAATGTCGCCAACCTTAAGCTCACCAGCTTTAGCTGCATCGATTCGGAATTCGTTTAATGCGCTACCTGCCAATACACCAGCTTTTGCATAGTGACCAGCTTGAGGTTTTACAACGCGTGAAGCACGGCGAGTACCAAATGCCAACTGAACAGCTGTATAACCGTCAGTTTCTTCGGTTTTTACTTGCGCAATGCGGTTATCGCTAACATCGATAACTGTGACCGGTACAGCATCACCCTCATCTGTAAAGAGGCGGGTCATACCAACCTTGCGGCCGATTAAGCCTAGGCTCATATCATTACTCCAATGCTGACTACGATTGGTCAGCGGAAATTTATAAATAATGCTTAATTAACTACTTTTTCCAGATATTTCTGGAAAGCCCGCTATTGTAGCGCCTTTTTTAAGGCCCCGCAATAGCAGTTTTTTACTTACTGAAGCTTAATTTCTACGTCTACACCAGCTGGAAGATCCAACTTCATCA
>JAOAUK010000049.1:31274-40255 GCA_030157655.1 Polynucleobacter sp. | reverse complement strand
ACAACTTCTTTTTATATGATTGTTGGCCTTGTTCCTCTTGATGGAGGCGAAATTACGCTTAATAGCCAGACGATTACTCACCTACCCATTCATGAGAGAGCTAAATTAGGTTTATCTTATTTGCCACAAGAGGCGTCTGTATTTAGAAAATTGAATGTTGAAGAAAACATCCAAGCAGTTTTAGAGCTACAAGAAGAGAACGGTCAACCTCTATCTAAAAATGAAATTCAAAAACGTTTAGATTCCCTACTGCAAGAACTACAAATTTCTCACTTGCGCAGCAACCCAGCCATGTCTCTTTCCGGTGGCGAGCGTAGACGTGTTGAAATTGCTAGGGCGCTTGCATCAGAACCTAAATTTATTTTGCTTGATGAGCCATTTGCAGGTGTTGATCCAATTGCAGTTGGGGAAATCCAAAGAATCGTTAGATTTCTAAAAGACCGCCAAATTGGCGTCTTAATCACAGATCACAATGTGCGAGAAACACTAGGCATTTGTGATCACGCATACATCATTAGCGAAGGAAAAGTATTGGCTTCGGGTAAGCCTGAATCAATCATTGGCAACGAAGCCGTGCGTAAAGTCTATTTGGGTGAAAACTTCAGAATGTGATGTTGGTTAATTATTTAATAAGCAAAATTCATACCAATCCATAATTTGCAGTCTAAAATGACTGCGTCATGAAAACATCGCTCAATTTAAGGTTCTCACAAAACCTAACACTGACACCACAACTGCAACAATCTATCAAATTGTTGCAGTTGTCTGCAATTGAGTTAGAACAAGAATTAATGCAGGCGGCAGAACAAAATCCTTTGATTGAATACCAATCAGAATCTACCGCAGCGCCCACAGAACCAATACCTCAGTTATCTCACTTAAGCATTAGCTCGCCTAAAAATCATACCGAATGGGATGAAGAGGATGATCGCTTTGCAAAAATTAAGTCTTCTGAAACCCTACTTGATCATCTACTAAGCCAAGTTAGAGTGATGCGAATTTCTAACGAAGAAAAGGCATTGATTGGGTTGTTGGCTGGAAACCTGGATGAAAGGGGCTACCTCAGCACAAGCCTGGAAGAGTTAGCGGAAGAATTTTCTCCATTTATGGACTTGGAGGATGGGAGTGAAGCAGATCAAGTGGAACGCGCGCTTGCGAGACTACAACATCTTGACCCACCTGGAATTGGGGCCAGGGACTTGGCTGAGTGCCTAAAACTCCAATTAGAAAATTTCAAACCCTCCGATCAACTGAATAAATCTTGGCAAGTAGCTCATGCAATTTGCTCAGACTATTTAGAGATCATGGCAGCGAGAGACTGGCCTAGACTAAAAAAAATGCTCAAGGTTTCTGATGCTGAACTTGAATCAGCAGTCAGCCTAATTAAAAGCCTAAAACATAATCCCGCAGGTCAATTTGATGAATCTATAGATAGCACCCTAATTCCGGATGTCATTATTAAAAAGAAGAATGGTATTTGGGTGGCCATTAGCAACCCTGATGCAACTCCTAAGATTAGTATTCATGAAGAATATGCAAAAGTCATCAGAGAGAATAAAGGTCGAGATGGCATAGAGGGTATTAGCCAAAAACTACAAGAGGCTAGATGGTTGGTTAAAAATGTGCTACAAAGAAGTGAAACCA
This sequence comes from Polynucleobacter sp., assembly GCA_030157655.1. Taxonomy (GTDB): domain Bacteria; phylum Pseudomonadota; class Gammaproteobacteria; order Burkholderiales; family Burkholderiaceae; genus Polynucleobacter. Next base: position 38,611 of record JAOAUK010000049.1, on the reverse strand, counting down.
TCTTAAAAGTGGCAAGAGCTATCGTGGATAGGCAGCAAAATTTCTTCAATCATGGCGAAATCGCCATGCGTCCTCTGGTTTTGCGAGAAATTGCAGACACCATTGGCATGCATGAATCTACAGTCTCGCGAGTCACAACCCAAAAATACATGGCAACTCCTATGGGTTGCTTCGAATTTAAATACTTCTTTGGTAGTCAAGTTAGTACTGATAGCGGCGGATCTGTCTCATCAACAGCCATTAGGGCGCTGATCAAGCAACTTGTCGAAGAAGAAAATCCTCTTAAACCTCTATCAGACACTCAAATTGTGGATCTTTTGGCGCAAAAAAGCTTTGTTGTGGCCAGAAGAACAATTGCTAAATACAGGGAATCCCTACGCATCCCTGCCGTTCATTTGCGTAGGAAATAAAAAGGGAAAAAACATGAATTTAAAAATCACAAGTCATCATGTAGAAATCACCCCAGCCATGCGCTCACACTTAGAAGATAAGCTTGCGCGCGTACTAAGCCATTTTGATCAAGTTCAAACGGTTTCGGCGATTCTTGCAATTAATAATGAAAAAGAGAAAGAGTTGCGAAATCACGCAGAAATTACCATTCACCTTAAGGGCAAAGACATCTTTGCTGAAGCCCATCATGGTGATATGTACCATGCCATGGACCTAGTTGTAGACAAATTAGATCGTCAAATCATCAAACATAAAGAAAAAGTTCAGGATCATCACCATCAAACACTTAAAAACACTTGATTAAATAGGCCAAGGCAATCTTATAATGCACTGCACACATGAACGCCTTGGCCCAACTAATCACCCCCAACAATATCGCTCTAGATATTGATATTTCTTCACAAGAAGAATTATTTGCATTTGTTGGATCTCTGTTTGAAAAAAACCATGGTATTTCGGAAAAATTAGTCCAATCCTGTCTGCAAGATAGAGAGGCGCTGGGCTCTACAGGTCTTGGAAAGGGTGTGGCGATACCCCACGGTAGAGTTAAATCACTAAACAACGCTCATATTGCCTTCATACGCACCAGAAGCGGCATTGATTTCAAGGCGCCAGACAATCAGCCGGTTCAAGTTTTAGTGATCATGCTAGTGCCTGATGCAGCCACTCAAACGCATTTAGACATACTCTCTCACGTAGCCCAGGCACTTTCAGATACACCTACAAAAGAATTGCTCTTCTCCGAGTCTAGCCCTGATAATATTTATCAATTGCTAACCGCTTGGAACCAATGAAATGACTCAGCCTTTAAATTTAGCAGGCGTAACAGCGCAGTCGCTATTTGATGACAATTTCTCTGAGCTCAAACTAAGTTGGATCGCTGGCTTAGAAGGCGCAGATAAGAGCTTTGACCCAGAAGCAGTGAAGCTAGCATCCTCATCATCTGATTTGGTTGGACACTTAAATTTAATTCACCCAGATCGCATGCAAGTTTTCGGCGTGCCCGAAATTAACTATTACGAAAAATTAGATTCAGAAAATCGCAAAAGACAATTAGCAGGTCTTATCTCTCTAAAGCCACCTTGCTTAATTGTGGCTGATGGTTGCGAACCCCATGATGACATTGTTTTATATTGCCAACGCTCATCTACTCCGCTATTTAAATCGCCAACCTCTGCAGCAACAGTCATCGATCGACTTCGCTCTTATTTAACAAAAATTGGCGCACCCCGCGTAACCATGCATGGTGTGTTCATGGATATTCTTGGAATGGGCGTTTTAATCACTGGAGACTCCGGCTTAGGTAAGAGCGAATTAGGTCTTGAACTTATCTCTCGCGGACACGGCTTAGTAGCAGATGATGCAGTAGATTTTGCAAGACTAGGGCCCGATTACATCGAAGGTAGATGTCCCCCAATATTAAGAGACCTTCTAGAAGTTCGCGGCTTAGGCCTTTTAGATATCCGCACAATTTTTGGTGAAACTGCAGTACGTCGACGCATGAAGCTTCGTTTAATCGTGCAATTGGTCAGAAGAAACGATGGCGAATTTGAAAGATTACCGATTGATGGTCAGTCCATCGATGTATTAGGTCTTGGCATCAGAAGCGTTAAGATTCAAGTGGCAGCCGGTCGAAACTTAGCGGTTCTAGTTGAAGCGGCGGTTCGAAACACCATTTTGCAACTCCGCGGCATTGATACCCTTAAAGAGTTCATGGAAAGACAGCGGAAATTAATGGCCACGGATGACTCCAACAAAAACCAAAATCGCCTCATTTAATTAATATGCGTGTATTCATCATCACAGGGATATCTGGCTCCGGTAAATCGGTAGCGCTCAATGCCCTTGAGGATGCCGGCTATGACTGTGTTGATAATTTGCCAGTGGATTTCATACAAGATCTTGTTCAATCACTAGGCAAACAAAATCGTGAAAAAGTGGCAATAGCGATTGACGCAAGAAGGGGCCAGTCAATTAAAGACCTCCCAGAAACAATTGACGAGCTCAAAAAATTTCACGATGTCAGAGTCCTATTCTTAAACGCCAATACAGAAACTCTAGTTCAGAGATATTCCGAAACAAGACGACGTCATCCACTATCCCAATCAGACGATACTCGCGCCCCACAGGTAGCGCTAATTGATGCCATTGAAAAAGAGCGTTTATTACTGTCCGACCTTGCAGAAACAGCTCATAACATTGATACCAGCCATATCAAGGCTCACACTCTTAGATCTTGGATACAAGACCTACTAAAAGATGAGAGACCAGGTTTAACGATACTATTTGAATCATTTGGCTACAAACATAGCGTGCCTCGAGATGCTGACTTGGTTTTTGATGTTCGTTGCCTACCTAACCCACACTATGATCCACAACTAAGACCGCTGACTGGCAATGATCCTGAAGTTGCCAACTTCCTAAGAGAGCACCCAGAGGTACAAGCCATGGGGGATGATATTCGTCGGTTTATAGAAACTTGGTTGCCAAAGTATCAGGCAGACAGAAGAAGCTATCTAACCATTGCGATTGGCTGCACTGGCGGTCAACATCGATCCGTGTACTTAACAAATTGCTTATTTGATTATTTCCAGAAAAAAGCAACCCTCTCAAGTGAGCACTCTTTTCACCTTCTTAAACGTCACCGTGAATTAGATCTAGGCTCTTCAAAAATGAACTAACTGGTTTTGGCAAACCTAGCTTTAAAGCATCGCGCAAATTAAACCACTCTTGATTAGCATTTATTTTTTTAAACTGGGCAGATAACAAAACTTTGTGCGGTTGAATATTTAAGTGGCGATGCGTTAACACATGCTTAACAACATTTAATTTTTCAGCATTATTTTTATGGCTGAGATTTTGCTCGGGGAAACTCCATAAACCCGCCCATATTCCAGTCTCCGGTCTTTTCTCAAGCAAGATTTTGCCTTTGTAAATAAAAATCCACCAGTCCATATGAACTTGTTGAACATTTATTTTTTTTATTTTGAGCGGTATCAGTTCAACCTGATTATTTAACTTGGCCTGACATCGGTTGCGAAATAAACATGCGCCCTTATCTGGGCTCATGCAAACAGGCTGGTATTGGGTGCAATGCGTTGCGCCAAAATCCATTAAACCTTGCGTATAAGAAACTAAATCGTCAGGCGTGCTTGGCAACAGTTGCTCAGCATGTGCCCATAAAGACTTAACCGCTGCACTTTTGCTCAGGTCAGCATCAACGCCCCACAATCTAGCTAATACTCTTTTAACGTTACCGTCCAATATTGCAGCACGAACTCCATAGGAAAAAACCGCGATAGCTGCAGCAGTTGATTTGCCAATCCCTGGTAAGCGCTCTAACAATTCAGGATCACTTGGAAAGTTACCATCGTATTCATTCACGACAACTTGAGCACATTTATGTAAATTTCTGGCTCTCGTGTAATAGCCCATTCCACTCCACTCCGCCAATACATCATCAACAGAGACCTCTGCTAAAGCACGTACATTCGGGAAGCGTTTTAAAAATAATTGATACCTATCAATCACTGTTGAAACTTGAGTTTGCTGCAACATGATCTCGGACAACCAAACTCGGTATGCAGTTCGATTTTTTTGCCAAGGGAGATGATGTCTTCCTTGCTCTCGTTGCCACGAAATCAAATCTTTAGTGAAGTTTTTAATCTCAACGAACTTCATTATTTCTTTTGGCATTTAGAACAAAAATAGGTGGATCTTTGCCCTTGAGTAATTTGCTTAATAGGTGTTTTGCATTGAACGCAGGGTAGCCCTGCTCGATCATATGCCTTAGTCTGCAGCATAAAATGGCCGGGGTCACCGTGACTATCAACAAAGTCTTTTAGGCTGCTTCCGCCAGCCTTTATCGCTCTGGATAAGGTGTCTTTCACGGATTCAGCCAATTTTTGAGCACGAGGTAGAGTCAACTTGCCCGCCGGCATTTCAGGATGGATTCCTGCCATAAATAAACTTTCTGAGCAGTAAATATTGCCAACACCCACCACCGCCTGACCAGATAGCAACCATTGTTTAATCGCAATGTGCCGACCCTTGGCATGCTCATACAGCAATTTGCCAGCAAGATCACCACTGAACTCCTCTGAAAATGGCTCTACGCCTAACTTAGCAATTAATGGGTGCCGCTCAATCTCCCCATCCTCATCGGCCGCCCATAAAACGGCGCCAAATTTTCTAGGGTCATGTAGACGCAATATTTTTTTGCCAAATGTTATCTCTACTCGATCGTGTTTTTTTAATTCATCTTTAGCGGTCATGACTCTTAAGACGCCAGTCATGCCTAAATGAATAATTAAATGTCCATCGTCCATTCTGAACAAAAGATACTTTCCACGCCTTTTAATTTGATGAACTTTTTGCCCGACTAATGTTTTCCCCAAATTATTGGGCACGGGCCATCTCAACCGCCCATCATAGATTTTGACGTCGGTGACTTTTTGACCTTTTATATAAGGCTCTACCCCTTGTTTGGTAACTTCAACTTCTGGCAGTTCTGGCATATACCAATTGTAGGCTCTGAGATTAGAATGTGCTTATGACTAGAAAACTCAAAATTTGGCTTTATGCCGCTTTGCTGATTGGCAGCACTCAGAACCCATCATTTGCAGCCAACGAAGGGCTCACAGCAGAGCAAGTTTTTCAAGTCTTAGCATCCGAAATTAGTTTGCAGCGCGGGGAGGCTGGCATTGCTTACCAAACCTATATGAGCATGGCTAGAACCTCTTCGGATGGCAAGTTAGCTCAGCGCGCCATGGAGATTGCGATAGCAGCTAATGCGCCCGAATTAGCTCTTGATGCAGCAAAACTGTGGGATCAAACAAACCCAAAAGAAGCAAAAGAAATTTTGATTACTTTATTCATGATCAATCAACGCTGGCCAGAAAGCATCAAACCAGCCCAAGATTTATTAAAAACCCATAAAAACATTACGGGTAAAGAGAAACTAATTAATTCATGGAAGCCATTGCTAGCTCGGGCTCAAGACGAGGAAGCAAGCCTACTGGCCTTTTATCAAATACTCTCAACATCGATTTCTCAAATTCAAGATATAGATATTCTTTATACATTTGCACTAGGCGCAGAAAAATCTAAACATTACGACGCCATGGAAACAACTTTGCGCAAAATTATTGCCAAAAAGCCTAATGACAAAAATGCTCTAAACGCTTTAGGTTATTCCTATGCCGATAGAGGCATCAAATTAAATGAAGCTGTCAGCCTTCTAAACAAAGCTTACCAAGCCGATGCCAATGATATGTACATTCTTGATAGCTTAGCTTGGGCGAACTATCGCTTAGGCAATAAAACTCTGGCCATCAAACAATTACAACAAGCATTTATCACTAAACCTGAGGCAGAGATTGGCGCCCATTTAGGTGAAGCCTTATGGTCATTAGGTGACAAAGCTGGTGCAGATAATGCATGGCGAAAAGCTGAAAGCCTAGACGCTAACAATAAGACTCTCAATGAAACTCTTTCTCGTTTATGGCCAGATCGAACACCAAGCAATAATTTGAAAGAAAAAATTTGGGATGGTCGGTTCTCAGTCAAAGTACAAGGTAAAGACTCTAGCAATGGAGGTAGTGGCTCCTTCACTCTAACAAGCGAATCACAAATAGATATCTTAGACATTAGGAATCCGATTGGTGGCGCCATGGCAAAAATCACCATCAATCCTTCAGGCGCAAAACTTGAAGATGGCGATAAAGTGTTTGAAGCACACGACGCAGACTCTTTAGTACAAGGTTATTTAGGCCTACCCTTGCCCGCTAGAGGCTTATCCAAATGGCTAAGTGGTCAGGCAAGAAGTGGCGCGCCAGCAAGCATTGAACGAGATGAGCAATTTCGTACAAGCAAAATGATCCAAGATGGCTGGTTAATGTCCTTTACATGGACCGCAAAAAATCAACTCGACAGAATGGAACTAAAGCGCAACTCCTCATCAGGCTTAATTGAAATTAAATTAATTTTTGAACCAATCGATGATTAAGCAACTTCAATTAAAAGCGCCTGCGAAAGTTAATCGCTTTTTACATATCACCGGTCAAAGACCTGATGGCTATCACCTTCTCCAAACGGTTTTTCAACTAATCGACCTAGAAGACCACATTACCCTAGATTGCAGATCTGATGGCGCCATTGTTAGAACAAATGGGCCATCTAACGTGAAACCCGAAGATGACTTGGTGATACGAGCCGCTCAATTACTTCAAAAATCATCGAAAACCACTCTGGGCTGCAGCATTCATTTAGAAAAGAATATTCCTATGGGCGCTGGTCTTGGGGGTGGCTCATCAGATGCAGCCACAGTACTTTGGGGTCTCAATGAATTATGGAAAACAGGGTTAACTCGCCAAGAATTAATGGATTTAGGAGTCAAACTAGGGGCGGATGTCCCGTTTTTCTTGCTAGGTCAAAACGCATTTGCTGAGGGAATCGGTGAAATACTGCACCCAATTGAATTACCAGAAACTAACTTCTTATTGATTTATCCCCAGGTTCATATACCTACCATTGAGATATTCAAAAGCCCTGATTTGACGAGAAATCACCCAGCCGTTACAATGTCAGACTTTATTGAATCAGCAAACTTTGACCAATTTGGCAGCAACGATTGTGAAAAGGTGGTGGTTCAAAAGTATCAGGAAGTTGCAGCAGCATTAGAATGGCTTACCCAAAAGGCTCCGTTATCGAGCCCAAGGATGTCTGGATCAGGTAGCAGCGTTTTTGCAGCACTTGAACCAAACTTAGCTAAAATTTTGCTAAATCAATTACCTAATCAATGGATCGGGTTTGTAGTACGAGGGCTTCACCGCCATCCGTCATACAATCCAAGTTCATAGGAGTAGATGCGAGAGGGGAGTCGCCAA
>JAOAUK010000049.1:0-31264 GCA_030157655.1 Polynucleobacter sp. | reverse complement strand
GCACCGGATTTTGATTCCGGCATGCGAAGGTTCGAATCCTTCTTCCCCTGCCAACACTTGTCGCATAATCTAACTACTCAATCAAAAATACCAAATATGACAAGAGGCCCCATGCAACATGAGACCATGATGGTTTTTACAGGCAACGCCAACCCTGCTTTGGCTAAGGCCGTCGCCGACCACCTTCAACTACCTTTGGGTAAAGCTGAAGTTGGCAGATTCTCAGACGGGGAAATTCAGGTAGAAATTCAAGAAAACGTTCGCGGCAAGCATGTTGTGGTGCTTCAATCCACATGCGCTCCTGCAAACGATAACTTGATGGAGCTAATGATTATGGTTGATGCTCTGAAACGAGCATCTGCCGGCAGAATTACCGCAGTGATTCCTTACTTTGGCTATGCCCGCCAAGATAGAAGACCTAGGTCTGCACGCGTGGCTATTTCCGCACGTCTTGTTGCTAACATGTTGCAACAAGTGGCAGGCGTTGATCGCGTTCTTACGATGGACCTGCATGCTGACCAAATCCAAGGATTCTTTGATATCCCTGTAGACAATATTTACGCCTCTCCAATTTTACTAAGTGACTTACAAAGCAAAAAAGGTCCTGATTTATTGGTAGTTTCTCCAGACGTTGGCGGCGTTGTTCGCGCTCGAGCATTGGCGAAACAATTGGGCTGTGATTTAGCCATTATTGACAAGCGCCGTCCAAAAGCAAACGTATCAGAAGTAATGCATGTGATTGGCGAGGTTGATGGTCGCCACTGCGTGATTATGGATGACATGATTGATACCGGTGGCACCCTATGCAAAGCCGCCCAAGTTCTTAAAGAGCGAGGCGCTAAAAGCGTTGTGGCGTACTGTACACACCCAGTTTTATCTGGTGGCGCTGTAGGTCGAATTGCAGAGTCTCAACTGGATGAAGTAGTCGTTACCGATACCATTCCCCTGAATGATGACGCAAAAAAACTCAATAAAATCAGAGTATTATCAACAGCACCATTGCTAGCAGAGACTCTCTCTCGCATCAGCACTGGTGATTCTGTGATGTCACTATTTGCAGATTCTTAATTTAATCGCTTAAAAATAAGCTTTTTGAGCTAGAATAGAGGGCTTTCCTGTTTGGTCGCGAACAGAAAAGCCCTTAATTTTTAACTATTTGGAGTTCACATGAAAGTTGTCGCTTACGAACGTAGCGTACAGGGAACGGGTGCGAGCCGCCGCCTGCGCAATGCCGGTAAAACACCTGGCATTATTTATGGTGGTAATGAAGCCCCTCAAGCTGTAGAGCTAGATCACAACGCACTTTTTCACGCTTTGCGTAAAGAAGCGTTTCACTCATCAATCTTGGATATCGAAGTTGCTGGCAAGAGCCAAAAAGCTCTTTTGCGCGACTACCAAATGCATCCTTTTAAGCCATTGGTTTTGCATATCGACTTCCAACGCGTAGATGCTAAACAAAAGATTCACGTTAAAGTGCCTTTGCACTTTGTTAACGCTGAAATCGCACCAGCCGTTAAATTGGGTGGCGCATTAATCAGCCATATCGCTACTGAAATCGAAGTAAGCTGCTTACCAGCAGACTTGCCAGAATTCATTCAAGTTGACTTGAGCAAAATCGAAGTGGGTCATGCTATCCACGTTAAAGACGTTGCTTTGCCAAAAGGTCTTTCACTTGTTCCTCACCTTGAACATGAAAACCCAGTGGTGGTTAACGCTCGCGTTCCAACAGTTAAAGCAGAAACAGCTGAAACACCAGCTGCTGCGGCACCTGAAGCAGCTAAAGAAGAAAAGAAATAATTTTTTCTTAGCTCACAAAAAACCCGCGCATGCGCGGGTTTTTTTTCGAAGTGAAATTAGTCTAAAGTAACGCTATGTTCAAATTAATTATTGGCCTTGGCAACCCAGGCTCAAAACATGAGAAAGATCGCCATAACGCTGGTTTTTGGGTCGTGGATGAACTAGCGCGAACCTATGGTGGTCAGTGGCACCCTGACAATAAGTTTTTTGGTGATATAGCCAAAATCAAACTCAATGGCAACGACACATATCTACTCAAACCACATACATTCATGAATAGAAGCGGACAGGCGGCATCTGCAATTTGTCGCTTCCATAAAATATCTGCAAAAGAAATCTTGGTCATTCATGATGAACTTGATTTGAAAGCCGGAGTAGCTAGACTAAAGTGGGCAGGTGGATTAGGGGGTCATAATGGCCTCAAGGACATCAGTGCGCACCTCAGCACAAATGACTACTGGCGACTAAGAATTGGTATTGGCCACCCAAGAGATAGTGCGGATGGCAGTAAGAATCTAGATGTTGCAGACTATGTTCTAAAGAAACCACGCCTTGAAGAACAAATTGATATTGACCGTGCCATCTCTTGTTTTTTGAAAGTAATCCCAAAGGCTGCGGCCGGTGACATGAACAACGCCACAATGGATCTACACAGCAATACTTAATTAGTTAGTTTTGCCAGTAAGCCCACGATATTTAGTCATCAACTGATCATGACTCTCAACATGCTCTGGGTGCAAAGGAATGCAATCAACCGGGCAGACTTGGCGACACTGGGGAACGTCATAGTGCCCAACACACTCAGTACATTTATTAGGGTCAATCTCATAGATTGTTAAACCCATAGTAATGGCGTCATTTGGGCACTCAGGCTCGCACACATCACAATTGATGCATTCATCTGTAATCATTAGTGCCATAAACTTACCTAGACCCCATCAAATCTTTTTCGCTAGCCATTTTTCAACTGATGGGAAAACAAACTTGCTCACATCTCCACCCAATAGTGCAATTTCACGAACAAAAGTTCCTGAAATAAATTGATACTGGTCTGATGGCGTTAAAAACAAAGTCTCAACATCTGGTAACAGATATCGATTCATACCCGCCATTTGAAACTCATACTCAAAGTCAGAAACAGCTCGCAAACCACGAACGATTACTCGTGCATTATTTTTTCGTACAAAATCTTTTAGAAGACCACTAAAGCCCTCAACACGAACATTGCTGTAATGCCCCAAGACTTCTTTAGCGATTTCTAAACGCTCTTCTAAATTAAAGATTGGCTTTTTATTTTTACTATCCGCAATACCCACTACGACCTCATCAAAAATTGATGATGCCCTACGAACCAAATCTTCGTGGCCGCGTGTAAACGGATCAAATGTACCTGGATAAACTGCTACTGCCATAAATTCTCCCTTAGCGTTGGGTTAGTTTATAGGGCTTTTGGGGCCAATAAACTACCGATTGCCATCCCGGAGCGTATGGTACGACGAATTTCCCATAAATCTGCATTTTTTGGAATTTCTTTTAGAAGTTGCTCAATAACAACGTTTTTTGGATGTTCTATGTAGATGGCAGAGCTGCCAGCTTTTTTATTAATCCTAATGGCCTGCACAAGCGCCTTTAAATACAAATCCTCTTGGGCAAATGGTGGATCAATAAATGTAATATCCACCGAATTATCAGGCAAGTTAGCCAATTGATGAATCGCATCACCACGCATCAAATCCAAATGGCCCAAAGCTCCATCCTGACTTAAAGACTGATAATTTTCTTTAATGGACTGGTGAGCCTTTGGGGATTGCTCAATCATATGAACTAGTTTTGCGCCCCTAGATAAAGCCTCAAAACCCAACGCGCCAGTACCAGCAAACATATCAAGACAAGTTAAGTCATCAACACGCTGACCCAAACAGTTAAATAAAGTCTCACGCGTCCTGTCTGCAGTTGGCCGAAGACCTAAGACATCTGCAACCTTAATGCTTCTACCTCGCCACGCTCCGCCAATAATTCTGACCTTACCAATGCTCATGGTGCACCAACCACCACTGTAACCATACGATTCATATCTAAGTGAGATTTAAATGCTGCTTTCACTTGTTCTTTTGTGACCGCTTTTAATTGATCTCTCCAAGTATCTAAAGTATCCAGAGGTAGATCATTCCAAGCGATACTCGCGACGTTATCAAGAATCTTACGATTACTATCAATTCTTAATGGAAATCCATTAATCAAATTATCCTTTGCCGCTGCCATTTCATCATCGGTAGGCCCATGGTCGATGAACTCTGAAATTGTTTTCTTCATCACATCAACCGCAAGATCTGCTTGAGATTGTTGCGTCTGCATACCGGCAACATAAGGTCCCACTTGGCGACCTGGCGACACATAACTGTATACGCTATATGCAAGTCCACGCTTTTCACGAACCTCTTTTACAAGCCTAGAAACAAATCCACCACCCCCCAAAATGTAATTGCCAACTAGCATTGGAAAGTAATCTGGATTTTTTCTAGCGATAGTTGGCATACCCATTGAAATGTGAGCCTGCTGAGCAGCATGAGGGATTTTTATACTCTTTGACGAATTGGGTTGAAAGAGTTCCACCTGAGGAATGGTTTGCGTGAGCTTTGCTTCTTTAGGAAGACCAGAAAGAATCTTTTGCACTAAATCATCTGCGGATTTTTTATCAATGTCACCAACAATGGTTACCTTGGCACCTTTTGCAGAAAATCTATTCGAATAAAAATCCTTAATATCTTTTTGAGTAATTGATTGAATAGTCTCTACGCTTGCACTTCTGCCATAAGGATGACGGCCATATATCTGAAGATCAAACTCTTTACTCAATATCACTTCAGGTTTGATCTGCGATTCTTTGATAGCCATGATAGTTCGATCTTTTTCTCGGCCCAACACCTTTGAATCAAATAATGGTTCTTTTAATATTTGTGCACTTAAGTTAATGAGCTCATTTATACGCTGCAAATCACTCAAACTTCTAATCCTCATGCTTGACCGCTCAGCACCAGCATTAAAACTCAATGTTGCACCCAGATCCGCCAATCTATCTGAAATGGCAGCTTCTGTTAATACTTTTTTATTGACGATGGCACCCTTATCAATGAGCGCTGCCGTCATAGCCGCCAATCCAATCTTTGCTTGTGGATCACTAGCCGAACCAACTGGCCAATCAACTTGTACATCCACCATTGGAATGGTTCTAGCCTCTACTAAATAAATTGAAACACCATCGCCATTCACCCAATGCTCAATAGCAGCGGCTGCTTGAACAGAAAATGAAGCAATCAATAGAGAAAAATAAAAGACATATTTCATATTAATGCCTCATGCCAGCTGGCATTTTTTGCGTGGATGAATTTTTTTCTTTCACTGGCTGGGGCTCCAAAATTGCCACCGTTAAAGCATCATCAATAAAGTATTTTTCTACAACTTTTTGTATATCTTTTGAATTAACTGCCTGAATATTAAAAATGATGTCATCTAAATTCTTCCAAGAAATACCATTCATCTCTGACATACCAATTTCCATTGCTTGAGCAAAGATTGAATCTCTTTTGTAAATTTGCGATGATAGTAATTGTGATTTCACACGATTCAACTCAGCATCTGATACACCTGATCGCTTAATTTCATCCAAAACAGATCTGATACTTTTCTCTATCACTGCTAACGGCTTGCCTTTTGCAGGACTTGCTGAAATTCCAAATAATTGCGGCCCTCTTCCTGTCATGCCATATGAGGCATCAACACTATCTGCAATGCGCAAATCTCTCACCAAACTTCTATTCAATCTTGAATTAGCATGCCCATCTAATATCCCCGCAAGAACACTTAAAGCATATGGGTCGATGAGCTTGATATTAGAAGGCTCAATCTTCGGCACTTTCCAGGCAAATGTGATGTCAGGATTTTCTGCCGGCGCCTTCACTTGAATGCGGCGCACGCCTATTTGCGGTATTTCGTTCTGAGGTTTTCTATCTCGTATTTTCTTTGCAGGTATAACACCATAATATTTTTGAGCAAGAGCCAGCACTTCTGCTGGAACAACATCACCTGAAACAACTAATACGGCATTATTGGGCGCATACCAATCCTGATACCACTCCAATGCATCCTTGTAGGTCATATTCTTTAAATCATCCATCCATCCAATGATTGGATTTCTGTATGGGCTGTTAGTGAATGCCGCTGCTATTAATTGCTCATACACGATTGCAGATGCTTGGTCATCGGTTCTTAAACGACGCTCTTCCATAACAACCTGAATTTCTTTGGCAAATTCATCTTCTCTAATTTGTAGATTAGCCATTCGATCAGACTCTAACGCCATCATTTTCTCTAGATGGCTTTTTTCTATTTGCTGAAAGTACGCGGTGTAATCTTTACTTGTAAATGCATTATCGCGGCCACCAACAGCAGCCACCTGCTTAGAAAAGTCACCGGGTTTTAATTTTTTAGTGCCTTTAAACATCATGTGCTCTAAAACATGTGCAACACCTGTTTTACCGTTAACCTCATCAATAGAGCCAGCCCTATACCAAACCATATGAGCAACTGTTGGAGCTCGATGATCCTCTTTGACAATCACCTTCATGCCATTTGAAAGCATATATTCATGAGTGCTCGCTGTCTTTAACTCTTTAGCCTGAATGCTTGAGCCCAACAAAAATGTCAGTCCAATCAAAAAAGTTGCCGTCAAAGTTCTCAGGGTTGTTAATATGCTCATAATTAATCAATTGTATCGGTCATGTTCGGATTACGTAAAACCCTATCAAGCCTATTTAACAGGCAAAAAATCGATGAAGATTGGTATGAGTCCCTAGAAGAAACCTTGCTTCTAGGTGATGTCGGCATGAATGCCACACAAAAGCTCATTAAACAACTTCGATCTGAGGCCAAACTCCAAAAGGCTGAAACCGTCGATGACCTCAAAAACATTCTAGCCACACTAGTTAAAACTAGTCTAAGTAAGCTTGAAAGACCCCACAATCCATTGGTTAATTTGCCCAAAGATCCCAATCACCCACAAGTTTGGCTGATTGTTGGCGTCAATGGTGCTGGCAAAACAACCAGTATTGGCAAGATATGCCATCACCTACAAAATCAAAACCATCATGTCCTACTAGGCGCTGGAGATACTTTTAGAGCTGCCGCCAGAGAACAACTCATTGCGTGGGGTGAGAAAAATAAGGTTGCAGTGATTGCACAACAAAGTGGTGATGCTGCAGCAGTTGCTCATGATGCCGTCAAAGCTGGTCAGTCTCGCAATCAAGACATCGTGATCATCGATACAGCCGGACGATTATCTACCCAAGCTCACCTCATGGATGAGCTTAAAAAAGTGAAACGGGTGATTACCAAAGCCCAAGAAAACAGCCCTCATGAAACCATCCTAGTAATTGATGGTAATACGGGCCAAAATGGCCTATCGCAAGTAAAAGCTTTCCATGAGGCACTAGAACTGACTGCCATCATTGTTACTAAGCTTGATGGAACGGCTAAAGGTGGCATCCTGTGCGCCATTGCCGAAGAGTTTCCTAATAACCCCCCAAGCGTTTTAGCCGTAGGCCTTGGCGAAAAATTAGAGGACTTAAAACCATTTAACGCGTCTGATTTTGCTAAATCATTGATTCCACAATAATTTTTATCAATACAAATCATATAGTTAGATCCAGATTAGCACTCTGATACCAGGAGTGCTAATATAGCGATATGACTCACATAAATGCCTTAATTCCAATGCAATTAAATGTAGGTAGCTTAGATGCCTACATTTCTAGCGTTAATCGTTTGCCCATGTTAAGTGCGGCAGATGAGATACGCCTTGCCCGCGAATTTAGGGATCATGAAAACCTAGAAGCTGCGCGCACCTTGGTGATGTCTCATTTACGCTTAGTAGTCTCTATTGCACGCCAATACCTTGGCTACGGCTTACCTCATGCTGACCTCATTCAAGAAGGCAACATTGGCTTAATGAAGGCTGTAAAACGCTACGATCCTGAGCAAGGGACTAGATTGGTCACTTACTCAATTCACTGGATTAAAGCTGAAATACATGAGTACATTCTTCGCAACTGGAGAATGGTCAAGATTGCGACAACTAAAGCCCATAGAAAGCTATTTTTTAATTTGCGCAGCAATAAGCCTAGCCTTAATGCCCTATCTCCAAGCGAAATTCAGAACCTTGCTCAAGCGCTAGATGTTCGCAATGAAGATGTTCGCGAAATGGAAAAGCGCCTATCTGGCGGCGACGTGGCAATTGAATCAAATGATGCCAGTGATGAAGATAATTTTGCGCCAATCAACTGGTTATCTGATAACAGATATGAGCCATCTGAAGTCATCGCACAAGAACAACATCGCCAACTACAAGGCCCTGGTTTAGAAAAGGCCTTGGCAAGTCTTGATGAACGCAGTAGAAAAATTGTTACAGCAAGATGGCTAGATGTATCAGATGATGGATCTGGGGCAACAACTCTACATGACCTCGCTGCTGAATTTAATATCTCCGCAGAAAGAGTTCGCCAAATCGAAACGGCCGCTCTTAAAAAAATGAAGTCAGCGCTGTCAGCCTAACTTCACTCCAAATTATTTAAGAAGTTTCGCTAAATCCTCAGCAATTGGCTTTGGTCCTTGCTGATGCTTTAAAAACAATCGCAACTGCCCTTTGGTATCAAATACATAACTACCTGCAGTGTGATCAATCGTATAAGTGCTTGGTGTTTTACCGGACACCTTACTGTAAAAAACTTTAAAGTCTTTAGTGACCTTTTCAAGCGCAGCATTATTTTCTGGGCGAAGACCTAAAAACCTCTTATCAAATGACGGCACATATTGAGATAAGAGCTCTTGTGTATCTCTATCTGGATCAACCGTCACAAAAACAACCTGTACTCTATCCGCATCTTTACCCAACAAATCCATAACACCTTGCATCTCAGTCATAGTTGTAGGACATACATCAGGGCACTGCGTATAACCAAAAAACATGACGACCAATCGTCCGTTAAAGTCAGCTAATTGCTTTTTTTGACCATGATGATCAATCAATGAGAAGTCCTTGCCAAAAGCTTTGCTGCCAGTAATGTCTACATTATTAAATTTAATAGTCTCTTGCGAACACGCAGCGAGAAAAACTGTAGTCAAAAAAATAGTGACGAATTTGATCAAAGAGATCTGATAATTTTTTTTCATAGCTTATAAATAATGATCGATGAGCAAGGCTGCAAACAACAAAGATAAATAGATGATAGAAAATCTGAAAGTTTTCTTTGCTAATTCATCGCTGTAATTTTTATATAGAGCGACGGCATAGCCCAAGAAACAAAATCCTAAAATCAAGGCACTAGCCAAATAAAAGTAGCCACTCATTTGATACACAAATGGCAAAATTGTTGCCGCAATCAATATCAGCGTGTAGAGCAATATGTGTAACAAAGTAAATCGCTCACCATGCGTGACTGGCAGCATGGGCAACCCAGATTGCCTGTAATCTTCTCGGCGATAAAGAGCCAACGCCCAGAAATGAGGGGGAGTCCAGGTAAAAATAATTAATACCAATAACCAAGCTTCTGCAGGGAAGTCATTCGCCACCGCCGCCCAGCCCAAAGCAGGCGGCATAGCGCCAGACAAGCCACCAATCACGATATTTTGTGGGGTCGCAGGTTTTAACAACAAAGTATAAATAATTGCATAACCAATAAATGTTGCAGCAGTAGCCCACATTGTTAATGGGTTTGCAAAATTCCATAAGAGAATCATTCCTGCAGCACCAATTACCAGCGCAAAGATAATTATCTGTAGGTCTGTAATTTCACCAGTGGCTGATGGTCTCCACGCAGTTCTACGCATTTTGGCATCGACCTTTTGCTCAACCAAACAGTTCACAGCAAACGCTGCCCCAGCTAAAAGCCAAATACCTAAAGAACCCCCGATTAATACCGGCAAAGGAACCATGCCTGGTGTTGCTAGGAACATTCCAATAATTGCGCAAAAAACTGCTAGTTGTGTGACTCTAGGTTTTGTTAAAGCCCAATACTGGCGCCATCTTGGCATCACTTGCAGAGTATTTTTAGCCACGATCAAACTCCTCTGCACTCAAAGTTAACATTCTTACCAGCACCACAAGAATAGCTGCGGCACCACCCGTATGAAGTAAAGCAGCCACTAGTGGCCAATCCAAAATAATATTACTCATACCAGTCACTAACTGAATAACGCATAAACTTAACAATGTAAAAGCCCAGCGTCTTAGCTCGGGATTTGCTGACACGATTGATGCTTTTAAAGTTTTAAAGCCCAAATAAAACAATACCCCCAATGCAACAATTGCACCCAAACGATGCACCCAATGTATAGCTCTTAATCCATCAATAGTTAAGTGTGCGCCATCCACTGTTTTACCTAACTCTCTCCAAAGACCAAAACCTTCTGAAAAATTCATAGCAGGAAATAATGACCCATGACACATAGGAAAATCATCGCAGGCTAAAACAGCATAATTCGTGCTGACCCAACCACCTAAGAATATTTGAATAATCAACACCACCAATGCAAACCAAATCGAACCTCTATTCATGCGATATGTGCTAACTTTTTGATGGCCATATATGCCATGCTCCAATCTAGCGCTCATGCTTGATAAATAGGTCAAAGCCGCCAACAACGATAAACCCAACATCAAATGTGTGGTTACAACTATGGGCTGCAATTTCAAAGTGACAGTCCATGCTCCAAATGCGCCCTGTATGCACACCAACAATAAAATGAGGCTTGCAACGCGTGGAATCTGTGCGCCTATTTGCTGCCTCTTTAACCAAGCCCAGACAGTGATAACAATAATTAAAAATCCGACGCCCATCGCAAAATAACGATGTAGCATTTCAATCCATGCCTTACTGAGAGTTACAGGCCCTGTAGGCATTAAGTTTTCTGCCTCACGAATATGAGAGAGCGCTGCGATTGGATTAGATAACCCATAACAGCCAGGCCAATCCGGACAACCAAGGCCAGAATCCGTCAGACGCGTAAACGCGCCAAACAAGATGAGATCAAATGTAAAAAAAACTGTTAACAAAACTAATCTGTGAAAACTAAATGTTTTAGCTTTCCACCACAAAATTAATAACAAGCAGGCGCCAATTGCAAAACCAATTAATAGCAGTTGTATCCAGGCAATCAAACTCATATTAATTAACCTTGCCCGTTGGATTCCACTTAAGTAACTTCTCTATATCTTTAGAAACCTTTTTGAAGTCCGGAGTTTCTGGCTTAGTGGCAAAGCGCATCATTCTGTCTCCACGCGGGTCCACCAAATGAATCGCTGCCTCTGCATCATCTAACTTCAACCATTGCAATAACTTTTCTTTTTGCGCCAGATCTTTAGGCAGTCGCAAAAAAGTAAATCCAGCAACTTCTTTGTCGTAAGCTTTTTCTAACTCAGGATTAATTGTCTCTTCATCAGTTACCAACCATATCAAATGCAAACGTTGGCTCTCTTTACCCATAGCGATTCTTACTTGCCTCATTAAATACAACAAAGACACACAAGCATCATTTCCAACCTTACACTCAGATGCAGGTCGGGCTAGCAATAATGTCCACTTGCCTTGTATCTGCGCATCCAAACCAGTTAGTGGCATCGGTTGTACTGGGCTAACTAATTGTCCAATATTTGTTTTACCACCCTGAGGCTTAATGACGTAAAAAGTAAAATATGAGGCAATCACTGGCGCAGCACACACCAATAACAAAAGAATCATCTGTATCCGACCACGCTTAGTAGCCGCATCAATTCTTTGACTTCCTGTTGCAGGAATGAGAGGGTCTAAATTATCTTTTTGCATCAAACTTTTTTCCTTAGTAGCCCGCTAAACAACCAAAAGAGAATTGTCAAAGCAGCCAATGAAAACCACTGAAACGCATAACCTTTATGCTTTTCTGAACCATCTTGCATTGGCGCCCAGTCGCGCTGCAAACCATCATCTGGACCACCATGTGTTTGCCTTAATATAAACGGCAAATATGGCAAACCTAATTGGGCAGATTGCTTTTCAATATCAAGATTTTGCTGAATTTTTTGCTTTTGTGCCAAGGCATCAACATTACCCACATTCATAACGCGGGCGGGATGCTCAAACACCAACCCCTCCACCTCAACCATTCCAACTGGAGTCATTAAAGGAGGTAGTTTTTCACGATCCATACCATCCCTAGGAACCCAACCTCTATTAATCCATATTAGTTGATCACTGTATTGCAACTGCACAGGGGTTAAAACATAAAAACCAACTGTAATGCCTGTTTTAGGATCTCGTCCTTGCGGATGTGGGCGGTTTTCTAGCCAAACTGTTGCCCCAGGTATATATGACCCTCTAGCAACCATACGATGGTGTTTAGCCTCTTCATAAGTCCATTGCTTGGCATGGGCCAATAGTGGGGCAGAAACTTCTTTTTTTGCTATGTCAGCAGCCAAAGATAACTTTTGATGCATCCGATCGACCTGCCAATATCCCAATGCCATTGCAACGACGAATGTGACTAAGGCAGAAAAAGTAGCTACCGGTCGTAATAAAACTAACTGTTTAAACATAAAGCAATGATACGATGCATACCTATGAATTGGATTATCCCTATCGCTTTTTTATTAATTTTAGGCAGCCTTGGCTCCGCTCTTTTTTATATGATGCGCGACAAAGGCAAGAGCTCTAAAACCGTTTACTCTTTGATGCTACGCATTGGCTTATCTATAGCCTTATTTATTGGCATATGGATTGCACACACTTTAGGATACATACAAAGTACTGGTATCAGAGTCGCTGGCTAACCCCAAACTTAATACTCAGCCTTAAATTTTTTGCTGCTTAGTATTAAAAAACGCCGCTTGAGCGGCGTTTTTTAATGTCTGATTGTTTACATCCAGTAAACAACTACATACAAACCTAACCAAACCACGTCAACAAAGTGCCAGTACCAAGCAGCACCTTCGAATGCGAAGTGATTTTCAGGTGTGAAGTGACCCTTCATGGTGCGGAATAAAACTACCGCTAACATGATTGCGCCCATTGTTACGTGGAAACCGTGGAAACCAGTCAACATAAAGAATGTTGAGCCATACACACCAGAACTGAGCTTCAAGTTTAGATCGCTGTAAGCGTGGATGTACTCATACACTTGGAAGCACATAAAAATTGCGCCCAAAGCTACTGTAGCAGCCAAGCCCTGAATTACTTGCTTACGGTGACCTTCACGCATAGCGTGATGAGCCCAAGTTACAGTCACACCAGAGCTTAACAATAAGATTGTGTTGATTGTAGGGATAGGCCAAGGACCCATTGTCTTAAAGCTATCCACCAAACCTGCTGGACCAGCGTTAGGCCATGTAGCAGCAAAATCAGGCCATAACAATTTGTTATCAATATCACCTAACCATGGCATTGCAATACTTCTTGCATAAAACAATGCTGAGAAGAATGCGCCAAAGAACATGATTTCTGAGAAGATGAACCAAGCCATCGACCATCTATATGAAACGTCAACGTTCACGCTATTCATGCCAGTCTCTGATTCGTGAATAGCATCACCGAACCATGTGTATAGAGATGCGATTGTCCAAATCACACCAGCAAGACACAACAACATACCAAATGTGCTGCCATTAACCCACATGGATGCACCGTAACCAAAACCTAATAGACCTAGGCTAGTGACGATTGGATGACGTGTTGGAGCCGGTACGTAGTAGTAAGGGGCTTTTGAAACACTGGAAGACATTCTCTCTCTCCTAAAAAATCAATTCGCTACAACTGCTTTGACAATTAATAACAACACTGTCATAAAAATTACTGCGCCTAATATTCCCGCAAGGACAATATGAACAAACGATACAGAAGACATATCTGCATCTTGACCAGACCTCTTGCGTACTCCCAAAAATCCCCACAAGACTGCTCTCATAGAGATTAGAAATATCATCATGGAACTGCGATTTTGCTTTTCCATACTTATATCTTTGACGGCTTACTGTTATGTTCGCCAGTAATTACTTTTTGACCATTACCCACCTCAAAGAAGGTGTACGACAAAGTAATGTTCTTTACATCTTTTGGCAAAGCTGGATCGATCACAAAAACAACTGGCATTTCACGTGATTCATTTGGCTTGAGCGTTTGTTGCTCAAAACAAAAACACTCCAACTTTGTGAAATGCTGCGTTGCTTGTTTGGGCGCATAACTTGGAATCGCTTGCGCTGATACTGCACGACCCTGTGTGTTTACAACCTCATAAACAACTTGAATCATTTCACCAGGATGAACCTGCATTGAATTTTTAACAGCACGGAATCTAAAAGGACCCTGTGTATTTGAGTCAAATTCAACAGTAATCAAACGGCTTTCATCAACCTGAGTATTTTTGCTAACTGCCTTAACTGCGCGTGTTCCGTAATCATTTTTGCTTGTAACAACATTAATGCCTGTTACCTCACACAAGACCTTATACATCGGAATCAAGGCATAACCAAAAGCAAACATTGCCGAGCTAATAACCACTAGCTTTAACAACATTTGACGGTTGTAATTGGTGAGATTAAAAGCCATTAATTAACCGAATATCACTTTCTTCGCAAGAATGCCCACAAAGAAAGCTACTGCAACCGTTAACAAAACCAAACCTAGGCGACGATTGCTCGCGCTTGGATTTGGTTTGTCTTGAACTGATTGGCTCATAAGTTTCCGAATTCGGATTACTTAACTGTTGGTGGCGTTTCAAAAGTATGGAATGGCGCAGGTGATGGAACAGTCCACTCTAAACCTTCTGCGTTTTCCCATGCTTGAGCTTCAGCTTTCTTGCCGCCACGGTACGTTGGCAATACTACGAATAACAAGAAATAAACCTGCATTAAACCGAAACCAAGACCGCCAATAGAAGCTACAGCGTTAAAGTCTGCAAACTGTACTGGGTAGTCAGCATAACGACGTGGCATACCAGCCAAGCCCAAGAAATGCATCGGGAAGAATGTTAGGTTAAAGAAAATCATTGAACCCCAGAAGTGAACCTTACCGCGGAATTCATTCACCATGAAACCTGTCCACTTTGGCGCCCAGTAGTAGAAACCTGCGAATAGAGCGAACAATGAACCAGCTACCAATACGTAGTGGAAATGCGCAACTACGTAGTATGTATCTTGAATCATGATGTCAATTGGAGCCATCGCGCAAATCAAACCAGTGAAACCACCCATGGTGAAAACGAAGATGAAACCAATAGACCACAACATTGGAGTTTCAAATGTCATTGAACCTTGCCACATTGTTGCAATCCAGTTAAAAATCTTCACGCCAGTTGGAACAGCAATCAACATAGTTGCATACATGAAGAACAACTGACCAGTTACTGGCATACCTGTTGCAAACATGTGGTGAGCCCAAACGATGAATGACAAGATCGCGATAGAACCTGTTGCATAAACCATTGAGCTATAGCCAAACAATCTCTTACGTGCAAATGTTGGAATCACTTCGCTGATGATGCCAAACGCTGGCAAGATCATGATGTAAACCTCTGGGTGACCAAAGAACCAGAAAATATGCTGATACATCACTGGGTCACCACCACCAGCTGCTGAGAAGAAGCTTGTACCGAAATGACGATCTGTTAGAACCATTGTGATCGCACCAGCCAAAACAGGCATTACAGCAATCAATAGGTAAGCAGTAATCAACCATGTCCAGCAGAACATTGGCATCTTCATCAATGTCATGCCAGGGGCACGCATATTAAGAATCGTCACAATGATGTTGATTGAACCCATGATCGATGAGGCACCCATCAAGTGAACAGCAAAAATGGCCATGTCCATACCAGGACCCATTTGCACAGATAGGGGTGCATAAAGAGTCCAACCAGCAGCTGTTGCGCCACCAGGAACAAAGAATGATGACAATAACAATGATGCTGCTACAGGCATGATCCAGAAACTAAAGTTGTTCATACGAGCAAACGCCATATCTGAAGCGCCCACCTGCAATGGAATCATGTAGTTAGCAAAACCAACGAATGCCGGCATGATGGCACCGAACACCATCACTAAACCGTGCAAAGTAGTTAACTGATTGAATAATTCAGGGCGAATAAATTGCAAACCCGGCTGGAATAACTCCAAACGAATTAAAAGCGCCATTACACCGCCAGCCAGCAAGCTAACGAATGAGAAGATCAGGTACAAAGTACCAATATCTTTATGGTTGGTTGCAAACAACCAACGACGCCATCCATGTGGATGGTCATGTGCGTGATCATCATGATGATCGTGTGCGTGGCTTACTGTGCTCATAGTCGCTCCAATTACCTATCTATATATATGTTTATTTAGCTGCGCGTGCTGCAGTGAAGTCTTTAGGCTGGATCAACTCGCCAGTCTTATTACCCCATGTATTGCGTGTGTATGTCATAACGGCTGCCAATTCAACATCATTTAATTGATTCCACTTTGGCATTGCATTTTTACCGTTCAATAAAATCTTGTATTGGCCTTCTTTAGCGCCAACAACAACTTTTGATCCATCTAATGCTGGGAATGCGCCAGCACCTTTACCGTTAGGTTGATGGCAAGCTGCGCAGTTAGCTGCATAAACTTTTTCACCACGTTGCTTTAACTCATCCATTGTGAATGTTTTGCTTGGGTCATCCGCCAAAGATGCCAATTGTTTTTTCTTTTCAGAAACCCATGCTGCGTAGTCTGTATCTGAAACCACTTTTACAACAATAGGCATGAACGCATGTTCTTTACCGCATAACTCTGAACATTGGCCACGGAATGTGCCTACTTTTTCAGCGCGGAACCATGTGTCACGCACAAAACCAGGAATAGCATCTTGCTTCACGCCAAACGCAGGAATTGTCCATGAGTGAATAACGTCGTTAGCAGTTGTAACCATGCGGATTTTCTTGCCAACAGGAACAACCATCTCATTGTCAACTTCCATGAGGTATGTGTCGCTCTTCTCTGCTTGGTTATTGATTTGTTCACGAGGAGTAGACAATGTTTGCAAGAATGAAATGCCTTCGCCTTCACCCTTGATGTAGTCGTAGCCCCATTTCCATTGATAACCAGTTACCTTAATAGTCACATCAGCATTAGTTGTATCTTTCATTGCAACAACAGTTTTTGTTGCTGGCAATGCCATACCAATAACGATTAATAGCGGCACAACCGTCCAGATGATTTCTACTGTTGTGCTTTCGTGGAAACTTGCTGATTTGTGACCCAATGATTTACGGTGTTTGTAAATTGAGTAAAACATCACGCCAAATACGGCTACGAAAATAACCGCACAGATAATTAACATCATCCAGTGAAGGACAGCCACCTCTTCAGCAACTTTTGTTGCAGCTGGGTGCAGGTTTAACTGAAAGCGTGCTGGGCCGCCTGGCATGTCATTGACAGCCCAGGCCAAATTACCCTGGAGCAAGCCCACTAAACCAAATAGCAAACCGGCTAATGATGTGCGTTGTTTCATCTTGATTCCCATTTAATAAATTCTTGGTCTATTGCACTGCACTAAATTGATGTGCAAGTAATATCGCGTGATTATATTTGGTGAATTTGATCTAGCGCAATAAATTACTGCGCTTTTTGAAGATTTAGATAGTTACCCATAGCCAACAGGGTGTGTGAGCGCTCGCTTACTTAGCGCTTTGCTCTAACAATTTGGTCCGGGCTAATTGTTGCTAGACCACCCTCAGCCTTAGATAAATCATGAACTGGGGTCCATGCGTGACCGTAAACCACCTCTAGAGTCATTTTTAAAGTTATGTCTTGGGGCAAATTTAACAACTTGGGACTTCTTGTCTTTAACAAACCCAGATCAAACGCATCAGAAACCAATAAATCAAAATTTTCATAATCTAGGGTGATGTATTCCATGTCCATCACGGGTTCAGAAAAACGCGCCTTTAATAAAGCATCGCCTACATCATGCATATCCCATGCGCTAGGCAGACTCACCAAATCATTACTGTCAAAATACTTGGCAAGACCTCTCCCAGTATCCGGCCCCAAATAACTAAACATTAATAATGCTTCTACTTTTAATAGCTCACGCCACTTTTTAATGAGTAACTCAGGCGCATCATGATGTTGCAACTCAAGATTTGACCAAATCAAATCAACCTTATCAGTCATGGTCTCAAAATAAGGTTGATTGATAAGTTTTAAAAAAGCTTTCTTGAGGCCATTTGCAACCAGATCAGGATTGGTCGAAAAATGTTTCGCGCGTGGATATCTTTTACCAAGCAACTCAATATCCACTTGGCCGAGATGACAAATTGCTGGCGGCTCCATCCTAACAATCGACAATTTATCTTCCATGCGCTTAGCGATCTCAAGCGATAGAAATTTAGGCAAGGAGTTAGACACTGTCGAGATTGTGGACATAGGCCATCAGTATACTCAGCGACCCATGAAATTTCTGCTCCCAACCTCGTGTATTGGCTGTAGTAAATTTCAAGCATCTAGAATTTGCGATAAATGCATTAATTTATTAAAGTGCCGCCAAATCAATAGATGTTCACAATGCGCTTTAATTTGCGACGAACTAAAAACAATTTGCGTTAGTTGTAAAAATCGCCCGCCGCAATTTGATAAAACCATTTGTATGGATTGTTATGGTGGCCCATTAACTAATGCGGTCCATGATTACAAATACAAGCATCAAGTAGCGATTGCCAGAGGTCTTGTTGATGCTTGGCTGCAAATCCATCCAATGCGCAATTTAATGAATAACATTGATCTTTTAATTCCGGTTCCAATGAGCGCTCAAAAATTAAATCAAAGGGGCTTTAATCAATCATGGGAGCTATGTAAATGGTTCTCAAAAGAATTAAAAATCACAAGATCATCTTCAATTCTTTTTAGAAGTCATCTTGAAGCCAATCAAGCTCAAGCCAATCGTGAAGAAAGAATGAAAAGACTTCAAGCAGTGTTTGATGTCAATCCAGATAAAATTAATATGATTAAAAACGCTCGCATTGTCTTGATTGACGATGTGATGACCACGGGGGCGACATTGAGCACCATTGCAAAATTACTTAAAGATTTTGGCGCCCAAAGTGTTCATAATTGGGTAATTCTAAGAACGCCTTATAAATAAAATGCTAAATGTTGTATTAGTTGAGCCAGAAATACCTCCGAATACTGGCAACATCATTCGCCTATGCGCCAATACAGGCGCAAAATTGCATCTCATAGAACCTCTAGGATTTCCTCTAGAAGACTCTCGATTAAAGCGAGCAGGCTTGGACTATCACGAATATGCCAATATGAAAGTTCATGCCAATTGGCCGGCTTTTATGGAATCAGAAAAACCTGCGCAAGATAGGATGTTTGCCATCACCACGAAAGGCAAAGCACATCTTTCAGAATGCAAATTTCAAGAAAATGATTACTTGGTATTTGGCTCAGAGACTAAAGGATTAAGCCAAGCAGTACGGGATTATTTTTTACCCGAAAGAGCTCTTAGACTGCCTATGCGCGCAAATAGTCGTAGCCTTAACTTATCGAATGCAGCAGCCGTGATGGTTTATGAGGCTTGGCGCCAAATGAATTTTATTGATGGCGAATAACTTAGTGTGACTCAGATCTAGCGTCACGACTCATTAGCAATTTCACTGCTGTTACAACGTCTTGTCCATTAAATAAGACTTCACACACCATGTGTGTAATTGGCATCTCGATGCCTTTTGATTTAGCCAAATCATTGACTGCTTGAGCACATCTAACACCTTCAGCAACATGGCCTAAACCACTTAATACTTCTGATAATTTTTTACCTGAAGCTAACTGAAGTCCAACCTGTCTATTTCTAGAAAGATCGCCGGTTGCTGTGAGAATCAAATCTCCAACGCCTGTTAAGCCCATCGCAGTTTCAGACTTGCCCCCCATCGATATGATTAATCGCATCATCTCTGACAAGCCTCTTGTCAGCACTGCAGCGCGCGCGTTTAAACCAAGCCCTAAACCATCGCCAATACCAGTTGCAATCGCTAATACGTTTTTAATGGCGCCACCCAACTCAACACCCACAACATCATCACTGCCGTAAACGCGCATATTGCCATGATGAAAAACTTGTTGAATCAAAGCAACCAATTCTGTCGAGCTACTTGCCGCAGTTAATGCGCAAGGCATTCCTTTTGCAACCTCACTGGCAAAGCTAGGTCCAGATAAAACAGCCAAACGAATACCGCGCTCTAAAGCGTTACCAGCCTTTAACTCACGCTCAATAACCTGGTGCGGCATCAATGATGTGCCAGGCTCCAAACCCTTGCACAACCAAACCCAATTTCTAGGAATGTTGCCAAGCTTTAATAGAGAATGAACAGTATCTTTTAAACCAGAAACCGGTGTTGCAATCACCAATAAATCTTGCTCATCTGCGCCAGTAAAAATGGTTTCCCAGTTGCTGCTGACTCTTAGCTGATGAGGAAGGTCAATACTTGGTAAATATTTTTGGTTACGATGAGTTTTCGTCATCTCATCAGCCAAGGACGATGAGCGACTCCATAAAGTCACATCAAAGTTCTTAGTGTTCTTGGAGGCGTGCATGGCCATCGCTGTACCCCATGCTCCTGCCCCAAGAAAAATAACCTTCATATATTAGTTCGGCAAAATAATGCCGCTATCGTTTGATGCAGGAGCTGCGGCAGCCTGCTGCAAACGTTGCTCATAAAGAGCATGGAAATTAATCTCAGCCAAATGAACCGGCTGGAAGCCTGCACGACTAATCATATCTGCAATGTTTGCGCGCAAATACGGGAACAAAATTGTTGGGCAAGCAATACCTAATAGCGGATCAATTTGTTCCGGTGGCATCTGGCGAATCTCAAAAATACCGGCTTGATGAGCTTCCACCAAGAAAAGCACCTTCTCTTCAATTTTTGTTGTGACTGTACCTACCAACGTGATGTGGAAATTATTCTCATCAAGTTGGTTAGCCTGAATATCAACTTGTACTTCTAATTTAGGCTCACCTTGATTTAAAAGAATTTGTGGAGCATTAGGTTGCTCCAAAGAAATATCTTTCAGGTAAATACGTTGAATTTGAAAACTTGGATTGTTGTCAGTTGAATTTGCTGAACCATTTGCTGCTTCTGTCATGTTTTTCCTATTTATCTACTTTTATTTACTTATTTACCTAACAATGGATCTAATTTACCTGCTTTATCAAGGGCTGATAAGTCATCAAATCCACCCACATGAGTTTCATCAATGAAAATCTGAGGAACCGTGCGGCGCCCAGTTCTGGTCATCATCTCTTCTCTTCTGGCAGGATCCTTATCTACCAAAATTTTGTCAGTAATCACTGCGCCCTTTGAGGTCAATAACCTCTCTGCCATCACACAGTATGGGCAAACTTGCGTGCTGTACATAGTAATTTTTGGCATTTTGAACCTTTTATTACTTAACCAAGGGCAAACCGGCTTGATTCCAAGCTGAAATGCCACCTTCTAGACACATAATTTCTGAAAATCCAGCTTTTTTGAACTTTCCAAGAGCGCTACTTGCTCTAGAGCCGCTTAAACAAACTAAAATGATAGGCTTATTTGTATCAAGTTTTAAATGCTTAAAGCCTTTATCAAGCTCTAAAACTGGTAAATGTTTAGAATTTGCTATGTGTCCTGAGTTGTACTCCTCAGCACTGCGTATATCAACAATTTGAGCCCCTTGTTGATTAACAGACTGAACAGCAGCATGAACGCCTAGCCATTGTTGATTAAAGCGACCCAATAATTGGGGCAAGGCCAAAGCCAAGCCCGAAGTTAATAAAGTAGCCAGTAGTAATAGATTATTTGTATTTGTAAAGAAGTCCATCAGTAAATTATAGAATGTGAATATGAAACAACTCGTACTTATCCGCCACGGCGAATCCCAATGGAACCTAGAAAACCGTTTTACCGGCTGGGTTGATGTAGATTTAACACCAACTGGTGTTCAACAGGCTATCCAAGCCGGTGAAAGTTTAAAGGCTGCCGGCTATGATTTTGACATTGCTTACACATCTGTGCTGAAGAGGGCCATTCGCACCCTTTGGCATGCTCAAGAAGCCATGGATAGATTGTGGCTACCAGTTGTACATAGCTGGCGCCTTAATGAGCGTCACTATGGCGCATTGGCCGGACTCAATAAAACTGAAACTGCGGCCAAATATGGTGACGAGCAGGTTCATATTTGGAGACGCTCTTATGATGTTCGACCTCCATTGTTGGACCCTAATGACCCAAGAACCTCATACAGCGACCCTCGTTACGCAAAATTGAAACGCGAAGAAATCCCATTGGGTGAGTGCCTTAAAGACAACGTTGCTCGAGTTTTACCGCTTTGGGAAGAGTCTATTGCCCCTGCGCTTCGCTCTGGTAAACGTGTATTAATTGCAGCTCATGGCAACAGTATCCGATCACTAGTAAAGTATCTAGATGAAGTTTCTGATTCAGACATCATGGAAATCAACATTCCTAATGGCGTTCCATTAGTTTATGAATTAGATGACAACCTAAAACCTATTAAGCACTTCTATTTAGAAAAGTAAATTATGTATCGGTCAATTAAGAGTATTGCCCTTGTTTGCACAGGCCTAATTGCAGGTGTTGCTCTAACTCTGCAACTTTCCGCAACAGCTCAACAGGGCAACTCTAATTTGCCACTAGATGAGCTGCGCAATCTGTCAAACGTATTTGGTCAAATCAAACGAGATTATGTTGAGCCCGTTGAAGACAAAAGATTATTGACTGATGCCATTAAAGGTATGGTGAGCGGTCTTGATCCTCATTCATCATATTTAGATAAAAAAGATTTTTCTGAGATGCAGGAACATACTCAAGGTAAATTTGCTGGCTTGGGTATTGAAATCACATCAGAAGATGGCGTTGTTAAAGTCCTTAACCCAATTGAAGATACGCCTGCCGCAAGAGCTGGCATTCAGTCAGGCGACTTGATCACACGACTTGATGATAAACCTGTGCGTGGCATGACACTTGACCAAGCTGTCAGACGCATGCGTGGTGAACCTGGCACAAAAATCACTTTAACTATTTTTAGAAAAAGTGAAGACAGAACTTTCCCAGTAACAATTACTCGTGCTGAAATTAAAGTGCAATCTGTCAAAGCCAAATTACTTGATTCTGGTATTGCGTATGTACGTATTACAAGCTTTCAAGAAAGAACGATTCCTGATCTAGCTAAAAAGCTCAATGAGCTTGCCACCAAAGATGCTCAGCTCAAAGGCTTAGTGCTAGACCTAAGAAATAATGGTGGCGGCCTTTTACAAGGTGCAGTTGGCGTATCAGCAGCCTTCTTGCCAACAGGAACACTAGTGGTATCAACTAAAGGTCAATCAGAAGATGCCAAACAAGTATTTAAAGCTAACGCAGACAACTATAGATTGTCAGAAAACAATGATGTATTAGCTGAGCTTTCACCAATTTTCAAAAAAGTACCTATGGTGGTATTGGTCAATGCATTCTCTGCCTCAGCATCAGAAATTGTTGCTGGCGCACTACAAGATCACAAGCGAGCAACAATCATCGGAAAAACAACTTTTGGTAAAGGTTCAGTGCAAACTGTACGCCCTCTCAGCTCTGATTCTGCATTGAAGCTAACAACAGCTTATTACTACACACCATCTGGTAAATCGATTCAGGCCTTCGGCATTAAACCTGATATTGCAGTCGATCAGAATGCAGAGGGAGACCCTGATGATGTTCTCATTACTCGAGAAATTGATAGCGAAAAGCATCTCAAGAATAAGCAGTCTTCAGAAGAAAAATTAATCAACGAACGTGAAAAACGTAGACTTGAAGAATTGCAGCGCATCGAAGAAATTAATGCGAAAAAAACACCTGAAGAAAAAGAGAAGGATCGCAAGAAGCGTCCGGCCGAATTTGGTTCAGCTGAAGACTTCATGCTGACGCAAGCTGCCGCTTACTTAAAAGGTCAGTCGGTCAAAAAATCTAAGTCTCGCTTGGAATAAGTAGAAGCGGCGCATGAACGATCAAGATCTTCTTAGATACTCACGCCATATTCTTCTTGATGATATTGGCATTGAAGGTCAAGAAAAAATCTTGGCGGCACACGCCATAGTGATTGGCGCGGGCGGCTTAGGATCTGCTGCAGCACCTTATTTGGCCGCAGCTGGCATCGGCAAAATCACCTTGATTGATCATGACACCGTGGATTTAACTAATCTGCAGCGCCAAATCATGCATAACCAGCACTCTGTCGGTCAGGCAAAAGTTGTATCAGGTAAAAAAATGCTTGAAGAACTCAATCCTGAAATCAGAGTCGTTGCTTTACAAGAAAAAGCCACCTCCGATTTATTAGAGAAACTATTACCCACCGCTAGCGTTGTTTTAGATTGCAGTGATAATTTCACAACAAGGCACTTAGTCAATGCGGCATGCGTTAAACATAAAGTGCCACTAGTTAGTGGTGCTGCCATTAAATTTGATGGTCAAGTAACTGTGATTGACCCTCGCCAAACAGGCACGCCCTGTTATGCATGTTTATTCCCAGCAGATCAAGAATTTAACGAAGTGCAATGTTCAACAATGGGAGTCTTCTCACCACTAGTAGGAATCATTGGCAGCATCCAAGCAGCTCAGGCACTACAAGTAATTATGCAAATTGGCCAACCTTTAGTTGGCAAATTACTTTTATGGGACGCAAGGTCTTCCCAAGTTGATCAAATCTCATTACATCAACGCGATGATTGCCCGGTTTGCTCAACAACCAACAAACAATAGTTACTACTTAAGCGGCGTTAATCTTCTGTAAAGCCGCTTGCAATTCTTCTGGCTCAATAGCTTTTAGCAATTCATCGACAGACTGTTTCAACACACTCATATCAGACCTAAGAATCTCTTTCTTCACAGACAAGAGTTGATTAAAGTGCATAGAAAAATCAGTTAAGCCCATGCCTAATAAAACTTTGGTCATTGATGGCTCGCCTGCCATCTCGCCACAAACAGAAACTGGCATGTTGGCAACCTTAGCTTCTCTAATAACGCCTGCTATGAGTCTTAAAACCGCGGGATGCAATGGATCATATAAATGAGCAACAGCGTTATCAGCTCTATCAATAGCCAAGGTGTATTGAATTAAATCATTAGTGCCAATTGATAAAAAATCTAGGCGCCGAATGAATAGCGGCAACGATAGCGCAGCGGCAGGAATTTCAATCATCGCACCAACTTGAACATTAGGATCAAAAGACACACACTCGTTTTCCAGTTGTTTCTTTGCTATGTTGATTAACTCCAGGGTCTGATCAATTTCTTGCGCATGTGCCAACATAGGAATCAAGATTTTCATCTTGCCGTACGCTGATGCTCGCAATATCGCTCTAATCTGAATCAGAAACATTTCCGGCTCAGAAAGTGACCAACGAATTGCTCGCAAGCCTAGTGGCGACAAGTAATGCCCGCCCTCATCTTGCCCATCTAGTGGTTTATCGGCGCCAATATCAATGGTTCTGATGCTAACCGGAAGACCCTTCATAGCTTCGGCAGTTTTTCTGTACGCCCAAAATTGCTCTTCTTCGCTAGGCATATCTCCCTTGCGATTCATGAACAAAAACTCTGACCTAAATAAGCCAATGCCAACCGCCCCAGAATCTAATGCCTGTTCTGCATCATCTGGCATCTCAACGTTAGCCATTAAATCAATAGGCACACTGTCTAATGTCAAAGTGGGGGTGTACTTAAGTCTTAATAGTTTTTTCTTCTCTAACTTACGCTCTGATTGAAGGTGTCGATATTCTTCGAGTATCAATGGACTCGGATCAACAATCACAATGCCGCGATCACCATCAATAATGATCCAATCATCCTGACGAATTAACTCACTCGCCCTTCTAACACCAACAGCCGCTGGAATATCTAAGCTTCTGGCAACAATTGCCGTATGAGATGTTCGACCACCTAAATCAGTAATAAAACCACCAAAGGCTAAATCCTTAAAACGCATCATGTCAGGTGGCGCTATGTCGTGGGCCACCACAATGACTTCGCTTAACTCGCGATTTTCTGAAACTGTTTTATAAAAAGATGAAAGTGTTTGATGATTTTCGCCATGATGAAGAACCTTCATCACTCGCTCAACAACTTGTCGAATATCTGCTGCACGCTCACGCAAATACTCATCTTCAATTTCCGCAAACTGCTCTAACAAGTCTTCCAACTGGGTAGCTAAAGCCCATTCGGCGTTATATCTTCTCTCTTTGATCAACTCTAGAGGTTTTTCGGTGAGCGTTGGGTCGGCCAAAATCATGCCGTGCACATCCAAGAAAGCGCCCATTTCTTCTGGGGCAGCATCAGGCAGACTAGCTCTTAAGCTTTTTAGCTCCTGCCTAACAACTTCAAATGCATTTAATAATCTTGCCTGCTCTGTTTGCTCTGCACCTTCATCAACCAAGTAATGCTTCACATCCATAGCGGATGGCGCAATGCGTAGAGCCCTGCCTATTGCAATGCCATTGGTAACAGGAATGCCGTGGAGCGTAAAGGACAAGTTACTCACCCTCTCCAAATCGATCGTTGATAAGAGCCTCTAATGCAACAAAAGCTTCTTCAGCTTGCTCACCAGTTGTCTCAAGCACAACAGAACTACCCATACCAGCAGCAAGCATCATGACACCCATGATACTTTTCGCATTTACTCGACGGCCACCTTTAGATAAAAAAATCTCACAGGGGTACTTCGCTGCCAACTGCGTTAATTTGGCAGAAGCTCTTGCATGTAGACCCAATTTATTAATAATGTTTATTTCTGCGCTAGGCATGGTTATTCCTTAACTTCCGAAGTTTTACTTGATACGCCGTCCACACCAGGAGTTAAATGGCCAATAGGGATAATGCCTTGCTGACCACCATGCATTGCTTTTTGCATAGCAGAATCTAATGAATCCGCTCTATATGAAATTGCGCGCATTAACATCGGCAAATTAACACCTGCAATAACTCTCACACGGCCATTAAATTCAGCTCTATGCGCTAAGCGATTGGCAACGTTTGCTGGCGTGGCCCCCATGATGTCTGTCAAAACCAATAAGCCATTTTCTGAGCTGATCGTATGAGCAGCTTCCACGGCGCGATCTAATGTGATCTTTGCATCTTCATGCGCCATCACATCAACAGCCACTAATCTACTAGGAACTTCACCATAAACATGCTTAGCAAACTCTTTAAGAGCTGAAGCTAAGGGTGCATGGGCAATGATTAGTATTCCGGCCATATTAATTTAATTTTTTTTCTAAACTCTTTAACCACTGATTCGCAACATCATGTCCAGTTTGATTTGTAATCTCTACAAAGCATGTTGGACTCGTGACATTGATTTCCGTTAGGTATCCACCAATGAAATCCAAGCCCACTAAATGTAATCCTCGTTTAGCTAATTGTGGCCCAATTTCATGAGCGATATCAAATTCTTTTTGCGTTAATTTTTGCGCAACACCCTTACCGCCAGCAGCCAAATTACCTCTAACCTCACCACCCTGAGGAATCCTTGCTAATGAATAAGGCACAGGCTCACCGTCAATCAATAAAACTCGTTTATCACCATCAACTATCTCAGGGATAAATTTTTGCACCATTAATGCCTTATTACCGTTGTCACCAAGTGTCTCAACAATACTAGCAAGATTTAAGCCATCAGCCTTGATCCTAAAAACACCCATGCCCCCCATACCATCTAAAGGTTTAATGATGATGTCTTGGTAATGCTCATGGAACTTCTTAACATCAGCCAAATCACGACTGATGATAGTTGGTGGTGCAAAACGCAAATACTCCAATAATGCCAATTTCTCAGAATGGTTTCTGAGAGCTTCAGGATGATTAAAAACTTTTGCGCCCTCTAAGCTTGCCGCTGACAAAAACCAAGTAGCAGTTACATAAGCCAAATCAAAGGGCGGATCTTTGCGCATCACTACTGCGTCAAAGTCTGCCAAACGCTTTGTTTTAGTTTGCAGTGGAGTAAACCAATCAGAACCACCACGTTTCACTTCAATATGTAAACACTCAGCCTTAATCGATGATTCAATGCTTTTTATGTCATGAGTGTGGCAATGCCATACTTGATGCCCCGCATGTTGGCAGGCATCCATCATTGCCAAAGTACTATCCTTTTCAATTGCAAACTCAATTAATGGGTCTGCAATAAATAGTATTTTTCTCATTAACTTTCAGCCTCTGGATCTGTGCGCTCTAACTCAAGAGAGGCTGCCAATAAAGCTAGTCTAGCGACCACACCATATAAGTAGAAGCGATTGGGCACAGCAACACCTGGCTTAGCTGCCACATCAGGAATGGCATTGTGCTCAAACGCTAAAGGCACAAAGTGCATACCAGGTGCATTTAGATTTTCATCAACGCCACGGCCAGTATGAACGCGATAGAACCCGCCCACAACATATCTATCCATCATGTAAACAACCGGCTCAGCCACAGCTTCATTAATCTTCTCAAAGGTATAAACACCTTCTTGAACTAATACGTCTGCCACTTCTAAACCTTCTTTTACAACACTCATTTTGTTGCGTTCTTTACGGTTTAGATCTTTGACTTCGCTAGCATCTTTAACAGTCATGATGCCCATGCCATAGGTACCAGCATCAGCTTTAACAATTACATATGGCTTTTCTTTAATACCGTATTCACGATATTTACGAGTGATTTTTTTCAAGATGCTATCAACGCTCTCTTGCAAACACTCTTCTCCAACACGCTCATGGAAATTAATGCCATTACATTTAGTAAAGAACGGATTAATCATCCAAGGATCGATATCAATCACTTTTGAGAATTTTTTTGCTACATCATCATAAGCATCAAAATGATTAGATTTGCGACGCACGGCCCATCCCGCATGCAATGGTGGCAGCAAATATTGCTCGTATAAATTTTCTAATATCGGCGGAATGCCACCTGACAAATCATTATTCAAAAGAATCGTGCACGGATCAAAATCCTTAAGACCCAGGCGACGACCTTTCATACCAATTCTGGCAAGTGGCTCAAGAATTAATCTTTGACCATCAGGCAAATCAATTGGGGTGGCCTTGGTAATTTCTTCGGAGAGAGTTCCTAAACGAACATTCAAACCTGTTTGGCGCAAGATAGATGCCAAACGTGCCACGTTTTGCAAATAGAACATGTTGCGCGTATGGCGCTCTGGTATTAACAATAAATTTTTAGCATCTGGGCAAATCTTTTCAATCGATGCCATCGCTGCCTGAACGGCCAAAGGCAACATTTCTGGCGAAAGGTTATTAAACCCCCCAGGAAACAAATTCGTGTCGACTGGTGCCAACTTAAAGCCTGCGTTTCTAAGGTCAACTGAGCAGTAGAAAGGTGGCGTGTGCTCTTGCCACTCGAGCCTAAACCAACGCTCAATGGCAGGCGTAGCTTCTAAAACCTTTTGCTCTAACTCAAGCAAAGGACCATTAAGGGCAGTAATTAGATGTGGGACCATATTGTCATTCTAAGACAGATAAAAAAAGAGCGGGTTCTTATTCAAGAAACCGCTCTTTAAATCCCCAATAATGCTGCAATTACTGGGATTATTTCACACTACATTTCACACAGATTTACTACAAAACACTTATTAAGCTTCGTATGCAGTTTCACCGTGAGACGTGATGTCAAGACCTTCACGCTCTTCATCTTCAGGCACACGTAGACCGATCACAAGATCAACCAACTTGTATGCAATAAATGAAACTACTGCAGACCATACGATTGTTGTTAATACAGCCTTGGCTTGGATAAACACTTGGCCAGCAATTGAGTAGTCAGGAGCAACTGCATTAGCAACGTAATCATAGATACCAGTACCGCCTAATGATGGATCTGCAAATACGCCTGTCAAAAGAGCACCTAAGATACCGCCAACACCGTGAACCCCAAATACGTCCAATGAGTCGTCAGCGCCCAACATTTTCTTAAGACCTGTTACACCCCA
Organism: Polynucleobacter sp.; assembly: GCA_030157655.1. Classification (GTDB taxonomy): domain Bacteria; phylum Pseudomonadota; class Gammaproteobacteria; order Burkholderiales; family Burkholderiaceae; genus Polynucleobacter. Next base: position 1,422 of record JAOAUK010000049.1, on the reverse strand, counting down.
CAAGCATAGGAAGCCTGAGATTAGACCAATTACGATAGCGCCCATCGGGCCTACGAAACCAGCTGCAGGAGTTACAGCAACCAAACCAGCTACTGCACCTGATGCTGCACCCAACATAGATGGCTTGCCTTTACCCAACCACTCACCCAAAGTCCATGTTAGAACCGCACCAGCTGTTGCCAAGAATGTATTAGCAAAAGCCATTGCTGAACCACCAGAAGCTTCTAGAGCTGAGCCAGCATTAAAGCCAAACCAACCAAACCACAAGAGTGATGCACCAACCATTGTTAAAGTTAAGCTGTGTGGCTTCATTGCTTCTTTACCGAAACCAATACGTTTACCAATTACATAAGCACCTACCAAACCAGCAACCGCTGCGTTGATGTGCACAACTGTACCGCCGGCAAAGTCTAGAGCACCCATTTGGAATAACCAACCTGACGCTGCTGTAGCTGCTTCTGCGGCTTTCGCATCTGTAAATGCGTCAGGACCAGGCCAGAACCAAACCATGTGAGCGATTGGTAGATAGCTAAATGTGAACCATAGAACAACAAATAACAATACTGCAGAGAACTTGGCGCGTTCTGCGAATGCACCGATGATCAAGCAGCAAGTAATTGTTGCAAATGCGCCTTGGAATGAGAAGAAAGCAAACTCAGGGATAACCACACCTTTGCTGAATGTTGCACCCACTGATTCAGGTGTTAAACCAGCCAAGAATAGTCGATCAAATCCACCGAAGAAGGCTCCACCCTCAGTAAACGCAATGCTGTAGCCATACACAGCCCACAGAACCGCCACCAATGAGAAGATCACCATACATTGCATCAACACAGACAACATGTTTTTGCTACGTACTAGACCGCCGTAGAAAAGACCTAAGCCAGGTAGCGTCATCAAAATAACTAACGCTGTACAAATCATGATCCAAGCTGTATCGCCCTTGTTAGGAACGGCAGCTGGGGCCGCTGGAGCAGCAGGTGTAGCAGCAGCTGCAGCAGGAGCAGTAACTGCAGGCTTAGCTTCCTCAGCAGCATAAGCTGTTGATGAAACTGCCATTGATACTGTACCTAGTGCTAGCGCTGCTGCGCCGGCTGCGAGTAGACGTTTAATCCAATGTGTCATTTTCTTACCTCGCTTTAAAGGGCAGACTGACCGGTTTCACCGGTACGAATGCGGATAACTTGTTCAACAGATGAGACAAAAATTTTGCCGTCACCAATCTTGCCGGTCTTAGCTGATTTTTCAATCGCTTCGATTGCTCGCTCAACAATGCCATCATCAACTGCTGCTTCGATTTTGACCTTTGGCAAGAAATCAACAACATACTCAGCACCGCGATACAACTCAGTGTGACCTTTTTGTCGACCAAAGCCTTTAACTTCAGTAACGGTAATGCCTGAAACGCCAACTTCTGATAGC
>JAOAUK010000048.1 GCA_030157655.1 Polynucleobacter sp. | reverse complement strand
TTTCGGGAGGTATATGTGTCTTTAAGCGCTAGGGCAAGTATCTAATAATTTAACCAACGAATTATACCTTACCGAGCGCTTTACCTTGGTAATAACCCTAAATTAGAAATGAATAAAGGGGGAAAAATCCCCCTTTATTCAATTACTTACTGAGTTTTAACTCGGTTTTAACTAATCCCGATTAGGCGCCAAACAAAGTTTTAATTTGTGCCAATACGCTTTGATCATCCAAAGTGCTCAAATCACCAGGGTCGCGACCTTCTGCAACCGCTTGCAAAGCACGACGCACGATCTTGCCAGAACGAGTCTTTGGCAATGCGGCCACGATGTAAACACGAGCAGGTCTAGCCACAGCACCCAATTGAGAATCCACTGTTTTTAGAATCTCAGCCTCAAGAGTTGCCGTGTTATTGGCATCTTTAGCAATTGCAAAACCAATCGCAACCTGACCCTTCAACTTGTCTTCAATACCCACGACAGCCACTTCAGCCACGTTTGGATGGCTAGAGATGCTCTCCTCAATCTCGCGAGTACCTAAGCGGTGACCGGCAACGTTGATCACGTCATCTGTACGACCCAAGATAAAGAAGTAACCATCTTTATCTTTGATACCCCAGTCAAATGTTGAGTAAACCATTTTGCCCGGTACGGTTTGCCAATAAGTCTTAACAAAACGCTCATCGTCACCCCAAACTGTTTGCATACATCCTGGAGGCAATGGGCCTTCAATAGCCACAACACCTTTTTGATCAGCACCCAACTCAGCACCGGTTGAGTCATCCAACAACTTCATGTTGTAACCATAAACAGGCACACCTGGAGAACCAAACTTGTGCGGCATCACTTCAATACCACGCTGCAAAGCAAGCATTGGCCAACCAGTTTCTGTTTGCCAGTAGTTATCCACGATTGGCTTATTGATTGCGCCATGCAACCAAGTAGCGGTTGGCTCATCCAATGGCTCACCAGCCAAGAATACGGAGCGCAATGTCGACAAGTCATACTTTGTTAAGAAAGCAGGATCTTGTTTTTTCAATACACGTGCAGCTGTTGGTGCAGAGAACATCACAGATACTTTGTATTTCTCAACCAAGTGCCACCAAATACCAGCGTCAGGACGCAATGGTGTGCCTTCGTACATGATGGTTGCCATGCCGTTTAGCAATGGGCCATAAATGATGTAGCTGTGACCAACCACCCAACCAATGTCAGAGGTTGTGAACATTGCTTCACCAGGTTGCCCACCATAGATGTGACGCATTGAAGCAGCCAATGCCACTGCATAGCCACCCGTATCACGTTGAACACCTTTTGGCTTACCAGTTGTACCTGATGTGTACAAGATGTATGAAGGATCTGTTGCATCTAACCACTCACATGGCACTTGCGCATCCATCACCTTGGCACGCTCAGTTGCATAGTCAAGGTCACGGCCTGCAACCTTGTTGTACTCAACTAGCTTGCGGTCAATCAATAAAACTTTCTCAGGTTTGTGTGCAGACAATGTAATCGCTTCATCTAGCAAAGGCTTGTACGGCACTGGTTTACCACCACGCGCACCTGCGTCAGCCAAGATCACCATCTTAGGCTTGGCATCATCGATACGTGAAGCCAAGCTGTGTGAAGCAAAACCACCAAACACCACAGAGTGAATAGCGCCCAAACGCACACAAGCCAACATCGCAAAAGATGCCTCTGCAATCATCGGCATATAAATTAATACTCGGTCACCCTTAACAACGCCATTGGCTTTAAGGATGGCAGCCATTCTGTTAACTTCAGTATGTAACTCTTTAAATGTGTAGGTCTTCTCTTGATCTGTTTCTGTTGAAACAGCAATCAAAGCTTGCTGATCAGCACGATCTTTTAAATGACGGTCTACTGCGTTGTGACATAAATTTGTTTTGCCACCAACGAACCATTTTGCAAATGGTGGATTGCTGTAATCCAATACTTGATCAAATGGCTTTTGCCATTCGATTAACTGCGCTTGTTCAGCCCAAAAACCTTGTGGATCTTTAATTGAACGCTCATGAAATGCCTTGTAAGCAGACATACAACTCTCCCTAAATCAACAGATGACGAATTCGTAAACCAACAAATTTGCGACTTGAGGCTGACTTGGGTCTGACACATCAGGGATTTACCCTAGGTGACAAGGGGAAATTTATCTAAATTCTTGAACTTAATTAGATTTTTTACTATTGGAGGCTACTTTCGATTCAGCCCTAGGCTTGGCTTTATCAGAAGCTTTGTTGCCTGACCCGCTATTTGAAGCAGTCTTTTTCGCTGAACCAGAACTCTTTGCGCCTTTTTTCTTGGCGCCCTTTTTCTTGGCTGCCACTTCTTTCTCTAAGAGCAACTGCGTTGTGTTGTTAGCCAAGTGCTCTGGCACATCTTTACTCTTACCCACCTTGGGCACGATAACGGTAGACCCAGCCTTAATACGCATACCTTTAGGGATGTCATTGATCTCGCGAATTTGATGAGCTTCAACATTTAAACGCGTCGCCAATTGATCAACCGTTTCTCTGGCTCCCAATCGTATAGCCGTCCATGAAGATAAACGGCCCTTATAGGCATTTAAGTTCTCTTGAAAAGATTGAGCTCTGCCGTAAGGCAACAATATTTGCGGCTCACTAGCGCCAAGAATCACAGGCTTATTAAATGATGGGTTCATCGCCCTAAACTCTTCAACTGTCATGCGAGCGAATTGCGCAGCCAAGCTCACATCCACATCCTTAGAGGTGGTCACCACCACAAAGTAAGGGTGATTTTCTAGTTTAGGCAAGGTCAAGCCATATGACTTTGAATCCAAGACAATCTTTTTAACAGCCAACAACTTCGGTACGTAGTTACGCGTTTCATCAGGCATCTTTAAGCTTGCGTAATCAGTCGGCAAATTCTGTGCCTGATTGCGCTTAATAGCCTTGCTCACATTACCTTCGCCCCAGTTATATGCTGCCAATACCAACTGCCAATCACCAAACATTTTATGGAGGCGCTGCAAGTAATCTAATGCCGCATCAGTCGACTGAATCACATCACGACGCTCATCTCTAAATACATTTTGAGTCAACTTAAAGTCTTTGCCAGTGGCTGGCATGAATTGCCACATACCAGAAGCCTTCGCCCTCGAAAATGCTCCTGGATTAAAGGCACTTTCAATGAATGGTAATAACGCTAATTCCATAGGCATCTTGCGACGCTCTACTTCTTCAACAATATAAAAAAGATAACGTGAAGAACGAGACATCATGCGATCAACATAATCAGGTCGATCTGCATACCAACGCACATGCTTGATGACCAATGGATCATCTGCCACTTCCAACTCAAAACCATCACGAATACGATCCCACAAATCACTATATGGGGCATTGAGTGCATCAATAGATTCTTTATCAATATTGACCTTGGGCGCACGCTTGGCTTTACTAGATTTATTCACATTGGGTACGTCACTACTCCAATCCCGAGCTGTTGTCGCACAACCAGAAAAGACCAATACCACCAACGCAGATAGAGTGATTTTTAAAATGCGTTCAAACATCACTTAAACCCATCTTTCCATGCACGCAAGGCGGCAAAAATACTGACCGGCTCTTGGTTACTAAGTGGGGCATGAGTTAATGCAGAACGAATCACTGATGAATACTCACATCTTAAAAAAGGGTTCACACGTTTCTCGTGCGCGATAGTTGTTGGTACGGTTGGCTTACCAACTTGCCTTAAAGCTTCTGCCCTTGATTTCCAATCTAATAAATCTTGGTTATCAGGCTCAACAGCCAAAGCAAATTTTATATTAGATAAGGTGTACTCGTGAGCGCAATGCACCAAGGTGGTCTCAGGAAGATTTTTGAGCTTGCTCAATGAATCAAACATTTGCGAAGCGGTACCCTCAAATAAACGTCCACAACCAGAGGCAAATAAGGTGTCGCCACAAAACAAGTGCTGAGTGGATCCATTATTTAAAAAATAGGCAACATGTCCCGCGGTGTGTCCTGGCACCCCCATCACCCAAAACTCGGGCACAAACGGAGCAATATGCAAGGTATCTCCCTGCATAAGGGGGTCACTCACCATCGGAATGTCTTCTAGGGCTGGTCCATACACTGTAGGAAGCTGCTGCTGATTGGTCTTGGCCCAACTCAGCAAATCAGCTATGCCACCTACATGATCAGCGTGATGATGCGTGATTAAAATAGCTTGCAATACCAAACGTTGCTCTTTTAAATAAGCAATCACGGGTTGCGCATCACCTGGATCAACAACTACGGCACAATAACCATCTGACACCAACCAAATATAGTTGTCGTCATATGCTGCAATCGGTTGAACTTGTAATATATTTTTATCAGGTATCACAATCAAATCACTTATGAGTCAAGCAAAGCCACCATCAACAGTTAAAGCACCCTGGACATCATGGGATGCTTGGCTAAGCTCACCCCCAGGACAATATGTCCTGAAATGGGAACAAACTCAATTTGACCACATTGTGAGTGATATTTTTGGCTACCATGCACTACAAATAGGCCTACCTCAATTACCTGCACTTCAAGAAAACAGAATGCCATTGCAGATGATCTTGAGAGCGCCCCACGATAAACCTGGCGACCATACCCCAGGATCCTGGCACACCATTAACGGCATCCCAGAAGAATTGCCTTTCGCTAGCCAAAGTATTGATTTGGTGGTTTTGCCCCATGTCCTTGAATTTGCAGAAAATCCTCATGCGGTTTTAAGAGAGGTCAACCGCATTCTGATGCCTGAGGGGCGAGTTGTGATCTCAGGCTTTAACCCAGCCAGCCTATGGGGCTTAAGGCAGTATTGCAGCCATCTAATTGGTCAACCTTACCTGCCACGCGAGGGTAAATTTATCGATTTACTCAGAATCAAAGACTGGCTCAAATTGCTCGACTTTGCAGTAGACCGCGGTCGCTTTGGCTGCTATCGCCTGCCACTCAGAAGCACTTCAGGCATGCAAAAGATGGGCTTTTTAGAAAAGGCCGGGGACCGTTGGTGGCCAGTCTTAGGTTCCGTATTTATTGTTTCAGCGATTAAGCGCACTTCTACGTTGACCTTAGTGGGTCGAATTGAAAAGACATCCCCAACAACACAGGCACAATTAAACCCTGTGGCTAACTTGGGTAGCCATCAACAGCAAACTTCCTTCCAACCTCCGCTGAAAGAAACGAATGACTGAAGCAGCACCAGCCAAAGGCAAAGTGACCATCTACACCGATGGAGCCTGCAAGGGCAATCCTGGTCCTGGTGGCTGGGGTGTGGTGCTCAAATCTGGAGACAAAGAAAAACACTTATATGGTGGCGAAACCCTCACCACCAATAACCGCATGGAAATGACCGCAGTGATTCATGCGCTCAAAGCCCTCAAATTGCCATGTCATGTGAGCCTCTACACGGACTCCAAGTACGTGATGCAAGGCGTGACGGAATGGATGGGCGGTTGGAAAGCCAGGGGTTGGAAAACCGCCGGTAAAGACCCTGTTAAAAATGTCGATTTATGGCAAGAAATCGACCACCTTTTAGGTAAACACGAGATTGATTGGCACTGGGTCAAAGGTCATGCCGGCCACCCCGGTAACGAGCTGGCTGACGCCCTTGCCAACAAAGGCGTCGAAGAGCATTTGAAAAAATCCTAAAGCCTGGCTCAAACTGAGCCAAAGCACCATGAATGTGCGAGAATAAACGCATAATTAATAAGGAGATTGGGCTTTAGAAGCCCCGCCCACCAATATGCAATTTATCGACAAATTCAAAGAAAAAATGATGGGTATCGCCTGCAAAGGATTTGCCACGATTGTTTTAGTAATCAAAAAAATTAATATCCCAAAAATATTAGCTTGGGCACTCAGTCACAAAAAACATATTGCAATGGCAATTGCTCTTATTTACGGCGCGAACTACGCCTTCAATTATTTTTTTCCTAAAAGCCAAAGTGCAGCGCCTACGCAATTAGTGACAACTACAGTCGTTCAAAAATCAAGCATTCCCATCATCATCGAAGCCACTGGCAATATCATTGCCGCCAATATTGTTGATATTCGTCCACAGACTACCAATGTGGTGAGCAAGATTCATATCAAAGAAGGTCAAACCGTTAAGCCAGGTGATTTACTCTTCACCTTAGACGACAGAGCCAATAAAGCGAACTATGAAAAGGCCAAAGCCTTGGCAGATGACGCCACTCGCCAATACAAGCGCTCTTTAGAACTCATTGAAAAGAAATTTATTTCTCAGGCAGCAGCCGATACCTCTAAAGCCAACATGCAATCAGCCCAGGCTAGCGCTCGCGCTGCTGAGGTAGCTTTGAGCTTTGATCACATTCGCTCACCAATTGCCGGTCGCGCTGGCGTGATCAATGTATTCCCTGGCACATTGGTACAAGCAGGTACCAATATATCAACCACTAGTAGCGCTACTGCCACGAGCACTACCTCTGCGATGGTAACCATTACTCAGCTCGATCCAATCAATGTTCAGTTCACAGTATCTGAAAAAGAAATTCCGTTGATCTTGGGTCAACGTGATGACAGCGATGAACTAACAGTTACTTTAGATTTGGGTGGCACCAACGCGCCCGTTGAAGGCAAAGTCTATGTTGTGGATAACCAAGTAGATCCATCCATTGGCGCTGTTCGCGTCAAGGCTCAAGTGAGCAATAAAGATGGCGCAATGATTCCTGGCCAATTTGTCAGAGTCAAACTAAAAGCTAAAACTTTAAAAGATGCTCTTGTTGTTCCAACACAGGCAGTTGTTACCAACATCAACGGCAACTTCATTTATGTTGTTCAGGCTGGCGACACGGTTGACCTGAAGCCCGTTAAGGTGATCTACCAATATCAAGGTCAAACAGTGCTTAGCGGCATCAATGAAAACGACAAGATAGTGGTCGAAGGTAAACAAAACCTCCGTCCTGGTGGCAAGGTCAAAGAAACAAAGAACGCTGAAAAAGCAAAAGAACAATGAATATTTCAGAACTATGTATACGCCGTCCCGTGATGACGGCTTTGCTGTCTATGGCTGTAGTCCTAGCCGGCACAGTTGCGTACTTCAAAATTCCGGTAGCAGCCCTTCCTAGTTTTAATACCCCAGTTATTCAGATTACTGCCAATCTTCCAGGCGCGAGCCCAGAGAATATGGCCTCCTCAGTGGCACTACCACTTGAGAAAGAATTCTCGACCATTGATGGCATCACCGTCATTAGCTCCACGAACTCTTTGAGCTCCACACGCATCACACTAGAGTTCAATAACGATCGAGATATTGATAAGGCAGCCGTAGACGTTCAAGCAGCGTTATTGCGTGCGCAAAAACGTCTGCCAATTGAGATGACCACCCCGCCTTCTTACAGGAAGGTGAATCCTGCTGATGCCCCAGTGTTGATCATGACCATGACATCCCCATCGATGGATATGTCAGAACTCAGCGACTACGCAGAAAACTTAATCTCACCAACACTATCAACAATTGATGGGGTTGCCCAAGTGATTGTTTATGGTGAAAAGCGTTACGCAGTTCGCGTTCAAGTTAACCCCTCTTTATTAGCCACCAAAAATCTAACGATTGATGATGTGGCTAGCGCCATCAATGCTGCTAACTCAAATACGCCAGTTGGTGTTTTAGATGGCCCAAGACAACAACTAACTATTTACGCCAACCCACAAATTGTGCGCGCTAGTGATTATGGCAATTTAGTTATTTCTCAAAAAAGCGGTTTGCCAATTCGCTTGAAGGATGTCGCCAATGTTCAAGAAAGTTACGAGTCGGTTAAAACCTTAGCTGCTTATAACGGCGAGAGATCGATTGCGATTGCGATTCTCAGACAACCCACAGCCAACTCTGTGAGCGTAGTAGATGCCATCAGAAAGATGGTGCCGCAATTTCAACAACAAATGCCAGCTTCTGTAGCGATCAATCTATTGATCGATCGCTCAGCATCAATTCGTGAATCGATCCATGATGTGAACTTCACATTGCTACTCACCATTGCATTGGTGGTGATGGTGATTTTCCTATTCTTAAAACACATTGCAGCCACCATCATTCCTGCATTAAGCCTACCGATTTCATTGATTGGGGCTTTTTCAATCATGTATTGGATGGGTTATAGCCTAGATAATATTTCTTTACTGGGCATTACCATTGCTGTTGGCTTGGTGGTCGATGATGCGATTGTGGTGTTAGAAAACATCATGCGCCATATTGAGAATGGCATGGCGCCTCTCAAAGCAGCCCTCAAGGGCAGTCGTGAAGTTAGCTTCACCATCGTCTCAATCTCAATTTCTTTGGTGGCTGTATTTATTCCCATCTTCTTCATGCCTGGGCCAATTGGTTTGCTCTTTAGAGAATTCGCGGTTGTCGTATCTCTATCTATTTTGGTATCTGCCGTGATGTCCCTAACCTTGGTGCCGATGCTATGCAGCAAGTTCTTAAAGACACACAACGCCAACGCTAAAGTTCATGACTATCCGATCATTGTTAAATTTGATGAATACTTCAATTTAGCCACTTCGTATTACGAACAAGGTTTAGATTGGGCGCTGAATAATCAAAAGAAAGTTCTGCAAGGTGCCCTTGCGACTTTTGTGATCACCATCGCTTTATTTATTTGGAGTCCGAAAGGATTCTTCCCAGAAGAAGACACTGGTCAATTATTTATCACAAGTGAAGCTGCTGAAGATATCTCATTCGCAGGCATGCTCGAACTACAAGACAGAGCTGCAGCGATTGTTAGAGCGAATCCCAATATCGATAGCCTTGTCTCAATCTTGGGCGGGGGAGCTAGCACTGGTAGCAATACTGGCAGGATGTTCGTTAACCTTAAACCACGTGGCGATAGAAAGAATATGAAAAATGTTCTAGAAAGCCTACGTAAAGATTTGGCTGTGATCCCTGGCCTTGCGGTGTACATGCGCCCTATCCAGAACTTGCAGTTAGGTGGCAAAGTCACCAAGAGTCGCTACCAATACATTTTGCAAAGTGTGGGCTTTGAGGGTGTGAATGAGTGGTCTAACAAGGTTGTTGAAAAGATGCGAAGCGATGCCATTTTCCGCGACGTCACCACCGACTCTCAACTCAAAGGCTTACAAGCACAAATTAATATCGACCGAGAAAAAGCCGCTAGCGCTGGCGTCACAGTAGCCAACATCAGAAATGCACTTTATTCAGCTTATGGCGAACGCCAAGTTTCAACTATTTACACAAGTGTGAATACCTACCAAGTGATTCTAGAGGCCGGTGCAGAATACAAACGCTTTGAGAGCGATATCAATGGCATCTACGTTCGCGGCAGAAATAGCGATAGATTGGTGCCTCTATCTAGCATTGCTACTGTCACCAGAGCCATTGGTCCAACATCTGTTAACCATCAAGGCCAAGTACCAGCGGTAACCATCTCATTTAACCTAGCCCCGGATGCAGCTCTAGGCGATGCCACCAAGAAGCTAGAGCAGTTTGTGAAAGACATTCAACTGCCACCAACGATTATTACTAGCTATGGCGGCGATGCGGCCGTGTTCCAAAGCGGACAATCTAGTCAAATAATCTTGCTCTTGGCAGCAGTACTAGTGATCTATGTATTACTGGGCATCTTGTATGAGAGCTATATACACCCAATCACTATTTTGGCGGGCCTACCTTCTGCTGCTATTGGTGCCTTGGTGTTCTTAAGAATCTTCAACCTAGAATTAACGATCATTGCCATTATTGGTATTTTGTTATTGATCGGTATTGTGAAGAAGAATGCGATTTTGATGATTGACTTTGCTTTAGATGTGCAACGTCATCAAAACAAACCACCACGGGAGGCAATACGTGCAGCCTGCTTGATGCGCTTTAGACCAATCATGATGACAACCATGGCAGCCTTGATGGGTGCATTACCGATTGCCCTAGGCTTAGGTGCTGGCGCAGAACTCAGACAACCTTTAGGCGTGGCAGTGGTAGGCGGCTTACTAGTTTCTCAAGTAGTGACCCTACTAATTACGCCAGTGATTTATTTATACCTCGACAAATACAGCGGCACAGGCCCTATGGACATCCCCGCTGAAATGTTGAAAGACTAATCGAGATTTTTTAGAAAGTATTCATGCGTCAAATCATTCTTGATACAGAAACAACTGGTTTAAATCCACTCACAGGCGACCGCGTCATTGAAATTGGTTGCCTTGAAATGATTGACCGTCGTCTAACTGGCAATAAGTTACATCACTACATCAATCCTCAGAGAGATATTGATCCAGGTGCCGTGGCTGTGCACGGTTTAACAGTTGAATTTTTATCAGATAAACCAGTGTTCGCTGATGTCGCCGATGACATCATTGCATTTTTAAAAGATGCTGAAATCATTATTCATAATGCGCCCTTTGACGTAGGCTTTTTAGATGCTGAGTTTGGCCTACTCAAGCGAGGCAGAATGAATGACTATGTTGCCAAGGTGATTGATACCCTTAAAAATGCCCGCGATATGTTCCCAGGCAAGAGAAACTCTCTAGACGCTCTTTGTGAGAGATTTCAGATTAGTAACGACCATCGCACACTCCACGGAGCTTTGCTAGATGCCGAGTTGCTAGCAGAAGTTTATTTAGCCATGACTCGCGGTCAAGAAGATTTAATGATTGATTTAAATGGCTTAGAAGCTGATGGCGCAAACGC
>JAOAUK010000047.1:29372-41640 GCA_030157655.1 Polynucleobacter sp. | reverse complement strand
CATAAAACTAAACCCCCGATGTAGACATGGTGTCCAACTTTCGGGGGTCAGTTCAGAGGGTGGCTTTCTACATCGTGACGGCTTAGATGACCGTCATCTCAAAATCTTCTTTGCGTGCACCACACTCTGGACAAGTCCAGTTCATCGGCACGTCTTTCCATAAAGTGCCCGGGGCAATACCCTCATCTGGAAGGCCCGCTTCTTCATCGTAGACCCAGCCACAAATCAAACACATATAAGTTTTAAATTCCATGATTCTTTCTTCCTAAATTTTTCACCATTCTACTAGGGCTAAAGAAATAAGACATTTTTATGCTTTATCAGTTCTTATATTGTTTGAGATAAGTTACCTAGGCCCATATATTTTGAGCCAGGCTGGCGATATTAGTAGGTAAATAGCGGTCAAATAATGACAACAAAGTTAATGAACCTACAACCATGGCGCCGATGACCTTTGTTTGGCGATGAGCTGTATCAGAGATCCTCTTATCCAATCTACTTTCTAAGCAATCCATATCAGCTTTCATACTAACCCTAAACTCGCTCATATCTGCCTTGATTTCAGCTTTGAAGTCAGCCATTTCTGACCTAATTTCAGATTTAAAGTCAGCCATCTCTGTTTTGATTTCCATCTTAAAGTCAGCCATTTCTGTTTTCATCTCTGATTTAAATTCCATCAAATCAGCCTTACTGACATGATCAGAAGCTTCATGGCACTCTTTAAGACCATCGCAAATGGCTTTTGCTTGATGCTCTGGAATTCCAGAGCTTTCTAGATTTTTTATAAAAAAATAGGTATCAAAATGTGACAATTACCTCTCCTCTTTATTCATTCACACGATAAATTAATTATGAATTTTATAAATAAAAAGGCAGGGAATCAAATCAACAAATCTACCAACGATAAGACTTAAAGAAAATAAGTTATTAGAGCTCAGTCTTGATAAGATGTTGATGAAGCATCTGGCTTCTTCATGTCAAACCTAAACAAGCGGCACTCCAAGGGACCATTAAATAAGGGTGTGCGCTTAGACTCTTTCATCCGCACTTGCCCTGGTAATCCCATATCAGCAGTTAAGACGTCAACCTGCCAACCCTGGAAATTATCTTTGAGGTGTTTGCCAAATTGATTTAAAAATTCCATGAACTCTGGCGAGTTGTTATTTTTGGGCAAAGCATCACGTGCGCCACGACCTTTAACGCGTTCACTACCATCACGACCACCCTTGATCTCTAATCGCTCACCATAGGGCGGGTTAAAAAGCATCACACCAGGCTCAGCAAATGGCGATTTAGCAACCAAAGCGTCAATCTGGCGCACATTGGATAAGACACCTGATTGAGCTGGTAAGCCAGCACGCTTCCAGTTGCTTTTAACAATCGTGATCATGTTCTCATTAATGTCACAAGCAGCCATCTTGAGCTTATTGGCATTAGCAAGACCAACTTCAATATTCTTTTTAGCTACCTCACACAAAGCATCCCACTGTTTTTTAAGATCTGGTGTATTAAATGGCTTTAATCTCTGAAAGCCAAATCCTTGATCTGCGCCCACCAAGTCAACACGCGTCGGTCTGTATCTAGTAAATCTGCTTGCTTCAGTTTTCTCTTGTTCTTTATTTTGAGTTTTCACCGCTTGGTTGTGCGCCTGTGCAGCTTGCTCTTCTGCTTGCTTCGGATTCATCAATCCTGCGCGGATAGAACCCGATGGAATACCCAAACCACGATAAGCCGCCTCAATTAAAAATGTGCCGCTACCGCACATTGGATCAAACAAGGGTTGTTCTGGCTTCCAACCAGTCAAAGCCAAAATACCTGCAGCCAAATTTTCTTTTAAAGGTGCGGCACCTTTGTCATCACGCCAACCACGCTTGAACAATGACTGACCGCTGGTATCCAAATAAACGGTGGCATGAGTCGCCGTTAAATGGGCTTGCACTCGTATATCAGGCAACTCAGTATCAATATTAGGTCTTGATCCTTTAACTTCTCTTAAACGATCACAGACTGCATCCTTGATTCTGAGCGTCACAAAATTCAGACTAGTGAGCGGCGAACGGTGCGCCGTTAAATCCACACGCATAGTTTGATCAGGATTAAACCAATCTTCCCAGCTGAGAGATCGCACCGCTTTGTAAACGTCATCTTCTTTGCGATAAGCGACATGAGTCATTTGCAATAAGCAACGACTCGCAATGCGAGAGTAGAGATTAATCGCCAAGGCTACCGACATCGGGCCTGCCACACCCAAGCCACCTGTGCTGTTCGCTGGTGGCGGATCAATCACCCAAGCGCCTAGCGCTTTCACTTCAGAGCGCTCTGAAATTTCTTTTAACTCTTCGGCTAAGGGTATCTCAAGCCCTCTTGGGCAAACAATAAAGAACTTCATCGCAAAACCTTCATCTAATGTGTTTAATTTAAAAAGGTTTCACAACCACCAAGATACTAACAATCAAAAAGATCACAACCGGTAACTCATTGAACCAACGGTACCAAACGTGGGAGCGCTGATTAATACCTGCCTTGAACTTTTTGTAAATAGAGCCACACGCGTGGTGATAACCCAACAAGACAACTACTAGAGTTAATTTGGCGTGCATCCAACCCGAACCAGGACCTTTGCCCACACCGTAGTAAAGCCAAAGAATTAAGCCTAAGATCAAGGCTGGGATCATCAGAATCGTCATGAAGCGGTATAAGCGATGCGACATACCTAGTAGACGCTCAAATGCTTGAGGATTTGTTTCTTGGGCCATGTTGACAAAGATGCGAGGCAAATAAAACAAGCCCGCAAACCAAGAAGCCACAAACAAAATGTGAAATGCTTTCACATACAAATAAGCGCTACTCATTACTTCTGTCATCTCAACCATCCCTTTAGGTTTACATTTCTACTTATTTTCTAGCTAGCTCCTCATCATTCATCCTGAATGATGAGGTTATTAAAACTTCATCTTGGCTTCTTGCTCTTACTCTTAAGTTCGCACTTCGCCCTGACCAAAGACAATGTATTTCATCGAGGTTAAACCCTCAAGACCCACAGGACCTCTGGCGTGTAACTTGTCATTTGAAATACCAATCTCAGCACCCAAGCCATATTCAAAACCATCAGCAAAACGCGAGCTTGCATTAATCATCACACTAGCACTATCTACTTCTCTTAAAAAGCGCATGCCAGCTGAATAGTCTTCAGTGATGATGCAGTCTGTGTGATGGCTACCATAGTGATTAATATGGTCAATAGCTTCATCCATATTAATCACCGTCTTAATGGATAAGATTGGAGCCAGGTACTCAGTGGACCAATCTTCTTCAGTCGCATCCACTAAATTCTTAACGCCAGCTGCTTCAAGCGCTTGTTTTGTTTTTTTACAAACGCGCAACTCCACACCTTTGTCTTGATAAATTTTGCACAAAGGTAATAAAGATTCTTGAATGGCTGCCTCATGGACCAATAGAGTTTCCATTGTGTTGCATGGAGCGTAACGTTGCGTCTTGGCGTTGTCGCACACCTTGATCGCTTTGGCAGGATCCGCCAACACATCGATATACGTATGGCAAATACCATCCAAATGTTTGATCATCGGCACACGTGCATCGCTCATCAACCTTTCAATCAGGCTCTTGCCACCACGTGGCACGATCACATCGATATACTCGTTCATGGTGATCATGGCGCCCACAGCAGCACGATCGGTTGTTTCAACAACCTGAACAGCATCAGAAGGCAAACCAGCCAAAGATAAGCTTTCTTGAATCAATTTCGCTAACGCTGTATTTGAGTCAATCGCCTCAGATCCACCACGCAAAATCGTAGCGTTACTTGATTTCAAACAAAGAGCGGCTGCATCAATCGTCACGTTCGGACGTGACTCATAGATGATGCCAATCACGCCCAATGGCACACGCATTTGGCCCACCTGGATACCGGACGGCATTTTTCTAATATTGCTCATTTCACCAATTGGATCTGAGAGCTTGGCAATTTGCTCCAAACCTTCAGCCATGGTGGCAATGGTTTTATCTGTCAGCGTTAAACGATCAATAAATGCAGCATCCTGACCATTCGCTTTGGCGCGCTCAACATCTTTGGCATTCACTGCCTTGAGTGATTCCGCATTTTTTCTAACCAAGCCAGCCAAATGGATCAAAGCTTCATTTTTAGAAGCTGTTGAAGCTTTAGCCATAGCGCGAGAGGCAAGGCGTGCTTTTTGACCAATCGCCTTCATCAAGGCAATTGCATCGGTGTTGGTGTTGTTTTGAGTACTCATAGGCATTACTTTAACTGAACTAGTGACCCACTAATAATTCTTCAGCATTTTCAAAGAGATATGAGAAATATTCATTTTCACTCTTCATTCAACACTATTCTCAGAGTAAGAGAGATTAATTGGGTGTAATTAGGTGTTTTAATAGGTGAAAATCATTTTTATAGGTGTTAATGGGTGATTTATTGGGTGTATAATCTGTACATGCTCAATACAAATAACCTGACTATAAAAAGCGAACTGCTAACACTGATCGCCCAGATTGATGAGTTTAAAGGCGCTTGGCGTGCCCTTGGTAGCTTGGCTCCAGAGAGACTTTTGGCTTTGCGTAAGGTCGCTACGATCGAAAGTATTGGCTCATCAACACGTATTGAAGGCAGTAAGTTATCCGATCGTCAAGTTGAGGAGCTACTCTCAAATTTAGAGATCAAATCATTTGAGACACGCGACACTCAAGAGGTGGCTGGATATGCCGAGCTCATGAATTTGGTTTTTAGTTCATGGATGAATATTCCATTTACTGAAAACCACATAAAACAATTACATCAGATACTTTTACGACATAGTGAAAAAGATATCCGGCATAGAGGGCACTATAAAACCAACAGTAATAGTGTTGCAGCATTTGATGCAGAAGGGCAACAAATTGGTATTGTTTTTGAAACAGCAACGCCATTTGATACGCCACGCCTCATGACCGAGTTAGTTACTTGGTTACAAGAAATGAAGGAATCTAAAAAACTTCATCCAATACTAGTTATTGCCATATTTATCGTTGTATTTTTAGAAATCCATCCATTTCAGGACGGCAATGGCAGACTGAGTCGTGCATTAACGACGCTACTTCTTTTACAAGCTGGGTATATATACGTACCTTATAGCTCACTTGAAAGCATTATTGAGATAAATAAAGAAGCTTATTACCTAGCACTTCGCCAGACTCAGGGAACAATAAGGACAGCAAAACCCGACTGGGAACCCTGGTTGATGTTCTTTGTGAAGTCGATGGCAGAACAGGTTCGACGCCTTGAGAAAAAGGTTGAAAAAGAGCGTCTTGTTTTGGGAACTCTCAAAGGATATTCACTTGAAATTGTTGACTTGGCAAGAGAGCGTGGGCAAGTGACCATGGGAGAAGTAATTCTTGCCACTGGATCAAATCGAAATACGATCAAAGAACATCTCAGGAAATTAGTCCACGATGGAAAACTACAACAACATGGCAAAGGAAGAGGTGTTTGGTATACCTTGGCCTAGACCAGGAGTTGGCTAAACAAATAATCGCCCCAGCATTCTCAAACCATCCCAAGGCTCACTCGGTAACTTTTCTAAAACTGGACCGTCACCCTTGCGGACTTGAAGACCCTTGGACTGTTTATCTAGGCCACTTAAAACTGTCAGCGCCTTTTGTAAACGATCCGTGTTGAGTCTTTGCAGCGCCTGCGGAATCAAACGCTCCTTGTTGCCCCACACGCGATTCATCTTCATGAGCGTTGGCAAGTTGTCACCTCGATCCACCGCTTGACGAAGGCGATTAAGTAGTCGCACCTCTTCAGTGACCGACCACAGGATCAAGACCAAGGGCTCGCCCTCACCCTGCAGGCCGTCGACCATGCGATTAAATCGTGCCAGGTCACCAGCCAATAATGATTCAGTTAACTGAAAAACATCATATCTAGCTACATTCAATACCGCATCACGAATATTATCTTCCGTGAGCACCCCTTCTGGGTACAGCAATCCCAACTTCTGTACCTCTTGGTGAGCAGCTATCAAATTACCTTCTATTTGATTGGCCATGAACTGTAAGGCACGCTGGCCAGCTTCCCCTGCATCAACATGCTGTTGTTGTTTTTTTAGGCGTTGCGCAATCCAGCTGGGCAAATGCGTGCGATCAATCGGATCGATTCTGACGGCCACTCCAGCTTCATCTAAAGCAGTGAACCAGGCAGACTTTTGCGTCTGAAAGTCTACTCTTGGTAAAAATATGCACGTTACTGTATCAACGGGATCTTTGGCAGTTACTTGCGATGCAATCTGTGCGCAAAACTGTTTAATCGCATCCGCACCATCACGACCAGGTTTACCAGTCGGTATGCGAAGTTCAACGTAGCGCTTATCCCCAAACAAAGACATGGTCTGACCGGCGTTCATGAGAGCCGACCAGTCAAACCCTTTTTCATGCACCATCACCTCACGCTCCGTGTGACCATGAGCGATGACCATCGCTCTTAACTGGTCTTGCAACTCCATGACCAATAGTGGCTCATCACCGGTGAGGACGTACAAAGGCTGGGGGCCATTTTTTTTAGCCTGCGCCAAATGCGCTTCAAAAGCATCGGCCTTCAACATGATGATTAACGCTTATCTTCTTTAGAAGATTTTGTTTTAGCAGGTTCTTGGCCTGGCAACTTTTTGATGGCAGCTAATCGGCGCATCAATTGATTAACTATGTCTACACGCATGCTCTTCACATATTCAGCCACCAACAAATCGAATGACTGTACGTTAGCTTGATCAAAATCCACATCGCGGGCCAGATAAATATCAGCTTCAGGCGTGACTTCAATACCACTAGGATCAAATGTTCTAAAAGCAACACGCGTAATGATTCGATAAGCAGTCACCTGACCAGCGCCGTTATAGGAAAGCACCTGACGAGCATTTTGCTCAGTAATAATTTCTAAAACCAATTCTGCTTCTTTGGCGTTTTTTACCAAAGCAATATCGTTAACCCTCAAATACATCTCTAAGGTATCCCGAAATTCGGGGGTCATCGAACCACTTAAGAAAAGATTCTTATAGGGTAAATCCACTTTACCGCGTATGCGCCAACCACACGCACTTAAAGTAGCCATTGCCAATAAAGCCAAACCACCACCCAAACACTCGCGGCGTTTACTCGAATACTTGTTGGTAGTGGTCATGATTTTTGTCATATACGGCTATTGTGCGCTATTTCAGAAATGTTCTAAAAATTCTTACTAGATCACAATGTTGACCAAGCGACCCGGCACAATAATCACCTTCTTAGCAGGTGATCCGGCCATGGCTTTTTGTGCAGACTCACTGGCCAATGCCAATGACTCAATAGTCGCTTTATCAGCATCCACTGGCACCAAGACTTGACCTCTTAATTTGCCATTCACCTGAATCATCAATGTGATTTCGTTTTGAACCAAAGCAGACTCATCCACCTCTGGCCATGGTGCATCCAGTAAATCACCCAGCTGGTCTTTATAGCCGGCCAAGTTCCATAAGGTAAAAGTAATATGCGGCACCACTGGGTAAAGTACTCGCAGCAAAATACCGAATGTCTCACGACGCACCTCTGGACTAACAGCTTTAGCTTGCTCAACAGCGTTCAACATCTTCATCGTGGCAGAAACCACGGTGTTGTATTGCTTGCGTTGATAGTCAAAGTTTGCCTGCTTTAAGACACCATGTATTTCTAAACGCAACGCTTGATCTGCCTCAGTGAGCGTTGCAGGCAAGCTGCTAGCCGCTGACTGAATAGTTGATGCATGGGTTGCACCATAGACCCACAATCTGCGTAAGAAACGAGATGCGCCTTCCACGCCCGAGCTAGACCACTCCAACTGCTGCTCAGGAGGTGCTGCAAACATGGTGAACAAACGAGCTGTATCAGCACCGTATTGATCAATCAAGGATTGCGGATCAATGCCGTTGTTCTTACTCTTGGCCATTTTTTCCACGCCACCAATTTGTACCGCTTGACCCGTGGCTTTATGTTTGGCAGAGGTTGGGCGACCCTTGTCATCTGTTTCTACCAACACGTCATCAGGGTTCACCCAAGTCTTGCGACCATTGGGTTCATCGATGTAATAAGTGTCATTGAGCACCATGCCTTGCGTCAGCAAGTTACTAAATGGCTCATCAAACTTCACAATACCCAAGTCACGCATCACCTTGGTCCAGAAACGCGCGTACAACAAATGAAGAATAGCGTGCTCAATACCACCGATGTACTGATCCATCGGCATCCAGTAATCATTGCGCTCATCCACCATGCTGTTAGCACCAGGGGATGTGTAGCGCATGAAATACCAGCTAGAGTCTACAAAGGTGTCCATGGTGTCGGTTTCGCGACGAGCTGGCTTGCCACAAGTTGGGCAAGCGCACTTCAAAAAGTCTTCGCGCTTATTCAATGGATTACCAGAGCCATCTGGCACGCAATCCTCTGGCAATACCACCGGTAAATCTTTTTCAGGAACAGGCACTTCACCGCACGAGTCACAGTGAATAATCGGAATCGGTGTGCCCCAATAACGCTGACGTGAAATACCCCAGTCGCGTAAGCGGTAGGTAGTCTTCATTTCACCAAGACCTAATGCAGCAATGTCTTTAGCGACTGCTTGCACAGCGTCAGTATGGCTTAAGCCATCATATTTGCCACTATTAACCGCTTTGACAGTTTCTTTATCAGCGTACCAATCTTGCCAAGCCGTGACATTGAACTCTTGGTTAGCGATGGCCATCACTTGCTTGATAGCAATTTTGTACTTGAGTGCAAAAGCAAAGTCGCGCTCATCGTGCGCAGGCACACCCATGACTGCGCCATCACCGTAGGTCATCAAGACATAGTTGCCAACCCACACCTCTACTTCTTGCCCAGTTAAAGGATGTTTTACCTTCAAGCCAGTGGGCATACCCTCTTTTTCTTGGGTGGCTAAATCAGCTTCAATCACACTACCTTGTTTGCACTTCTCAATGAAGGCCGCTAAGGCTGGATTTGTTTTTGCCGCATGCGTGGCCAATGGATGCTCAGCAGCCACCGCACAGAAGGTTACACCCATGATGGTGTCTGCACGCGTGGTGAACACATACATCTTGCCGTCTTGAATTAATTGGCCTTGCGCATCTGTGATCTCGTGTGTGAACGCAAAGCGCACGCCAAAGCTCTTACCAATCCAGTTTTGTTGCATGAGCTTCACACGCTCAGGCCAACCTAAACCTTCCAAACCACTTAATAATTCTTCAGCATAGGATGTGATGTTCAAGTAGTAACCAGGGATCTCACGCTTTTCTACCAAAGCACCAGAACGCCAACCGCGGCCATCAATCACTTGCTCATTGGCCAACACTGTTTGATCAATCGGATCCCAGTTCACTACCTGAGTCTTGCGATACGCCACCCCCTTTTCCAACATCTTCAAAAAGAGCCATTGGTTCCAACGGTAATACTCTGGCTTGCAGGTGGTTACTTCGCGTGACCAGTCAATGGCCAAACCCATCGCATCCATTTGCTTTTTCATGTAAGCAATGTTGTCATAGGTCCATGCTGCTGGCGGTACATTATTGTTCAAGGCCGCATTTTCAGCAGGCATACCAAACGCATCCCACCCCATTGGCATCAAGACGTTGTAGCCTTGCATGCGCAACTGGCGCGTCATCACATCATTGATGGTGTAGTTACGCACATGGCCCATGTGCAACTTACCCGATGGGTAAGGCAACATCGAACAGGCATAGTATTTTTTCTTAGGTTTTCCGTTGCTCTCTTTAGCGTTTTCATCAACGCGATATACGTCACCTGATTTCCAATGAGTATTCGCCGCCGCTTCAATAGCGCGGTGATCATATTCTTTACTAACTGTTACTTCTGAACTCAAAACAAGACCCTTGTGATTTCTCTAATTATTTTTTAAACCGATATGAATGGCAGTTGGTGATTTTAGATTTTTAAGTTTTTCAAACCCAATACATCTTGCATATCAAATAAACCGCTCGTTTGATTGGCCAAGAAGCGACCCGCTCTCACAGAGCCCTGTGCATATGACATACGGCTGGCCGACTTATGAGTCACTTCAATGCGCTCACCGTCACCACAGAACATCACTGTGTGATCACCCACGATGTCACCACCACGAATCGTGGCAAAACCAATCGTGCCCGCTTCGCGTTCGCCCGTATGACCTTCTCTGGCATACACAGCGCAATCCTTAAGATCTTTGCCCAAAGCTTTAGCAATCACTTCACCCATGCCAATGGCTGTGCCGGATGGCGAATCTACCTTGTGCTTGTGATGCGCTTCAACGATTTCAATGTCATAGCCTTGGTTCAAAATCTTTGCAGCCACTTCCAGCAACTTGAATGTCGCGTTCACACCCACACTCATGTTCGGTGCAAAAACAATCGCCAACTTTTCACTGGTTTTCTTTAAAACTGCTTTTTGTTCTTCTGTAAAACCAGTTGTACCAATGATCATCTTCACGCCAACTTCTTTGGCCACCTCTAAATGAGCCAGTGTGCCCTCAGGACGCGTGAAGTCAATTAAGAAATCAGCGTCTTTTAAACCTTCTTTGACATCTGCTGTAATTTTGATGCCTGTGTTTTTACCTAAGAATGCTGCTGGATCTTGACCCAAGTAGGGACTGCCCGGAATATCTAAAGCACCGACGAGTTGTGCATCAGGGGTATTTAAAACTGTTTCAATCAACATGCGGCCCATGCGACCTGAAGCACCTGCAATGGCAAATTTCAAACTTGTCATATTTTTCTCTAAATTCTTTTTATTAATTAGTTTCTAGTGTCACCGCGCGGAATACCAACTCCTTGTGTAGGGTTAGGTACTGTTTCCACTGTTGGCGCAGGATGCTTGCTATCCAACTCTTTGCTCACTGCTTTGCGTTGAGGGCGTGATGCTTTGATGCCATCAATTTCTGCAATCAACTCGTATTCTGTTGGCAAGTCATCAGCATTGATCTTCACCAGCGCCTCTTTTTCAAAGAATAGGGTCACTTGGCGTTGCTCCACCAATTGAGTGTCCCCACGTTTGAATGCAAATACATAATCCCAACGGTTGGTATGCATCACACTTGTTAATAGAGGTGTACCTAGAATCACTTTGACCTCTTCGCGGTCCATACCTACTTTAAGGCGACCCAGCTGCTCTTTAGAAATAAAGTTGCCCTGCACCATATCAGGACGGTAAGGCTTAAATACCTTGCCTAATTTGCTCTTAGAGTCTTCTGAAAAGCTGGTCAAGCCACTACAGGCGGTCAAACCCACTACAAATATAGCGGCAGCACCTAATTGGGCGATTTTTTTAAGGTTTTTTAAGCAGATTTGCATGGTAAGCCGTATCATGAGAAAAATTGATTTTAGCGCTATGACAAACACAGTATCTCCAAATAATTTAAGAGACATGGGTCTCAAGGTTACAGGCCCTCGGATGAAGATCCTGGAGTTCTTTCACCAGAACCGCCACAAGCACTTCAGCGCCGAGGACGTCTATCTTGCCATGGTTGCCGATGGCATGGATGTCGGACTAGCGACAGTCTACCGCGTTCTGACCCAATTTGAGCAAGCTGGACTACTTTTACGCAATCATTTTGAATCTGGCAAAGCAGAGGGTAAGGCGATTTTTGAGCTCAATGAGGGGGATCACCACGATCACCTCGTTTGCGTCGATTGTGGGCACGTTGAGGAGTTTGTAGATGCTGCTATCGAGAAGCGCCAGCATGAAATCGCCAAAAACCTAGGCTTTGAGATTGTGGATCACGCTTTAGCCATCTATGGCACCTGTAGCAAGAAGAACTGTGCCAAGCGCAAAAAGAGTAAATAACTCTTTTTAGGCTCGCGGGGAAACCTAGGCTAAAAAGCCCTCCATTGATCTAAAGCTGAGCCATTTTCATCAGATAACCGGTTTGATACCTCTATATATTTAGCGTAAGCCATTTGCCATTCCGCTATTTTTCGTTCTTTTGACGAATCTTTTAAAAATTCAAAGATATCTTTTTGATGGGGTTTTGTCATTTGAAAAGTGCTAATAATTTTTATTTAATCTCAATTTAATTATATAAAGTATAAGTAAATGTCTGATTCAGAAATACATCATTTATAAAAAAACCCGCTAGTCTTAGCGGGTTTTTTTATTTATTAACTGCTATTTTTTTATTTAGCATCCATCAAAGCTTTGGTTGCGTTCAACATCTGGCAGCTATAGCCCCATTCGTTGTCATACCAAGCCAAGATTTTCA
>JAOAUK010000047.1:20049-29272 GCA_030157655.1 Polynucleobacter sp. | reverse complement strand
TTCAACATCTGGCAGCTATAGCCCCATTCGTTGTCATACCAAGCCAAGATTTTCACGAGCTTGCCGTCTTTTGATACACGCGTTTGCGTGCTATCAAAAATACTTGGGCGTGGGTCATGGTTAAAGTCAACAGAAACCAACGGCAATGTGTTGTAACCCAAGATACCTTTGAGTGGGCCTTCGCTGGCTTTTTTGATGATCTCATTCACTTCTTCAACAGTTGTTGCTTTTGTTGGTGTGAATGTCAAATCAACGACTGATACGTTGATGGTTGGCACACGCATCGCAAAGCCGTCAAACTTGCCTTGTAGCTCTGGCAATACCAAACCAACAGCTTTAGCAGCGCCTGTCTTAGTTGGAATCATGCTCATCGTGGCTGAACGAGCGCGGCGCATATCCTTGTGATAAACGTCTGTTAATACTTGGTCATTGGTGTAGGCATGAATGGTTGTCATCAAGCCAGATTCAATGCCAATTGATTCCAATAAAGGCTTCACTGCTGGCGCTAAACAGTTAGTCGTACAGCTGGCGTTAGAGATCACTTGATCCGTTGCTTTAAGAACTTGATGGTTTACGCCATACACAATCGTTGCATCCACATCTTTTTCACCAGGAGCAGAGATCACTACTTTCTTGGCACCTTGCTGAATGTGCACCATGGCTTTTTCTTTAGAGGTAAATGCACCAGAACACTCAAGCACCACATCCACACCGTAATCGCCCCAGTTAGTTTCTAGAGGGTTACGTGTTGAGAACATCTTGATACGGTCACCATTGATCACAAGGTGATCACCATCAACAACCACAGTGCCTGGAAATTTTCCATGAGCAGAATCATATTGAGTCAAGTGTGCATTGATATCAATACCACCCAAACCATTGATCGCAACTACTTTAATGTCATCACGCTTCTCTTCATAGATAGCACGCACGACCATACGACCAATACGACCATAACCGTTAATAGCAACTTTGATTGTCATGAACAACTCCCTCTATATAAATTCTGTTTCAGTGTTTATTTTTATTTAAATACATTGACGTACTGTTTTTGCCACAGACTCAGCAGTTAAGCCAAAGTGTTTGTACAACACGCCAGCAGGCGCTGACTCACCAAACGTGTCCACACCATGCACTGCTGCACAACCATATTTCCACCAGTAATCCGTCACGCCCGCTTCAATCGCAATGCGTGGCAAACCGGCTGGCAAGACAGAGTCTTTGTAAGCTTTTGTTTGTTTATCAAAAACGCTGGTGGATGGCATCGAAACGATTCTGACTGCAATACCTTCTTTGCTAAGCAAATCGGCAGTTTCTAGGGCAATCGCGATTTCAGAACCGGTGGCCATTAATACAGCCTGCGCATTTTTAGCGTCACGCATCACATAGCCACCCTTGTAAATGGCTTGCACTTGCTTGGCATCACGTTTTACGAATGGGCAGTTTTGACGGCTAAAGATCAAGCTAGATGGGCCGTTCTTGCGCTTCACAGCAGATGCCCAAGCCACAGCACTTTCAGTGGTGTCACACGGACGCCATACATCCATATTAGGAATTAAACGTAGGCTTGCTACATGCTCTACCGATTGGTGTGTTGGACCGTCTTCACCCAAACCAATGGAGTCATGCGTGAATACAAAAATACTGCGAATCTTCATCAACGCTGCCATGCGCAAAGCATTGCGGCTGTAATCAGAGAAAGTTAAGAAGGTCGCGCCAAATGGAATGTAACCACCATGCAAAGCAATACCGTTCATGATGGCGCTCATACCAAACTCACGTACGCCGTAGTTGATGTGGTTACCCCATTGATCACCACGCACTGCTTTGCATGTTGACCAATTGGTTAGGTTAGAGCCTGTTAAGTCGGCAGAGCCACCCATGAACTCTGGCAATGCTGGGGCCAATGCTTCAATCGCATTTTGGCTGGCTTTACGCGTTGCAATTGTTTCTGCTTTAGTTGCACAAGTCGCTAAATAAGCATCCACAGTTTGATCAAAGTTACCTGGCAACTCACCGGCCATGCGACGCTCAAACTCTGCCGCTTCTTTAGGATATTTGGCGCGATAAGCACCAAACTTGCTGTTCCAGTCGCTCTCTGAATTAGCCCCTGCTACTTTGGCATCCCATGCTGCATACACATCCGCAGGAATCTCAAAAGGAGCATGCTCCCAACCAATCGCTGCACGTGTTGCCGCAATCTCAGCAGCACCTAATGGCGCACCATGAACCTTGTCAGTACCAGCTAAATTTGGTGAACCTTGGCCAATCGATGTTTTACAACAGATGAATGTAGGTTTATCGCTCTTCTTCGCTTGCGCAATAGCTTTAGCGACCGCATCAGCATCATGACCGTTCACATTGCGAATCACGTTCCAGCCATACGCTTCAAAACGTTTCGGTGTGTCTTCTGCAAACCAGTTCACTACTTTGCCGTCAATCGAAATGCCGTTGTCATCCCACAACGCGATCAACTTATTAAGCTTTAATGTGCCAGCCAATGAACATGCTTCATGGCTCACACCTTCCATCAAACAACCATCACCTAAAAATACATAGGTGTGATGGTCAACGATGTCTAAACCTGGTTTATTGAATTCTTGCGCAAGGAGTTTTTCAGCCAATGCCATACCAACTGCATTGGTAATACCTTGACCTAATGGGCCGGTTGTTGTCTCTACACCTGGCGTAATGCCGTACTCAGGATGACCTGCAGTTTTACTGTGCAGTTGACGGAAATTTTTCAACTCTTGCATCGGCAAGTCGTAACCCGTCAAATGCAATAACGCGTATAGCAACATCGATCCATGACCATTGGATAAAACAAAACGGTCACGATCCATCCACAATGGATTTTGAGGATTGTGTTTGAGATGCTCACCCCAGAGACCTACTGCAATTTCAGCCATACCCATTGGCATGCCTGGATGACCAGAGTTAGCTTGCTGAACTGCATCCATAGCTAGTGCACGAATTGCGTTAGCCATATTTTTTTGCTTAGACGACATTATTTTCCCTGCGGCTTGTTTTTGGATTTAAGCCATTTTTCAGCATTTATTGCTAAAAAAGTCCCGATCCCTCAAAGCTCAACATTTTATCATTGGCGCCACATCCCTTATGATTGTTTTATGTCCCATTTTTATCTTCCCGGTCCTTGGCCTAAACCTGGCGTTGACATCAGCGATGAGCTGATTCTGGACCTTAAATTAACTCACCATTTACGGGTTCGCCGAATCCAAGTGGGAGAAAGCTTCCAAGTATTTGATGGCAAAGGAATGACTGCCAACGCCTCCTTGGTTGCCATGGATAAAAAATCAGCGGCAGTACGTTTATCAGAGATTTCCGAAAACCTTCGCTCAGAAACGAAAAGTCCGATTACCTTGGCGCAAGGCATGGCCAGTAGCGACAAGATGGATTGGCTTATTGAGAAATCAGTTGAATTAGGAATCTCTCAAGTGATTCCGCTTCACACAGAACGATCCGTGGTTCGCTTAGATGGTGAGAGAGCTGCTAAAAAAGCCACTCACTGGGAAGGTATCTTGGTGGCAGCCTCAGAGCAATCAGGGCGCACAGTATTACCTAGCTTGGCTCCTGTACAAAACCTACCGCTTTGGCTATCTAGCCTGAACCCTCATGACAATGCTCTACGCTTGATGCTGTCTCCAAAAGCAGATAGCACTATCTTGAGCGTTCTGAAGCGATGCACACCTCAAGCTCTCACAATCCTGATTGGGCCAGAAGGTGGCCTGACAGACTCCGAAGAAGAACAAGCCAAGCGCGCTGGTTTTGTACCGGTATCGATGGGGCACAGAATTTTACGCACCGAGACAGCGGGAATTGTTGCTTTAGCAACAATTCATACGATTTGGAATCAATTTTGATTGATTTAACAACTTTTAGACTTTTTTAACGAATTTTTTGTTTCAGTTTTCAAGGCAAATTAATCCTTTTTAGAAATAAAAAAAGCCGCTCAGTTATTGGCGGCTTTTTAACTTCTTTATGTTGATTTAATTTATCAAGTTAACAACTTTTAGTGTTTTTTAGCGCTATTTTTTAAGCGAAAGAGTAAAAAATGCGGCAAGATACGCGACGATCTGCCCAGAACTCAACCGCATCACGGAATACATCAAGGAGCGTTTCGCGCGCTTCTTTATCGAACTTATGGGTGCAAGGCAAACCATCAAGAACAATCACAAAACCAGGCTGAGGGCCTGAGCGATCGATCAAAGTTGTCAATGAATCCAATAAGTTATCGAAGTTCTTAGCCTGCTGTCTTGGGAAGTAAAAACCGTTACCAATAGCTTCCAATACTTCAGACTTGGTAATGGCATGCGCGCAACTAGCGTAAATAAAGTGCTGACCTAGCTCACTAGCAGCTTCTTGCAAGTCCGCCGTTCTGAATGCACGAATAGACTGAACAATGTTGGTACGAACTGCGCGTAAAGCTGCTGTAGGGCCGGCTTCACGAGCGGCTAAAGCCGTACGCCATGTTGAAGTCGATTTGGGGCCAGAAACCCCTGTATTGGCTACAGACGAGTTCAGATTACCCAGGACGGACTGGCCATATAGGTTATTTTCTGAAATGTTGATCGTCATAATGGGGTGTAGAGTACCCTTTTTGTCCCCCAAAGACAAGTGACGCAATGGCTTATTTTTAATAAGCCATTGTTTTATATCAAAAAATAAATATGTGAGTGTTTGCTCACATATAGTTTTTAGGGTCTATTTCTGCTGCGCTGCTTCTACGACCGCTAAAGTTGTCATGTTCACAATCCGGCGAGGCGTCGCTGATGGCGTGAGAATATGAACTGGTTTTGCAGCGCCCAACAAAATTGGCCCAATCGCAATACCGTTACCAGCGGCAGTTTTTAGCAAGTTGTAAGAAATATTCGCCGCATCGATGTTTGGCAACACCAATAAGTTGGCATCTCCAGTCAATGTGGAATCAGGCATGATGTTTTTACGAATCGCTTCATCCAAAGCACAGTCCCCATGCATTTCGCCGTCGACTTTCATGTCAGGCGCAATTTCTTTCAAAATTCTGAGGGTTTCGCGCATTTTTTGCGCCGATGGTGCGTTGCTTGAACCAAAGTTAGAGTGTGACAACAAAGCAACCTTAGGCTCAATGCCCATCGCACGTAATTCTTTGGCAGCCAAAATGGTTAACTCAGCCAATTGTTCCGCGCTAGGATCAACGTTGATATGCGTATCAACCAAGAAAACTTGTCGACCTGGCAACACCAATGCGTTCATCGCACCGTAGGTTTTAGCGCCCTCTTCATGACCAATCACTTGATCGATGTAGTGCAAATGCGCGCCGGTCTGACCAATCGTGCCACAAATCAAGCCATCCGCTTCGCCCTTGAACACCATCAATGAGCCAATCAAGGTATTGCGACGACGCACCTCTAAACGTGCATAGGACTCAGTGACACCACTACGCTCGGTTAAGCGATGATAGGTTTGCCAATAGTCACGGTAACGCTCATCAAACTCAGGGTTACATACATCCACATCCACACCAGGGTTCATGCGTAAACCAAAACGTTCTACGCGACGTGCAATCACCGCAGGACGACCAATCAAAATTGGGTTGGCAATTTTTTCATCAATCAATACCTGCACTGCACGCAATACGCGCTCATCTTCACCTTCAGAGAAGACAATACGTTTCTTAGACATCGGTACTTTTTTCGCCACAGAGAACAATGGCTTCATCAAGGTACCTGAGTGGTATACGAATTGTTGCAACTGATCTTTGTAAGCAACGAAATCTTTGATTGGGCGAGTAGCCACACCAGATTCCATCGCCGCTTTAGCTACAGCAGGAGCAATGATCGCGATCAAACGAGGATCAAATGGTTTCGGAATTAAATACTCTGGGCCAAACGATAAGTTACTTGCGCCATAAGCAGAAGCCACCACATCACTTTGCTCTACTTGCGCCAAATCAGCCACCGCGTTCACCGCAGCAATTTCCATCTCGCGCGTAATCGTTGTAGCACCCACATCGAGTGCGCCACGGAAAATAAATGGGAAACACAAGACGTTATTTACTTGGTTAGGATAGTCTGTGCGACCTGTGGCGATGATGGCGTCATCACGAACAGCCTTAACTTCTTCCGGCAAGATTTCTGGAGTTGGATTGGCCAAAGCAAATACTAAAGGTTTGGCAGCCATCTTTGCCACCATCTCAGGCTTTAATACGCCACCAGCAGATAAACCCAAAAAGACATCGGCGCCATCAATCACTTCTGCCAATGTGCGATGTGGCGTGTCTTTAGCAAAGGGCTCCTTATCCGGATCCATTAACTCTTTACGGCCTTTGTACACCACACCTGCTAAGTCAGTTACCCAGATGTTCTCAATAGGCATACCCAAATCAACCAATAGATCCAAACAGGCCAAAGCCGCAGCGCCTGCGCCTGAAGTCACTAATTTAACTTTCTTAAGATCTTTACCAACCACCTTCAAACCGTTCATGATGGCAGCACCGACCACAATCGCTGTGCCGTGTTGGTCATCATGGAAGACTGGAATCTTCATGCGCTCGCGCAACTTGCGCTCAATATAGAAACAATCAGGCGCCTTAATGTCTTCTAAGTTAATGCCACCGAATGTAGGTTCCATGGAGGCAATGATTTCAATTAACTTGTCTGGATCTTTTTCATTGATTTCAATGTCAAATACATCAATGCCAGCGAACTTCTTAAATAGAACGCCCTTACCTTCCATCACCGGCTTGCTGGCCAATGGACCAATATCACCCAGACCAAGAACAGCCGTACCGTTAGTCACAACACCCACTAAATTGCCACGCGATGTGTAACGGAATGCGTTCGCTGGGTCCGCCACGATTTCTTCACAGGCTGCTGCAACGCCTGGCGAATAAGCCAACGCTAAGTCACGCTGGTTAGTTAATTGTTTAGTTGGGGCAATAGCAATCTTGCCCGGTGTTGGAAACTCGTGATATTCAAGAGCAGCTTTGCGCAATGCTTCTTTTTGTTGATCACTTGAGTTTTTGATATTTTTTGCTGATGTCATTGGATAAATCTCTCAATCTTCACTGATGAAGATGTTTTAGTTGTATCTCGATATTGTCTCTTGGTTACTTTGCTATTTTTGTTAATTTGTCCCTAGATTCTATTCCTGTTCGGAAAACCATGGTCATTTCTTGAATAAGGCCATGATGCAAATGCGTGTTTTGACCCTACAATAAAGCCATGACCAATTCTGCAAAGCCCCTTGGTGAATTTGACTTGATTGAGCGCTTTTTTAAAAACCGAGCCAATCAAGAACTAAAAAAACACCCAGAAGTCCTCCTAGGCATTGGGGATGATTGCGCCTTAATTGCTCAAGAACAGTCTATTGGCTCAAATAACTTAAAAGATTTGGCCATTAGCACTGATATGTTGGTAGAAGGTCGGCATTTTTTACCAAACGCTGACCCCTACCTATTAGGTCACAAATGCTTGGCCGTCAATCTGTCTGATTTAGCCGCAATGGGTGCACGCCCCCTTGGATTTACATTAGCGATCGCGATGCCAGAAGTGAAAGCCTCATGGTTAGAAGCTTTCTCCAATGGTCTTTTTGACTTAGCCAATCAACATCAATGCCCCTTGATTGGCGGTGACACCACTGCAGGCCCACTAACGATTAGCATCACAGTATTTGGCCGAGTATCAGGCGCAGAAGCATTAAGCCGTAACAAGGCTCAAGTAGGCGATGATATTTGGGTCTCTCACCAAGTGGGAGATGCTCGTCTGGCATTAGGTGCGCTACGCCTCGAGTGGCCACTTAGCACTGAAGAATTAAATGCAGCATCTTCTCGCATGCATGCCCCAACCCCTCGCGTTGAGCTAGGACAAAAACTCCTAGGCATCGCTCATGCAGCAATTGATATTTCTGATGGTTTGTTGGGTGACATGTCACACATACTGCATCAATCCAATGTATCAGCAGAAGTGCTCATTGATCAGGTACCAGGCTCTGCAGTTTTGAATAGCAAATCATTAGAGTTGCAACGCCTCTGTAAATTAACAGGAGGCGATGACTACGAACTCTGCTTTACAGCCTCTCCCGAAAATTCCGCTGCAATCAATGCTTTATCTAAAGAGTTAGACCTTGCCTTAACCAAGATTGGAAAAATTACTTCTTCATCAGCACAGTTAATTACCCTGATTGATGGTGACGGACATCCCTTGCCACCGAACTTAAGCGCTCAATACCTCAAGTCTTTTGATCACTTTAAGTAATTAAAAAAGCCTCTTGTTTTACAAGAGGCTTTTGGAGTTTTATTTTTTATTTTTTATTTTTGAGCGTTGCTTTTAATCTCAATAGTACTTACTTCATCCATCCTTTTTTACGGAAGTAGATGAGCGGTATCAAAGATGACACCAACATCATACAAATCGCAAATGGGTAACCAATGGTTGAGCGTAGCTCTGGCATATGATCAAAGTTCATACCCCAAATACTTGCTAATAAAGTAGGTGGCATCAAGGCAACAGACACAACCGAGAAGATCTTGATGATCTTGTTCTGATTGATGTTAATGAAACCAACGGTTGCATCCATTAAGAAGTTGATCTTATCGAACAAGAAAGCCGTGTGGTTTTCTAACGAATCAATGTCACGCAAAATTTGGCGTGCTTCTTCTTGCTGCTCATCAGATAACAATTTGCTACGCATTAAGAATGACAAAGCACGACGCGTATCCATCACATTGCGACGAATACGACCATTCAAGTCTTCTTCTTTGGCAATAGTTTCCAAAACACCAGCAGCGTCTGTATCAGTAACGTTATGAGTTAGAACTCGCTTACCTGCCTCTTCAAGGTCTTCATAAACCTCTTCCAAAGCATCTGCAGAATACTCAGCATCTGTTGAATAAAGATCCAATAAAACATCTTTCGCATTACGCACAGAACCAGGACGCAAACGCGCACGCAAGCGAACCAAGCGGAATACAGGCAAGTCCTGTTCATGAATCGAGAACAGGATGTTGTCAGTCAATACGAAAGCGACTCGCACGTTACGTGAGTTTTCATCATCATCCAAGATGAAGTCTGTACGAATATGCAAATGGCCATCTTCCGCCTCGAAATAACGGGCAGAAGCTTCTAAGTCACCTAAATCTTCAAGTTCAGGAAGCGATACGCCAAAAGCCTCTTTGATCCACTGAAGCTCTTCCTCTTCAGGGTCAACAACATCAATCCAAATA
>JAOAUK010000047.1:0-20039 GCA_030157655.1 Polynucleobacter sp. | reverse complement strand
TTAGCCACAGGGGTTCGCGGAGTTTATCCTATAGTCTGAGAAAACTAAAGCATCCTGTTAAATTCTCTAGCAATTTTCGTGAGATATTAACGAGATTAGATGAAAGATTGATGAAATACCGATGAAAACGCGCCCTTTATTTACCGAACAGCTTGCCAATGCCTGGTCTACTCAAGACAGCATGTTATGCGTGGGTTTAGACCCTGATCCTAAGCAGTTTCCTGCCTCAATCAAAGGTAAGGGCGGAGCTATATTGGCTTTTTGTCGAGAAATCGTTGATGCCACTGCTGATTTAGTCTGCGCCTTCAAACCTCAGATTGCTTATTTCGCTTCTCAAGGAGCAGAGGACCAATTAGAGCAATTGATCGATCATATTCATCGCCAACACCCACAAGTGCCAGTAATTCTAGATTCCAAACGTGGCGACATTGGCAGCACGGCCCAGCAATATGCAATTGAAGCCTTCGAGCGTTACAAAGCGGATGCTGTGACAGTCAACCCATACATGGGATTTGATTCCATTGAACCCTACTTAAAGTATGCCGATAAAGGTGTGATTGTTTTGTGCCGCACATCGAATCCTGGTGGATCAGATTTGCAGTTTTTAGAAGTTAACGAACAGGATAGCCCTTCAAAAGAATTACTCTATCAACGCGTTGCTCGCTTAGCAGCGAGCCGCTGGAATAAAACAGGGCAATTAGGCTTAGTGGTTGGCGCCACATTCCCTGATGAAATTGCCAAGGTGCGAGAAATCGTTGGCGAGATGCCATTACTTATCCCAGGCATTGGTGCTCAAGGCGGCGATATTCCATCGACTGTGAAAGCTGGCACGGTACAAGGCTCGCCAGGCACAGGCATGATCATCAATTCTTCTCGGGCTATTTTGTACGCCAGCCAAGAGACCAAGTTCGCAGATGCTGCAAGACAAGTAGCGATTGCTACACGCGATGCACTACGTGCTGCTAAAGCTTAAAGAAGTCATTAGTCAATTTCATGAAAATCATTCCTCAATCATCTTGGATTTGGGCAAGACCTGAAAGAGCTCTAGCCTTTGGCTTTGGCTCTGGCTTATCGATCAAAGCGCCCGGCACTGTTGGTACTTTGTATGCTTGGGCGATCTACTTGGTTCTGCAAGCCCTATTAGATAACCAGATGATTGCATGGATCATTGGATTGGGTGCAATCGCTGGCATTTGGATTTGCGGCAAAGTAGGCGATGAGTTAGGTGTCCCTGATCATGGTGGCATTGTGTGGGATGAGTTCATTGCTTTTTGGCTGATTCTATTCATGCTGATGCCAACAGACATCTGGGGACAACTTGGCGCATTTTTGTTATTTAGATTTTTTGATGCGGTCAAACCTGGCCCTATCAAATCGATTGATCGCTATTTCAAAACATGGCAACCCAGTGTTGAGCGCTTAGATCAACCAAAAAAAATTCCTACTTGGGTAGTTCGTGGTTTTGGCGTGATGATCGATGACATTGCCGCTGCTGTAGCCACACTATTAGTGATTGCCATTGCCTCTCGCATTGGGTGATGCTCATGACTAGCTCCAGTACTCAGGGTCTTGTTTCTCAATTAGCTAGCGCGCTACTTAAAAAACAATGGCACTTGAGTACAGCAGAATCTTGCACGGGTGGTTTAGTGGCTGCAGCTATCACTGAGCTAGCCGGATCTAGCGACTGGTTTGAACGTGGCTATGTTACTTATAGCAATTCTGCAAAATCTGAAGACATCCATGTATCACCAGAATTAATTGCACAACACGGCGCAGTAAGTGATCAAGTTGCCAGAGCCATGGCGGTTGGCGCCAAACAAAGTAGTCACGCTGAAGTTGCTCTATCCATCACAGGTATTGCAGGACCAACAGGTGGCAGCGCCCAAAAACCAGTAGGCACAGTTTGCTTTGCGTGGATATTGGCAAACGATGCCATTTATAGCGAAACAAAATTGTTCAACGGCAATCGCCAAGAAGTGCGTCAACAAGCGTGTGAGTTTTCTCTCAAACGATTGTTAGAACTACTGTTGATTAAATAATATAGATGCAACTTCCAGGTCGTAGGACTTTAATTCTTGCTTAAAGAATTGATATATTTGATCAATCGTTATATTCACATCAACCGGCAACAATCCTTCATCATCGCGATCTAGCGGAATTCTTCCCGTTAGTACCGCTCGATAATATTCAAAGTCATCGTTTAATAAGTAAGTCTGTAAATTATTGATCAATGACTTAAGCGTATACCCATGATCACGCATCAATATCATCAGATCATATAAATCTCTTGATCTAACTCTATTCTTCATCACTAGTGTTTTTGCCACTTCAAGTCCATCTTTTCCCAATAATGGGAAAGCCCAAGCTTTATTGATCTTTGATGCCTCTTTATAAAAATCTTGTTGCTTGACGTTCTCACCAAGACTTAAAAATGTCACTTTGACTTGGTCGATATTAAAGTCTCTCACGTAGTCTAGAAGATTCAGACCAGTCTGAATCTTGAACTGTGAGATCTGAGCTACCGAATTAAGCTCTCTTACTTGATGAGTTTTTTTTAACTCAAATAAAAATTGATCAATAGCGTTATTAGGTAATTTCTTATCAAAACATGCTAAATCTAGATCATTACTTTTTCTATGGCCAATTTGTAAAGCTAAGGCTGTACCTCCAACCAAGCAAAGATGTTGATCAAGACGCAGTTCTTGAATCAAATCAGAATAGGCTTGAAACACCTTGAATAAGTTCAAGGTGTTTAAGGGCAAAACTTCTTGATGAAGTTTATTTAGATTACTCATATCAGGCGACCTTTTTAGCTAAGGCCTCGTGAATGGTTTCCATGATCTCTGACAAATCATCACGCACATCATCATAAAAATTGGACTTAATTTCTTGATCAATGCGATCCACCCCAAAGCGCTTACACAAACGCACAATATCTGCAAAGCGCAATCTTTTTAACACTTTCATAATCAGCACATCATCTGACATGCCTCCTGGATTTGACCAATCGTATGGAAAATCAAATTCATTCGATATCTGTAGAGATTGCCCAGATTCTTTGATGACGCTTGGCTGATGATCAATCGATTTTTGATATGGCTTTGGTGGTGACGCATCAAAATTTAAGCCAAGGTAAGTGAGTGCACCCAACAGCAAATGACTGCCCACGTTCTTACCATTCTCTAGGTCGGCAATGGTTTGACGACGCACATCCAACGATTGAGCAACCTGATCTTGGGTGTAGCCCATCGCCCTGCGTTGTTGACGCAAAACTTGACCAATATATTGAGCCCGAGAAATATGATTCATAATGTTCTATTTATAGAACATTATTTAAAATTAATCAAGAAATTATGGTAAAAATCAATATTTATGTTCTATTTATAGAACATAAATAGAACATTATTTGTTCATTCTCTCCAGAATAAAGTCAATTCTGGCTGGAAAATTAACTCTGGCTTTTGAACAGTACTGCACTTTGTCATAGCACTTAGGTGCTGGCAAAGCAGCCGCCAAAGAAGCGGCCTCTTCCATCGATAGTTGATGAGGCTTGATGGCAAAGTAATGTTGTGAAGCAGCTGCAATACCAAATACCCCCTCACCCCACTCAACACTGTTGAGATAAATCTCAAAAATACGGTTTTTAGGTAAGGTGATTTCTAACATGGCAGTAATGGCCAACTCTTGCACCTTACGCACGTAATTTTTCTCGCCTGACAAAAATAGGTTTTTAGCCAACTGCTGAGTAATGGTTGAACCACCACGTAAATGTTTACTATTTTTTTGATTTCTATCCCAAGCATCTTTCATGGCTTGAGGTTCAAAACCGGCATGACGATAAAAGTCACTATCTTCGCTAATAGTGATAGCACGCTTTAAGTAAGGTGATATTTTTTTAAATTCAATCCATTCTTGTTTGATGCCACATGAATGAATATATGGAACACTCCAACCACATAACCGATGGCGCTCAGCCAACTGAAATGCTGTAACAGGTGGATTAACCCAACGCCAAGCCAAGATTTGTAAAAAGAAAAAGGCTTGAAGTGCCAAAATCGACAAGAGAAATACAGAGATGAAATAACGCAGATATTTCATAAAGAGATTGAGTTTTTCTTGATTATCTTGGACTTATTTTTTGTTGTTTGATTGGTTTTTATCGCTTGGTAATTTTTAATAGGTGGCTCGCACAGCCGCAATTGCACCATCAATATCTAGATTGCTGTCAGCACCTTTGAGATGACGCCAAGTTTCAAAAGCAACCGCCGCTTGCTCCACCAACATACCTAAACCGTCACTCGCATTTAGACCAAGCTCTCTCGCATCTTGCATGAAGCGGGTTTCTTTGCCATAAACCATGTCATAAGCGAGTGTTTTTGAAGTTGAAATCGCTTTTAGTAGTTCTTTAGGAATTGGGGATGCATCACCCAACCCAGTAGCGGTTGCATTAATAATTAAATCAAATGTGTCGTTAGCCTGAGTTTTGCTCTGATCTATGTTCTGAATATCTCTAGCCTCAAGATGTACCTCCGCTGCCATTGCCGACGGTTGAAATTGAGCTACTAATTGGTCAGCCTTCGCGAAAGTGCGATTAGCAATCGTGATCTGACTGACTGACTCTGCCATCAAAGGATCAATCACGCCCTGCGCCGCACCACCCGCTCCAAGAATCAAGACCTTGGCATTTTTTAAAGACGTCTGCTGATTTTTTAATAAGCGTTGCAAATCTCTTGTAAGGCCGACACCATCTGTGTTGTCACACCACAACTCACCATCTTTTAACCATAGGACATTAGCTGCTTTCGCCAATTGAGCTCGATCAGTTTTTTTCTGCGCCAGCGCATAAGCTTCCAACTTAAATGGTACGGTGATGTTCAATCCTTTGCCACCACGCACAAAGAACTCCTCAACTGTTTCCTTAAAAGCATTTAATTCGCTAAAAATTCTGCCGTAATGAATTGATTGATTGGTTTGCTTAGCAAAATAAGCATGAATGATGGGTGACTTGCTATGCGCAATGGGGTGCCCAATTACCCCATAGACATCCTTGCCTGGATGATCCTGGGGATTCACTTGATCGATTATCGCTTGATTAGTCACTGGAGCCATCGTATTTATTATGTTTGTTCAGTGTATCAATTTTTTAAATCTAACTTAAGCTCAC
This sequence comes from Polynucleobacter sp., assembly GCA_030157655.1. Classification (GTDB taxonomy): domain Bacteria; phylum Pseudomonadota; class Gammaproteobacteria; order Burkholderiales; family Burkholderiaceae; genus Polynucleobacter. The sequence goes on along the minus strand of JAOAUK010000047.1, from coordinate 14,875 downwards.
CACCTTCTCGGGTGAACTCAAAAGTAGAGACCCAATCTAAAACGTCAATTTGTTTGCGCATGGCATCTGTAAATCGACCAAAGGGTGCGGCAGAACGAATAATGGCCACAGCTTGACGATCTAACTCTTGATTACCAGAAGACTTCATTACCGTGATACCGTCTTTGCTTAAGCGACCGAGTTGATCAACGCTTACCATCAGCACCAGACTGCCATACAAAGCCCTGCCCTGCACTCTTGGAAAATGCGCTGTGCCATGCCCTTCAATTTGTTTACGCATGGCGTCGTAATACTGCGCAAAGACAACAGATTTAGCACTAGTAGCAGTTACTACCGCACGCCTTGGTTGCTGACCATCTTTTTTTAAACGCTTAGCTAACTCCGCCTCAAGCGGATTAGCCTCTGTTTTAGTTTCTGAGCTTTTGCCTTGCAATGTGCTTGCTTGATTCTCTCGGCCAGCTTTCATCTGAGATAAAAGACGCTTTTGCTCCGCCTGCACTTTTTCCAACTGCTGCGCCAACTGAGGGTCAGCACGTTTTAAAGCAGTTGCATATGAATCTTTTAACTCGCCGCCGCCATTTAAATCAGCTTGAGCCAAACGTTTTGGATTAGCAGGGGCTTGTTGACTTCTAGCGTTCACCAAAACAACGCTAAGGGGAGTTTTTAAACGGCGTTCTTTGTCAGTGTCTGAGTGCCACTTAAATGCCAAAAAGAAAATATGTAAAACAACTGATACGCCTAGTGCATAGGTAATCGGCGTTTTCCACTCACGCCAATCTAAGTGAATATGGTTACTGAGCGGAAGTCGGTTTAGCATCATCGCTCACTTCCACTATCTTTTCTATACCTTGAGGTTCAACAACTTCTTGATCCTCTAAATCACTTTCTGCAGCGCTCATTTCAGCAGGATGCAATAAACCTAGATAACGGACGCTTGCTTCAAGAGCTAAAAAGTCAATATCTAATACTTCAATCTCTGCACGAGCTCCTCGGGGTTGTTCAGCTAACTCAGGAACAGATAACCTCAAAGGAATTTCTTCAATACGCGCCTGACCATCTTTGAGGTGGCGCACAACACCCTTCCAAGGGATACCTGTTTGCTTTAAATACTGCAAACACCAATAACGCTCCATTTGGTTTTGATGATCGCCATAAGCAGCATAAGTGCCATCAAAATCTGCAGCAATCGCCATCAAATCAGCATCCTTGGGCTTGAATGGTGCAACCAACTTGGCGGTCACACCATGCTGCGCCATGGCAATGAGTTGCCATTGATTCACCAAATCCACATACCGTCTTAACGGTGATGTGCACCAGGCATAGTTTTCAACACCCAAACCCTCATGTGGGCCTGGCATAGTTTGCATGCGTGTGCGCTGTGGACCCCAACCTTTTTGCGTACGATAAATCCCTGGCACACTGTGATTGGCCAATTGATTGCCCCACGTGCTGTTACAGAAAATCATCCACTCAGCGACAACGGAATCTAATACCGAGCCACGTTGTCTTGCGAAGATATCAACAACACCATCTGTTACTTTGAAATTAAAGTCACGCGCTAGCGCATTTGGGTCTGGCAGACCCAAAGATTCTGCTTTTAAACCACTAGCTACTCGTTGTTGCTGTCGTTTGGCATGCAATTGTTTTGCTGATTGCCAGAGAACTTGTAACTCTTGCTGATAAGGTATCTGAGCTAAGTTGTCTGCATCTTGCAAAGCTTCTTCAGTCACCAAATCTTCTAAATTATCTAGGCGCAAGTTAGATGCCATTGGCACACGTTCAACCTTGGTGGTAGGCGCATACTCGCCATCCAATATGGGGTTGCCATCTGTATTTAAAGTGACATATAGAGAAACTGCAGGGCGCAAAGGTGATGCTTGATTTGGGGAGCCTTGATTGGCTGCGTGCAGAGAAAAAACCTCAATGACTTCATCAGGCAACATTGTGATCTTGCCACCTGGGTAGTACACCGTTGAGAGTCGTTGACGACCAACCTCATCTAATGCGCCACCACGCTGTATGGCCAGCCCTGGCGCTGCAATATGAACACCCACCCGATAACAAGCCTGATCATTTACCTTTATTGCAGTCACAGAGAATGCATCATCAATCTCTGTAGTGGTTGCATCATCAATCGAAAAAGCTTGGACATCAGCCACAGGTAATTTTTGTAAAGCTTCTGCCCAAGAAGTTTGTTCATTGGCCTGCAATTGAACTTGAAATCCAACCCCTTTAGGAAAGTGCTCTTTTAAGAACTTTCCTTCGTGATACGCCAACGCCGAAGTTAAAACACCGCACTTTAAAAATAGTTCAGCAATACCGCCCTTTAAACCTTGAGCAGCATTAGCGACCGCTTTATATGCAGTGGTATTTTTATCTGGAGAAAATAAAAGCGCATTAATCTGCGGGCGAATTTCTTCTGGGAGTTCGCCTGATTTAAGCTCCTCTTCCCAAGCTTGCTGTTTAGCTAACTCTGCCTTTTTACGCTCAACCGCTAAAAGTGCTGCTTTTAATTGGTCTTCAGGTGCGCGCATGAATTGACCGCGACCTTTACGGCGGAAATACACTGGCGCACTTTGCAAGGCCATCGCTAAAGTTGTTTGCTGCATTGGTGTTGCAGGGTCACCAAAATATTCCTTGGCCAATTCTGTGAATAAGAATTCGCCGTCACCAGCACACTCCCATAAAAAATCTAGATCGACTTCCTCGAATAATTTTTTTGCTTCTGCTAAAAATTGATCTGGTTGTGGATGTTCAAAACGCAACCAAACGTCTTTTGATTTGAGCTTACCTCGCTTGCCACCCAAGCTCTCAACAGCCAATGGCTCGCTATCTGAACCGGAAATTAGAGTGGCGATTTTGATATCGCCACCATCTTCATACAACAGGCGCATTAAAGAGAGATCCCGCCGCTGGCTTCTAATGCAATACCGTTGATGTAACTAGACTCATCACTCGCCAAGAATGCATAGACGTTTGCCATTTCTTCTGGCTTGCCCAAGCGACGCAACCATGAGCGCTCTTTCATACCATTCAAAACTTCTTCTGGCATAGAGGCCAAGATACTTGTTTCCACAAAGCCTGGACATACAGCGTTCACACGAATACCTTTAGGTCCCAATTCACGGGCCCAAGTGGTTGTAAAACCAATCACGCCATATTTGGTGGCAGCATAGTTTGTTTGACCAAAGTTACCGTATAAGCCAACCACGCTTGAGGCGCTGACAATCGAGCCCTTACCGGCCTTCAGCATGTGTGGCACAACTGCTTGAGTGCAATTAAAGACACCCTTCAAATTAACATCAATCACTGCATCAAATTGCGCTTCTGTCATATTGACCAAGCGCGCATCCTTTGTAATGCCAGCGTTATTAATCAAGACATCAATACGGCCATATTTTTCAACAACTGCAGCAACAACCTGATCAATATTCTGACGTTCTGTGACATTCATCACATAGCCTTCAGCCTGACCACCCGTTGATTTAAGTTGTTCTGTAGCGACCTTCACCTGATCAGCATTCATGTCACAAATGATAGAAATGCCACCCTCATCACAAAACTTTTGAGCAGTTGCAAAGCCAATGCCATTAGCGCTGCCTGTAATGATGCAAACTTTGCCATCTAAACGTTTTGCTAAATTTTTTGTCATAGTTAACTTTCTAAAGTTCAGTGATTGCCAAAATTTTTTAACAGTATTACTGCAACATGCCTAATAGTTTGCGATGAACGCCCCCAAAACCACCGTTACTCATGACCAAAATATGGTCGCCTGGCTTTGCTTCTTTTTTAACCGCAGCCATCAGTTTTTCTAAATCATCAAAAGCTTGTGCTTTGGCACCCAGTGGCGACAAAGATTCTTTTAAATCCCACCCTAATGCATCTTTACCAGATGCACTACCGTAACCAAACACCAAATCTGCATCTTGCAAACTATCTGGCAACTGACTCTTCATTACACCCAACTTCATGGTGTTAGAGCGCGGCTCTAATACCGCCAAAATACGCGTTCCAGGATTCCTACCCACCCTACGCCTCAAACCATCAACGGTTGTTGTGATCGCCGTTGGGTGATGTGCAAAATCATCATAAATAGTGATGCCATTAACGCGCCCAATGACTTCCATGCGGCGCTTAACATTCTTAAATGTGCCAAGCGCTTTGGCAGCATCTTGCGGTGAAATACCAACATGATTCGCTGCGGCAATCGCAGCGAGCGCATTTAATTGATTATGGCGACCCGTGACTGAAGCATCTTCGTCCCACACCACTTCTGCTACTTCTTTAGATTGGAATAGAACTTTGAATCCGTCATTCGTGGTGTCTTGCAAAGACCAATCAGCAGGTGCTGATGCTAGGCCAAACTTTTCTAGGGTCGACCAGCAACCACGCTTGATCACACGCTCTAAACTTTCTTCAGCACCATTCACAACTAAACAACCATTACCTGGCACTGTACGCACAAGGTGATGAAACTGGGTTTCAATTGCAGCGATGTCAGCAAAAATATCTGCGTGATCAAACTCTAAGTTATTCAATATGGCTGTGCGAGGCCTGTAATGAACAAATTTACTACGCTTATCAAAGAAAGCTGTGTCGTATTCATCAGCCTCAATCACAAAGTAATGAGGGTCACCAGCACCAGGTCCAGTCTTTTGACCTAAACGTGCAGAAACATCAAAGTTATTAGGCACGCCGCCAATTAAATAACCAGGTTCCAAACCGTTGGCCTGCAATATCCAAGTCAACATGGCAGTAGTAGTTGTTTTGCCATGTGTGCCAGCGACTGCTAAAACATGTTTACCCTGCAATACTTGCTCACCCAACCACTGAGGTCCTGATTGATACGGTAAACCTTGATCCAAGATGGCCTCCATTAAAGGATTACCCCTTGAAACAACATTGCCAATAATGAATAAATCAGGCTTTAAAGAAATCTGATCTGGAGAAAACCCTTCAATCAGCTCAATACCTTGAGCCTCCAATTGAGTACTCATTGGAGGGTAAACATTAGCGTCACAACCAGTCACTTTATGACCCGCCTGACGTGCGATGGCGGCAATCCCGCCCATAAAAGTACCGCAAATACCTAAGATATGAAGATGCATGGCAAGATTTTATCGAAACATCAGTGCAAAATAAGGTAAATGTTTGAAAACAGAAAGAAATAAAGTGAATAAACGTCAATGGAGTTTATTGGTGGTGGCAGGTCTTGTGGCAGCCGCTTTAGGCATGAGCTTGGCTAACTTTAAATACAGCCCAAAACCCGCTCAAGATTCTGCAATCGAGGAGTTCTTTAAACAAGAGCTGCGCTCCCCCAACGGGGAAACTCACCAAACAGCCAATTGGCGAGGAAAAATCCTAGTTCTCAACTATTGGGCCTCTTGGTGCCCACCTTGCGTTGAAGAAATGCCCGAGTTAGTACGATCTCAGAGTAAATATGCCTCTAAAAATGTGCTATTTGTTGGCATCGGCGTTGATTCACCAGGCAATATACGTGAATTTCTTTTAAAAACCCCGGTTAACTATCCTATTGTGCTGGGCGGTCTAGAAGGCTCAAATTGGGCAAAAAGCATGGGAAATCCTAGCTCTGGCCTACCTTTTACGGTGATAGTTAATGAAAAAGGCACCATTATTAAGTCAAAACTCGGCAAAATAACCGAAGATGAGCTCAGTTCATGGATTGATAGCGTTATAATCCCCTCTAGGTAAAAAACTATAGGAAGGGCATCATGGATTTACGAAAACTCAAAACTTTGATCGATTTAGTAGCCGAATCTGGCGTATCAGAATTAGAAGTAACAGAAGGTGAAGACAAAGTACGTATCGTTAAAAATCCTGCTCCAATTGCCGCACCCGTGCAACAAGTTTACGCCCCAGCGCCAGCAGCAACCCCTGCGGCAGCCGCTCCAGTAGCACCTGCAGCTCCAGCCGAAGCCTCTGCTCCAGCAGCCCCAACCGGTCATGCCGTTAAATCTCCAATGGTAGGCACTTTCTACCGCTCACCTACACCGGGTGCAGATTCATTCGTGAAAATTGGCGATACAGTTAAAGAAGGTCAAACTCTTTGCATCATCGAAGCGATGAAGCTATTAAATGAGATTGAATCTGATAAATCAGGTGTTGTGAAAGAAATTCTTTGCGAGAACGGCCAAGGCGTTGAATTTGGTCAAGCTCTTTTCATTATTGGCTAATCAAAGCTAAAGCTTAAAAAGGGTTACCCATGTTTGAAAAGATCCTCATCGCCAACCGTGGCGAAATCGCACTACGCATTCAAAGAGCCTGTCGTGAGATGGGCATCAAAACTGTGGTTGTTTTCTCAGAAGCCGACCGCGATGCTAAATATGTGAAGTTAGCCGATGAAGCTGTATGTATTGGCCCAGCTCCATCAGCACAAAGCTACCTCAGCATGCCAGCAATTATTTCTGCTGCCGAAGTAACTGATGCTCAAGCGATTCACCCTGGTTACGGTTTCTTATCTGAAAACGCTGACTTCGCAGAACGCGTTGAAAAATCTGGTTTTGTATTTATCGGTCCAACAGCAGAATCGATCCGCTTAATGGGTGACAAGGTTTCTGCTAAACAAGCCATGATTCGTTCAGGCGTTCCTTGCGTACCAGGCTCAGAAGGTGCGCTCCCTGACAATCCAAAAGAAATTATTGCCACAGCCAAGAAGGTCGGTTACCCAGTGATTATTAAGGCTGCCGGTGGCGGTGGCGGTCGCGGCATGCGCGTAGTTCACACCGAAGCTCACTTAATCAATGCTGTGAACATGACTCGCGAAGAAGCAGGTCGCGCCTTTGGTAACCCAGAGGTTTACATGGAGAAGTTCTTAGAGAATCCTCGCCACGTAGAGATTCAGATTCTTGCGGACACACACAAAAATGCAGTTTATTTGGGTGAACGTGATTGCTCTATGCAACGTCGTCACCAAAAAGTGATTGAAGAAGCTCCGGCTCCAGGCATTGATCGTCGCTTAATTGCAAAGATTGGCGAACGTTGCGCAGAAGCTTGTCGCAAAATTGGTTACCGTGGTGCAGGCACATTTGAATTTTTATACGAAAACGATGAGTTTTATTTCATTGAAATGAATACTCGTGTTCAAGTTGAGCACCCAGTGACTGAATTAATCACAGGCATTGATATCGTTCAACAACAAATTCATATTGCTGCTGGTGAAAAACTACCTTTCCGCCAAAAAGATATCGAATTCAAAGGTCACGCCATCGAATGTCGTATCAATGCAGAAGATCCAGTGAAATTCATGCCTAGCCCAGGAAGAATTCAGTCATGGCATATGCCAGGCGGCCCTGGCATTCGTGTTGACTCTCATGCTTACGCTGGTTACTTTGTTCCGCCAACGTATGACTCAATGATTGGCAAGTTGATTGCTTACGGCGCAACTCGCGAGCAAGCGATTCGTCGTATGCGCATTGCCCTATCAGAAGTGGCTATTGACGGCATTTTGACTAACATTCCATTGCACCGCGAATTAATGTTGGATCCAAAGTTTGAAGCAGGTGGCACAAGTATTCATTACTTAGAGCACAAACTAGAAGAGCAAGCAGCTTCACGTCGTGGCAACACGAAGTAAGTCTTCATAGCACCCATGGCATTTCGTGAATTAGTATTTACGGTCTCCGAGGATCTCGCTGAGAATCTCGGAGATGCTCTCATGGAGCTGGGTGCTTTATCTATTTCAGTTAGTGACGCAGCAGCAGACACTGAAGCAGAAAAACCACTGTACGGTGAACCTGGTCTAACCCCTGATCGCCAAGCATGGGAACAATCTCAAGTGATTGCCTTGTTTGATGAAGAAGGTTTAACTGCCACAGAAATTTCACTAGCTTTGACCGAAGAAGGTTTCCAAGTCAACGCACCTACCGAACGCAGCGTTGAAGAACAAGATTGGGTTCGCTTAACTCAATCTCAGTTTGACCCGATTCAAGTAGGTCAACGATTATGGGTTGTTCCTTCATGGCATGAAGCCCCTAACGATCCTAATGCAGTCTGTTTAGCAGTGGACCCGGGGTTGGCTTTTGGCACAGGTAGCCACCCAACGACCAAACTTTGCATGCAATGGCTAGAAGAACATCCTGACCTAGCCAGCAAAACTCTCTTAGATTACGGTTGCGGCTCTGGAATTTTGGCAATTGCTGCCAAACTCTTAGGTTGTGGTGATGCTTTAGGTGTTGATATTGATCCGCAAGCAGTGATTTCTGCAAAAGACAATGCACTACGCAATGAAGTAGTGGTTGATTTCAGGCTTCCTGAAGAAGATACAGCTGATAGTCAACATGATGTGGTGGTAGCCAATATTTTGGCCAATCCACTCCAAGTATTGGCGCCGGCTCTTTGCCAAAGAATTGCCTCTCACGGACACATTGTTCTGTCAGGCATCCTGGAAAGACAAGCACAAGAAGTTATCGATACCTATCAACCATGGATTAACCTTCATGTTTGGCGTGAATGCGATGGTTGGGTTTGTCTCACTGGGCAACTGAATGAAACTCAATCAGAAGCTCAAAAAAAAACTCTAAAAACAACTGAATCAGTTAATACGCATTCTAGAAAATTGCGGGTTTTAGGCGTTTCATGCCTGACATTGCTTTCTTTATTGGTTTTAGCGCAGCTTTTCTATTTAACTAGACACGGTCTAGCACTCCAATTAGCAAAACTTCCACCAGTACTGCAAGAACCTGGATTAAAAACATTCAAAACAATTGATGGTTGGCTATGCCAACAGTTACCTTGTGAAGATATCGCGCTGCGTGATTTTTCAGCTTGGGCAATTGAGCTGGCTAATTTAAAAATTAACCCACCAGCCAAACTAGGATCTGAAGTAACTGGCATTCTCGAGCTACAAATCAGAAATAAGTTAGATGCTTATGTGGCTTGGCCGCATATTCTTTTATCCATCACTGACGCTAACGATGCAGTTCTGGCTGAAAAGTTACTCAGTCCCAAAGAGTGGTTGCCAGAAAATGATTCGTTCACTGCTGATAAAGGCTTGAGAGGTCCATCAGAAATCTCTAGCAATGTTTTTATGAGCCTACCTAATGCTGCTGCAGGTTTTAGAGTGCGCTTACTCTACGTCAGCGACAATGCACCTCAGATCAATACCGAAGACTCTAAAGAATCTTCACCCCAACAACCTCCCTCTTCAACCAAGGAATAGCATGTCTAGCTTAATTTGCGGCTCTATCGCGTACGACACCATCATGAATTTTGAAGGTCGCTTCCAAGATCAAATCTTGGCAGACCAAATCCATATTCTGAATGTGGCATTTTTGGTTCCAAGTATGCGTCGCGAATTTGGTGGTTGCGCTGGCAATATTGCCTATAACCACAAATTATTAGGTGGTGAACCAATCATCATGGCGACAGTTGGTGGCGATGCAGGTTCTTACTATGATCAGTTAGCTAAATATGAGATTAGTGCTGATCATATTCGTGAACTTCCAGAGGCTTTTACAGCTCAGGCGATGATCACAACCGATCGTGACAATAATCAGATTACTGCATTCCACCCAGGTGCAATGGGTGAATCTCACCTTAACAAAGTCGCCGATGTGATTACACACCGTCAAGCGAAACAACTAAGCTTGCCAAAAATTGCGATTGTGGCTCCTGATGGCAGACAAGGCATGATCGAACATTGCCAACAATTGGCAGATGCCAAAATTTCATTCATTTTCGATCCAGGTCAGGGTTTACCAATGTTTGATGGCAAAGATTTACTTGGTTTTATTGAACAAGCCACTTATGTTGCCGTAAATGACTACGAAGGTGAAATGCTTTCTCAAAGAACAGGTCTTTCTTTAGAGAAAATAGCTGAACAAGTCGAAGCTTTAATTGTCACCAAAGGTGCTCAAGGAGCTGAAATTCACACAAAAGGTAAAAAAATTGAAATTCCTGTGGTGCCTGTAGCCAAAGCAATTGATCCAACTGGCTGCGGAGATGCATTCAGAGGTGGTCTACTTTATGGTTTAGAGCAAGGATTTGACTGGGAAACCACTGGCCGACTAGCTAGCTTGATGGGTTCTATCAAGATTGCTAGCCAAGGCCCACAAAATCACCAACCATCTCAAGACCAAATTAAAGCCCAGTTCAAACAGGCATTTGGCTATAACTACTAATCATCAACCCAAGACTCCTTGGGTTTTCCACTTTTAATACTCACAAAAGAAAAAACCCGCTAAGGCGTTAAGCTCTAGCGGGTTTGATTCCCTTCCAGGAATCAGTCCCTAACGAATTAAGGACGTGAACCTGTTGGGAAAGGCCAAGCAGCAGCTGGATTCAAAACTGTCTTTGCAGAAGCAGAGGCAGCTTTAGCTACTGGCTTTTTAGCTGCTGGTTTTTTAGCAGCTGGCTTACTTACTTTTTTTTTACTACTTTTTTAGCAGCTTTTTTAGCAGCAGGCTTCTTAGCAGCAGCTTTTTTAGCAGCTGGCTTCTTAGCAGCTACTTTCTTTGCAGCAGGCTTCTTAGCAGCTGGCTTTTTAGCAGCAGGCTTCTTAGCAGCTACTTTCTTAGCAGCTGGCTTTTTAGCAGCAGCTTTTTTAGCAGCAGGCTTCTTAGCAGCTACTTTCTTTGCAGCTGGTTTCTTTGCAGCTACTTTTTTAGCAGCAGGTTTCTTTGCAGCAGGTTTTTTCTTGGCAGTTGCCATATTAATCTCCTTCACGTGAGAGTGATTTACTAATACTACTGATTAAAGAGACCCGACCACACCAATTTCGTGTGAGCGAGCCATTCATCGGCGCGCCACTCACTTCACGTCGCACGCTAATGAATCCTGGAAAAAAAGCCGTGGCCCCAAGAGGCGACGGCTTTTCGAATAAGCAAGAAGAATGTTTAGAACGATTGAAAGAAAGATATGACATCTCTCTCTGAGGTTTCAGAGCCTTGGTTTGGAACTCAAGTTGTTGGCTATTACCTATCAACCGTTTCTTCTCCTAGTTTTTGTAACTTTCGTGATACTACAACTTAAGAGATGCGTTGTCATCAAAAATTTTAAAAAAATTTACTCCCAGTTCAACGCACCACCAGTTTGATATTCAATGACACGAGTCTCAAAGAAGTTTCTTTCTTTCTTCAAGTCGATCATTTCACTCATCCATGGGAATGGATTCTCTTCATTTGGGAACATTGCGTCAAGTCCTATTTGCATACAACGACGATTGCAAATGTAACGGAGGTAACCTTTGAACATCGGCGCATTCAAACCAAGAACACCTCTTGGCATTGTGTCTTCTGCGTAGCGATACTCCAACTCAACTGCTTTCTCAAATAAACCACGCAACTCTTCTTTGAACTCTGCAGTCCACAAGTGTGGGTTCTCTAACTTGATCTGATTGATCATGTCGATACCGAAGTTGCAGTGCAAGGATTCATCACGCAAGATGTATTGATACTGCTCAGCAGCACCAGTCATCTTGTTTTGACGGCCCATTGCTAGGATTTGCGTAAAACCAACATAGAAGAACAAGCCTTCCATGATGCAAGCAAACACAATCAACGAGCGCAATAGCTTCTGATCATTCTCTGGCGTGCCAGTTTTGAATGATGGATCAGTCAAAACGTCGATAAATGGGATCAAGAACTCATCTTTGTCACGAATAGAGGCTACCTCGTGATAAGCATTAAAGATTTCAGCCTGATTAAGGCCTAAAGATTCCACAATGTATTGGTAAGCGTGCGTATGGATTGCTTCTTCAAATGCCTGACGTAATAAATATTGACGGCATTCAGGAGCAGTAATCTGACGATAAGTGCCCAAAACAATGTTATTCGCTGCTAATGAGTCAGCAGTCACAAAGAAACCCAAGTTACGCATGATGATGCGACGCTCGTCATCAGTCAGACCATTAGGATCTTTCCAAAGAGCGATATCGCGTGTCATATTGATCTCTTGAGGCATCCAGTGGTTTGCACAACCAGATAAATACTTTTCCCAAGCCCATTTGTATTTAAATGGCACCAACTGGTTAACGTCAGTAGAACCATTGATGATGCGCTTATCAGCTACGTTCACACGACGAGCTGCCGCATCTTCATCAGGGTTAATACTTGCTGATGGCGCTGAAGCAGATGCCATTGGCAATGGCATCGGACGGTTAGGCAATAAATTGCTTTCTACCGCTGCTGATGGCGTGATCACGGGAGCTGCGCTAGCAACTGGCATCGCTGCCGGCTCTTCATCCCAATTCAACATAATGTCTTCTCCAAATTATTTTTAACTGCAATTGTTCTTAACGTTCACTATACGACTTATTGGCAAGCTTCGCATTCATCGAAACCAGCATCGCCAGGACGCATCGTGCAAACCGGACCATCCGCTTCAACTGCTGCCGGAGCTGCTGACAAAGTTGGATCACCGTTTGAAACTGCGTTCAATGCGCCGCCCTTCACTGTTGATTTCTCAACGTGAGTAGCAGAAATCGTGCGCAAGTAATATGTTGTTTTTAAACCACGTAACCAAGCCAACTTGTAAGTGTCATCCAACTTCTTACCTGAAGCACCAGCCATGTAAATGTTGAGTGACTGAGCTTGGTCAATCCATTTTTGACGACGTGAAGCTGCTTCAACCAACCACTTTGGCTCAACCTCAAACGCTGTTGCATATAAATCACGCAAGTCTTGTGGAATACGATCGATTTTTGACAATGAGCCATCGAAGTACTTCAAGTCGGCAATCATCACTTCATCCCACAAACCGCGAGCTTTCAGATCACGTACCAAGTAATCATTCACCACCGTGAACTCACCAGAAAGGTTAGATTTCACGAAAAGGTTTTGATAAGTTGGTTCGATACAAGCTGAAACGCCAATAATGTTAGAAATTGTTGCTGTTGGTGCGATTGCTACGCAGTTAGAGTTACGCATACCAAATTGCTTGATACGACCACGCAAACCTGTCCAATCCATCTTAGAAGACATATCTACTTCTACATAGCCGCCACGTTGCTCAGCCAACAACTTCACAGAGTCTTGTGGAAGGATGCCACGACCCCACAATGAACCCTTATAAGTCTGATAAGTGCCGCGCTCTTCTGCCAATTCTGTAGAAGCAAGGTAAGCGTAGTAGCAAACTGCTTCCATAGACTCATCAGCAAACTGAACAGCTGCATCGCTAGCGTATGGAATACGCAACATGTGCAAGCAATCCTGGAAGCCCATGATGCCCATACCGACTGGACGATGCTTTAAGTTAGAGTTACGAGCCTTAGCAACAGCGTAATAGTTAATATCAATCACGTTATCCAACATACGCATTGCTGTGCGGATCGTTTTTTGTAGTTTTTCATGATCAAGAACCAATTGACCATTAGCATCCGTCTTCAAATGCACTGCCAAGTTCACAGAACCTAAGTTACAAACGGCAATTTCTGACTCGTTGGTATTTAAAGTAATTTCTGTGCACAAGTTAGATGAGTGAACTACACCAACGTGTTGTTGTGGGCTGCGAACGTTACAAGGATCTTTGAAAGTGATCCATGGGTGGCCAGTTTCAAACAACATACCCAACATCTTGCGCCACATATCCAAGGCATTAACCTTCTTAAATGGCTTAATTTCGCCATTGGCGGCTTTTTGCTCGTAGGCCAAGTATGCTTTTTCGAAATCTAGACCAAACTTGTCATGCAAATCTGGGCATGTTGATGGTGTGAATAGCGTCCACTCACCGTTTTCCATCACACGCTTCATGAATAAGTCAGGAATCCAGTTCGCTGTGTTCATGTCATGCGTGCGGCGACGATCGTCACCTGTGTTCTTACGCAACTCTAAAAATTCTTCTACGTCTAAGTGCCATGTTTCTAGGTAAGCACAAACAGCACCCTTACGTTTGCCACCCTGATTAACAGCAACAGCAGTGTCATTCACCACTTTCAAGAATGGCACCACGCCTTGAGATTTACCGTTAGTACCTTTGATGTGACTACCTAAAGCACGTACGCTTGTCCAGTCATTACCCAAACCACCAGCAAACTTAGACAACAAAGCGTTTTCTTTCAAACCTTCATAAATGCCATCCAAATCGTCTGGAATTGTTGTGAGGTAGCAGCTAGATAACTGTGAACGCAATGTTGCTGAGTTAAACAATGTTGGCGTGCTTGACATGAAATCAAATGTTGAAAGAATTTGATAGAACTCAATCGCACGCTCTTCACGATTCACTTCGTTCAAAGCCAAGCCCATCGCAACGCGCATGAAGAAAGCCTGTGGCATCTCAATGCGGTGATCTTCAATGTGCAAGAAATAGCGGTCATACAAAGTTTGCAAGCCGAGGTAGTTAAATTGCAAGTCACGGTCAGCTTTTAAAGCGGCGCCCAACTTAGCCAAGTCAAACGTTAATAGTTTTTGATCCAACAATTCCGCATCAACACCCTTTTTGATGAATTGCGGGAAATAATTGATGTACTCAGCAGCCATAGCAGCTTGAGGCACTTCACGACCCAAGATCTCTTTACGGATTGTGTGCATCAAGATACGAGCTGTTACTTGGCTATATGCAGGATCTTTTTCAATCAAAGTACGTGAAGCCAAAATAGCTGAGTCATAGACTTGAGCCATTGGCACGCCTTCGTACAAGTTTTTGATTGTTTCTTTAATGATTGGCTCAGCATTCACTGCATTACCTAAACCTTCGCAGGCCGCCTGAATCACCATTTGTAGTGCAGCCATATCCAAAGGCTTCACGACACCGTTGTCAGTCACATTCAAACCTGGGTGATCAATCACTGGTGCAACAGGTTGCGCTGCCACTTGAGCTGCACGTTCTTGATTACGCTTTTCACGATAAAGAACATAAGCACGAGCTACGTTGTGCTCACCACTACGCATCAATGCCAACTCAACTTGGTCTTGAATATCTT
>JAOAUK010000046.1 GCA_030157655.1 Polynucleobacter sp. | reverse complement strand
CTAGCTTTGCAACCAGTTTCCCATTACTTAGAGAGTTGTTATGTCCAATCCAAACCATGCAAATGCATACGTTTTACCCTTTGAGGAGTTACGCATGTCTGACGTTGAGTCAGTCGGCGGTAAAAATGCCTCATTAGGTGAGATGATTTCACAGTTAAATGCTTCGGGTGTGCGAGTTCCAACAGGTTTTGCAACAACCGCTTTAGCGTTCCGTGATTTTCTCGTGCACAACAAGTTAACTGAGCGCATTAATGATCGTTTAGACAAGTTGAACGTTGATGATGTGAAAGCTTTGGCTGAGGCAGGTGCCGAGATTCGTCGCTGGGTTGAGGAAGCCCCTTTTCAAGAGCGTTTAGAAAAAGAAATTCGTGAGGCGTTCAAGGTATTGGATGCAGATGGCAAGGGTTCATTTGCGGTTCGTTCATCAGCAACAGCTGAAGACTTGCCTGATGCTTCTTTTGCAGGTCAGCAAGAATCATTCTTGAACGTGGTTGGTATTGAAGACATCTTGCATCGTATTCGCGAAGTATTTGCATCTTTGTATAACGATCGTGCAATTTCTTATCGTGTACACAAAGGTTTTGCTCATGCGGAAGTGGCTTTATCTGCTGGTATTCAGCGCATGGTACGTTCTGATAAGGCCGCCTCTGGCGTGATGTTCACTTTGGATACTGAGTCAGGTTTCCAAGATGCTGTATTTATTACATCTAGCTACGGTTTAGGTGAAACCGTGGTGCAGGGCGCAGTGAACCCTGATGAGTTTTACGTATTTAAACCAATCTTAGCTGCGGGTAAATATCCAATCATTCGCAGAAGCTTGGGTTCTAAGTTGATTCAGATGCAATTTACTCAGCCAGGTGAGACTGGTCGCGTTAAGACAGTTGATGTACCTTTAGAGCAGCGTAATCGTTATTCCATTTCAGATGAAGATGTTTCTGAATTGGCTAAATATGCCATGATCATTGAAAAGCACTACCAACGTCCGATGGATATTGAGTGGGGTAAAGATGGTATTGATGGCAAGATTTACATTCTTCAAGCCCGTCCTGAGACTGTTAAGAGCCAAGCGCATGGCAAAGTTGAAATGCGTTATAAGCTCAAAGGTAACTCAACAGTATTAACAACTGGTCGTGCGATTGGTCAAAAGATTGGTACCGGAACAGTTCGTATAGTTAAAGATGCCAGTGAGATGGATCGTGTTCAGCCTGGTGATGTGTTGGTTGCAGATATGACTGACCCTAATTGGGAGCCAGTGATGAAGCGTGCTGCTGCGATTGTGACAAATCGTGGTGGTCGTACTTGTCACGCTGCGATTATTGCCCGCGAACTAGGCGTACCTGCTGTGGTTGGTTGTGGTGATGCTACGCACGTATTAAAAGATGGTGCGGTGGTCACGGTTTCATGTGCTGAGGGTGATGAGGGTCGTATTTATGACGGTCCTATTGAAACTGAAGTGACTGAAGTTAGTCGTGGTGTGTTGCCAGAGATTCCAGTAAAAATCATGATGAACGTGGGTAATCCACAGCTAGCTTTTGATTTTTGCCAGATTCCTAACGGTGGCGTTGGTCTTGCCCGTTTAGAGTTCATCATTAATAACAACATTGGCGTACATCCAAAAGCAATTTTGGAATATCCAAATATTGATTTAGATTTGAAGAAGGCAGTGGAGAGTGTGGCTCGTGGTCACGCAAGCCCAAGAGCTTTCTATGTAGATAAATTAGCTGAAGGTATTGCAACGATTGCCGCTGCTTTTTATCCAAAGCCAGTGATTGTTCGTTTGTCAGATTTCAAATCCAACGAATACAAGAAGCTAATTGGCGGTTCACGTTATGAGCCTGACGAAGAAAATCCAATGTTAGGTTTCCGTGGCGCATCTCGTTACATTTCCGATGATTTTGCTGAAGCATTTGCTATGGAATGTGAAGCAATGAAGCGTGTACGTAATGAGATGGGTTTGACCAACGTAGAAATCATGATCCCATTTGTAAGAACAGTGAGCCAAGCAGAAAGAGTGATTGGCTTATTGGGCAAACATGGCTTGAAGCGTGGCGAGAATGGTTTGCGCGTCATTATGATGTGCGAAATCCCATCCAATGCTATCTTGGCTGAGCAGTTCTTAGAACACTTTGATGGTTTCTCAATTGGCTCAAATGACTTAACTCAGTTAACACTTGGTTTGGATCGTGACTCAGGCATGGAATTGCTTGCCATCGATTTTGATGAACGTGATCCAGCGGTCGAGTTCTTAGTTGCTAGAGCGATTGAAACATGTCGCGCTAAAGGCAAGTACATTGGCATTTGTGGTCAAGGACCTTCAGACCATCCTGACTTTGCTAAATGGTTAATGGATAAAGGTATTACATCTATCTCATTAAACCCAGATAGCGTTGTAGATACTTGGACTTTATTGGCTAAGTAAGAAGGTAATAGCAATAAAAAAGCGGACTACATTAGTCCGCTATCTTGGAGCCCGAACGCATAATTCGGGCTTTTTCTATTTGCCAGTC
>JAOAUK010000045.1:44597-45084 GCA_030157655.1 Polynucleobacter sp. | reverse complement strand
GCGTACATCTGACTACGGTAATCAATTACGTGAAAAGCAAAAAGTTAAGCGTATCTATGGTGTATTGGAGCGTCAGTTCCGTCGCTATTTCGCAGAAGCTGAGCGTCGTAAAGGCAACACAGGTGAAAACTTGCTAGTGTTGTTAGAGTCACGCTTAGACAACGTTGTATATCGTATGGGTTTTGGCTCAACACGCGCTGAAGCACGTCAATTAGTTTCTCATAAAGCTATTTTGTTGAACGGTAATGTTGCAAACATTCCTTCAATGCAAGTTCGTCCTGGTGACGTAGTAGCGATTCGTGAAAAGGCTAAGAAGCAAACTCGTATTCAAGAGTCTTTAGGTCTTGTTGCTCAGTCTGGTCAAATCAGCTGGGTATCTGTAGACGCAACTAAATTAGAAGGCACATTTAAGCAAGCGCCTGATCGCGACGAAATCGGTGGCGATATCAATGAAAGCTTGATCGTCGAACTTTACTCACGTTAATGT
>JAOAUK010000045.1:43668-44587 GCA_030157655.1 Polynucleobacter sp. | reverse complement strand
CCTCTTAAGGAATAAATATATGCAAAACACACTGCTGAAGCCGAAAATTATTTCTGTTGAAGCGCTTGCAGAAAACCAAGCGAAAGTTGTTATGGAGCCGTTTGAACGCGGCTATGGCCATACATTGGGTAATGCCTTGCGTCGTGTGCTTTTGTCGTCCATGGTAGGTTGTGCTCCAACTGAAGTCAGCATTGCTGGCGTAGTTCATGAGTACTCAACAATTGATGGCGTTCAAGAAGACGTCGTTAACCTACTTTTGAACCTCAAAGGTATCGTTTTTAAATTAGAGCAACGTGATGAAGTAACAATTAACTTGCGCAAAGAAGGCGCCGGTGTTGTTACAGCAAAAGATATTGAATTGCCACACGATGTAGAAATCATCAATCCTGATCACGTTATTGCTCACTTATCTGCAAACGGTAAGTTAGACATGCAGATCAAGGTTGAAAAAGGTCGCGGTTACGTTCCTGGTAACGTACGTAAGTATCAAGATGAGTCTTCAAAGACTATTGGTAGCATCGTTCTAGATGCATCATTTAGCCCAGTGCGTCGCGTAAGCTATGCAGTTGAGTCAGCTCGTGTTGAACAACGTACAGACTTAGACCGTTTGGTTATGACAATTGAAACTAACGGTGTTTTGACACCTGAAGAAGCAATTCGTCAATCAGCCAGCATTTTGGTTGATCAATTAGTTGTGTTTGCACAATTAGAGGGTACACAAGCTACAGGTGATTCAGCTCCAAATCGTTCACCAGCTGTAGATCCAATGTTGATGCGCCCAGTTGATGATCTAGAGTTAACAGTTCGTTCTGCTAACTGCTTAAAAGCTGAAAACATTTACTACATCGGTGACCTCATTCAACGTACTGAGAACGAGTTGTTAAAGACTCCAAATCTTGGCCGCAAATCATTGAATGAA
>JAOAUK010000045.1:0-43658 GCA_030157655.1 Polynucleobacter sp. | reverse complement strand
TACATCCTCACATCGTTTAGCGATGTTGCGCAACATGTCTAATTCATTGTTGCAACATGAGGTTATTAAAACAACTTTGCCTAAGGCTAAAGAGTTGCGTCGTGTTGTAGAGCCGCTAATTACTTTGGGTAAAAAAGACAATTTGGCAAACCGTCGTTTGGCATTTGATCGTCTACGTGACCGCGAAATGGTTACTAAGCTTTTCACAGAGCTTGGCCCACGTTACGCAACGCGTCCAGGTGGTTACTTGCGCATTCTTAAGTTTGGCTTCCGTGTTGGTGACAATGCACCGATGGCGTTAGTTGAACTTTTGGATCGTCCAGAAGTCGCTGAAGAAGCTTCAGCAGAGTAATTTCTGCCGCTGTCTAAGAAAGCCTGGTTTTTGCCAGGCTTTTTTGTTTGGATGATAATAAGTTATGGATTCAATCTATCTACTTATCACTACAGTTCCTAGCCAAGATGAAGCAAAAAATTTGGCTCAAGAAACTGTTGAAAATGGCTTGGCTGCTTGCGTCCAAATCCAGGCTGCATGCCAATCAATTTATAAGTGGCAAGGGGTAGTCGAGGCTGCGGTTGAATACCCGATTCATTTCAAAACAAATGAATCTAAAAAGGATGCTTTATTTAAATTTATTAAAGAGCATCACTCCTATGATGTTCCAGAAATTCTCTCGATTAAATTAGATGATATTGATCCTGAATATGCAAATTGGCTCAATACGCAATTGGTTGTAAATAAATGATTAAAAGAATATTGGTTTGCTTAAGTTTATTTTTTGCGTCTTTAAGCGTTGGCGCACAAAATTTCTTGCCTCCAGAAGAAGCATTTAAAGTTGTTGCAGAGTATGTATCAGTTGATCAAGTTCTAATTACTGTTAAGCCTGCCAAAGGCTATTACATATACAGAGAGTCTTTGAAATTTAAATTACTTAAGTCGGATGCCGGACTTTCGATAGGTGCTCCAGGTTTGCCGCAAGGAAAAATTAAATTTGATGAGAATTTTGGAAAAAATCTAGAAACATATCCAAAAGAGTTTGGCGTCACCTTGCCTTTGGTTGGCAACAAGAATGTGTCGGGTTTTATTTTGCAGATGGAGTTGCAAGGTTGCGCCGAAAAAGGCATTTGCTATCCACCCATGGCGCTCACATTAACTTTAACAAGTCTCAATACGGTTGTTGATGGTGTCTTGTTGGATGATGTTGCCCAAGCTGATAAACCAAATCAAAACTTTGGCCTTGTTGATTTATGGTCGGCAAGGGATGATGCTGGTTTATTAGCAACGATGTTACAAAACATCTCTCCCATTATTTTGCTTGGTGCGTTTTTTATATTAGGTTTGGCAATGGCGTTGACGCCATGTGTTTTGCCCATGTTGCCAATTATGTCGAGCGTTGTGTTTGGTTCAAAAAATAACCGGCATCAAGATGTTTCAAAAATAAGATCCGCCATTTTGGCTATTGCATATGTATTGGGCATGGCCATCATGTATAGCTTGGCAGGAATGGTTACAGCTGCGCTGGGAGCAAATATTCAGGCGTGGTTATTAAATCCTTGGGTCTTAGTAATTTTTGCACTCTTATTGATTGCTCTATCAGCTAGCTTATTTGGTTTTTATGAATTGAGATTGCCGCAGGCATGGCATAACAAAATTGACCGCATTGCTGGCAAACAAGAGGGTGGCAGTGTAATAGGGGCATTTTTCCTGGGCGCAATTTCAACCTTGATTGCAAGCCCCTGTGTAACCGCTCCATTGGCTGGAGTTTTAGCATTTATTGCGCAAACTGGATCAATACCCCTAGGTGGCGTTTTATTGTTTGTGATGGCCTTAGGCATGGGCTTGCCACTGATGTTATTTGCGATCGGTGCAAGAGGCTTAGTTCCAAAAGCTGGGTCATGGATGATTCTGATACAAAGGATATTTGGTGTTTTATTGTTGATCTTGGCTTTATGGGTTGTATCGCCAATTTTTATTTCTACTAAAAGTAGTGATTCATCAACAACTCACCAGCTGAGTTCTGGATTAGTATTTGAGCGCGTTACAACATCTGCACAGTTAACTACTGCATTAAAGAATTCTGCGGCAAATCAGCAGCCTGTATTGCTAGACTTCTATGCTGACTGGTGTGTAACCTGCAAAGAGATGGAGCTACTTACTTTTTCAGATCAAAAGGTCACGGATGGTTTAAAGGCATACCGATTGATACAAATTGATATGACAAGAAATACTTCAGACCATCAAACTATTTTGAAAGAGTTTGGCTTGTTTGGGCCGCCTGCAATTTTGTTCTTTGACGAGCAAGGACAAGAAAAACGCTCTAAGAGAGTTATTGGCTTTATGAAGGCCGATCGATTCTTAGAGCGATTGAAATAACTTGGCTTATTTGTTTTGTAAGAGGCGAGCAGCATCTCTGGCAAAGTAGGTCAGAATGCCATCTGCCCCAGCACGTTTAAATGCCAAAAGTGATTCCATCATCACGGCATCGCCATCTATCCAGCCATTGATAGATGCAGCTTTGATCATGGCGTATTCGCCGCTGACTTGATAGGCAAATGTTGGGTAGCCAAGCTCATCTTTAACTCTGCGAACGATATCTAGATAGGGCATACCAGGCTTAACCATCACCATATCAGCGCCTTCTTCAATATCAAGCGCCACTTCTCGAATGGCTTCATCAGAATTGGCTGGGTCCATTTGATAGGTTTTCTTATTGCCTTTACCCAAGTTTCCTGCGGAGCCAACCGCATCTCTAAATGGGCCATAAAAAGCTGATGCATATTTAGCAGAGTAGGCCATGATTTGGGTGTGTATAAAACCATGAGCTTCTAGTGCATCGCGGATTGCTCCGATTCTGCCATCCATCATGTCAGAGGGCGCCACCATATCAACCCCAGCATGTGCGTGAGTGAGTGCTTGCTTAACTAGAGCGTCAACTGTGATGTCATTGATAACATATCCATCAGCATCAATGATGCCGTCTTGACCGTGGCTTGTATAAGGATCTAAAGCAATATCCGTCATGATGCCAAGGTTTGGAAAGTGCTTTTTAAGTTCCTTAACGGCTTCTGGAATTAAGCCGTTTGGATTGAATGCCTCTTTGCCGTCAGTAGTTTTTAGTTCAGAGCTAATAACTGGAAACAGCGCCATCACTGGGATGCCTAATTTGACGCAATCTTCTGCTATTGGTAATAGGAGATCTAGCGAAACCCTGCTCACCCCAGGCATTGATTTAACCTCTTCTTGCCTGTTTTTTCCTTCTAATAAAAAAACAGGGTAAATAAAGTCATTCGAAGACAGCTGGTTCTCTTGAACTAGGCGACGAGACCAATCTGTTCTGCGCAATCTGCGTGGGCGGTGAAAGAGTTGCATATAAAACCTTATGAAGATAGTTGGGGTTTTAGATTTTTAGAAATACGATTTTCGTTGCTGGTGTGAGCAGACGAGGGTTCAATACCAAGCCATCCTGAAATCATGGCATCTGCTTCAACCAAGCCAATTCTTTTCGTGCTAGAGAACAGTTGGGCTGTGTATGGCCCATGAGGGTTCAGTTCTTTGAGCTTATTTTGCAGCTTTTTAAGAGCTAGACGACTTTCAGATTGGTTGAGTTTGTCGCACTTAGTCAGTAAAACATGGATGGGTCTGCCGGTTGGACTAAACCACTCAATCATCTGTTGATCTAGATCGGTCATACCTCTGCGGGAGTCCATAATCAAAATCATGCCCTTTAAATTGGGTCTGGTTTGGAGGTATGTGGATAAAAGATTGTTCCAGTGAGACTTGGTTTTATGGTCTACCTGAGCAAAACCATAGCCAGGCAAGTCGACTAAATTCGCTAAATTGGTCTTATCTTTCGTTAAAATACCGAAAAAGTTGATATGTTGCGTTCTTCCTGGTGTTTTGCTGGCAAAGGCCAAGCGATTTTGCTGGCAAAGCACGTTAATGGCCGTTGATTTGCCAGCATTTGAGCGACCAGCAAAAGCCACCTCTGGGATCTCCCAAGTGGGTAAATCAACCAAATGGTTAATTGTTACGAGAAATTGTGCTTGATGTAAGGTAGACATAGGTGTTTAAAAGGTTAGACCTATTGTAAAATCTCTCGCTGATAATTAGTTGTTTAATTGAAAATAAAGATTAAGCAATCATTCGCATCATAAACATAGGGTTATAGGACCATGCGTCAAACAATTACTGCCACATTTAAAACTTTAGCCATGACATTGGGTTTGGCTATGGCCAGCGTTGCATATGCTAACGAGCCAGCGGTTGCACCTGCTAAACCTGTAGTAGACGCTGCTAAAGGCGAAGCTTTGTACAACTCAGGCGACTCTAAGCGCGGTATCGCAGCTTGTATGGGTTGTCACGGTGCTAATGGCGTGAGTGGCGGCGGTGCTTATCCTAAATTGGCAGGTCAACATGCTGCATATATTGTGAAGCAGTTAAAAGATTACAAGGGCGGTAAAGAGCGTCCTAATGCAGTGATGTCAGCATTTGCAGGCTTATTGAGCGATGAAGACATGCAAAACATTGGCGCTTACTTAGAAAAGCAAACGCCAGGTTTGGGCACTGCAAAAAATAAAGCAAGTATTGAATTAGGTCAAAAAATCTATCGCGGCGGTATTGCGTCTAAGCAAGTAGCTGCCTGTGCAGGTTGCCATGCGCCTAACGGTGTAGGTATTCCAGCACAATATCCACGTCTTTCAGGTCAGTGGGCTGAGTACACAGAAGCTCAATTAGTTGCGTATCGTCAAGGTGATCGTAAGAACAGCGTGCAGATGAGCGCTATTGCATCTAGAATGTCTGACGCAGAGATTAAAGCCGTAGCTGACTATATCGCCGGTCTACGCTAATAGTTATTCCTGCAGTTACTAGCTCTCAATAAGAAGAGCCCACGAACTAAGTTTGTGGGCTTTATTTTTTTATAGATAAGGTATGGCAATTAGTTCCGCAACAGCAGATAGCTCATTAAGAAAATTTAACCGTGCAAGCGTAGAGCTTTTATCGTCTATGCGTTTTGCCATAGCATTGTTAACTATCATTTCTATTGCCAGCATTATTGGTACTGTTATCAAGCAGGGTGAGCCTTATAACAATTACGTTAATCAATTTGGGCCATTGTGGGCTGAAATATTTAATGGCCTTAGCTTGTTTGCTGTCTATACAGCATGGTGGTTTTTGTTAATTTTGGCATTCTTGGTGGTGTCAGTTTCATTTTGTGTGTTGCGTAATGCACCCAAGATGCTTGTTGACATTAAAGCTTGGAAAGATCACGTACAAGAAGGCGGCTTGCGAGCCTTACATCATCATTTTGAATTTCCAATTCAATCATCCCACCAAGCGAGTGCACAACAGATTGCAAACCGATTAGCAAAAGATGGTTACGCAGTTAAAACATTGGTTGCCGATGACCATTCAAAAGTTGTAGCTAAAAAAGGCGCGGCGAATAAATGGGGTTACATCTTTGCTCATAGCGCTATTGTTCTAATATGCTTGGGTGGTTTGCTAGATGGAGACTTATTTACCAAGGGGCAAATTTGGTTTGGTGGCAAGAGCGTTTTGCCACCAAGCACTCAAGGAATGTTGATCGCCGACATTCCAAATGATCACAAATTAAGTGCAGCCAATCCAAGTTATCGGGCAAATATTTTTGTGCCAGAGGGGCAAGTTAGTACAACAGCTCTTTTAAATGCGACGAACGGCAGCATTATTCAAGAATTACCATTCTCTGTTGCTTTAAAGAAATTCCATGTGGAGTATTACAGCACTGGTATGCCAAAGCTCTTTATGAGTGAGGTTGTTATTAAAGACTTGGATACCGGTAAAGAGACTGAAGCAAAAATCAAAGTTAATGAGCCGATGATTCATCGCGGTGTTGCTATTTATCAATCCAGTTTTGAAGATGGCGGTTCAAAGTTAAAGTTACGTGCATACCCAATGCATGGGCCTGCTAACTCAGTTAAATCAAGCTTCATTATTAACGGTGAAGTCGGTCAAAGTACTGTACTTAAATCAAGTGACGGGACATCCTACACATTAGAGTTCACTGGTTTTAGACCAACCAATGTTGAAAATATTTCTAATGCATCTGGTCAGGCGGATGCTAGAGGTGTGGCTAAGAAATCAGACGATCATGGTTTGGCAAAAACGCTCAATGATCGATTGGGTTCTGGTGCAAAAACTAGTAAGCCAACAGAATTAAGAAATGTTGGGCCATCTGTGCAATATAAGTTACGTGATGCCGCGGGGCAGGCACGTGAATACAGTAACTACATGCAGCCACTTTCAATTGATGGCATGCCCATGTTTTTGTTGGGAGTGCGTGAGAGTTCTGCGCAAGAATTTAGATACTTGCGTATTCCAGCGGACGCCAATCTATCTTTAAATGAGTGGTTAGCACTAAGAAGTCTTTTGCAGGATCCAAGTGCTAGACAAAGAGCTGTGCAACGTTTTGCTAATGCAATTGGACAGCAGCCAGGGTTTTCTGGTTCTCCACAAATGATCGCCCAGTTAAAAGAAAGTGGTAGCCGATCAATTGAGCTATTTGCAGGAACGACTAAGTTTGCCGCAGACCAAGCTAAAGAAGCTGGAATTACTCCGGGTGGATTTGCGGCACTAGGTGGTTTTATAGATAAGGCTGTACCAGAGGCTGAGCAGCAAAAAGCTGCGGAGGTTGTCTTAAAGGTGCTTAATGGCGTCATTTGGGAGCTATGGCAAGAAGCTAGGGGTCAGTTAGGCTTGCCGTCTGCAAAAAACAATGAAGAGAGCCAGCGCTATATTCAGGCGGCTACTTCAGCTTTGTCGGATGTTAATTTTTATCCTGCTCCACTAAGTTTTCAGTTGGACGACTTTACCGAGGTGAAAGCCAGTGTCTTTCAGGTGACAAAGTCACCTGGCAAAAACATGGTCTACTTAGGTTGTTTATTCCTTGTGCTTGGTATCTTTGCGATGTTTTATTTGCCAGAGCGCAGAATTTGGGTGAGAAGTTTGGCAAACGGTAATAACCTTTTTGCCATGTCAACTTCGCGCAAAACTCTCGATTTTGAGAAAGAATTCCATAAGTATCAGAAAGACTTAAATAATGGAAACTAAATACGTTAGTCATGTTCAGGGTGGTTGGGCGCAATCGCTCAAGCAGAATTTTTTTGGAATCTTTAAAACCCTAAAAGTTGTTGATTACATTTTTGCAGTGGCGCTAGCCGGCGGCGCTCTTTTTGCAGAGATGCGTTTTTCTCAGCACATGGATGTTTACGAACAAGCCATTCTGTTTGCATCTGTTCCAGTATTAGCTATTTTGGGCTGGGCTTGGGCGCCGCTTCGAAACTTAATGGTTGTATCAACCATCTTAAGTTTTGTGGCCATTTATTTTTATCAAACTCCTGAAGGTGGCTCATTAGCTAGAGCAGAGCAAGCTTTCTTTTTAAAGTACATGCTATCTAGCCAATCAGCCATTTTATGGATGAGTGTGTTCTTTACTTTAAGCACGTTGTTCTACACATTAACGCTTGCATTGCGCTCTCAATCTATGGGGCCAACAGCCTCAAAGCTTTGTTGGGCAGCTGTTTATATCGGCTTAACTGGCATGTTGGTGCGTTGGTATGAGTCTTATTTGATGGGCGTAGATATTGGACATATTCCAATTTCTAATTTGTACGAAGTGTTTATTTTATTTTGTTTAATTACAGCACTATTCCACTTGTACTATGAGGCGCGTTATCAATCGTTGGTGTTGGGCTCATTTGTTTTGTGGATCATTGCAGCAGCTGTAGGCTTTATTCTTTGGTATAGCGTTGCTCGTGATGCGCATCAAATTCAACCGCTAGTACCTGCTTTGCAAAGTTGGTGGATGAAGATACACGTGCCAGCCAACTTTATTGGTTATGGTACGTTTGCATTAGCTGCCATGATTGGGGTTGCTTATTTGCTTAAGAGTAAAAATATTTTGGCGGACCGTTTGCCTAGTCTGGAGCTAATGGATGACGTTATGTACAAAGCTATTGCAGTTGGCTTTGCATTTTTTACGATAGCAACTATCTTGGGCGCCTTGTGGGCAGCGGAAGCTTGGGGCGGTTATTGGAGTTGGGACCCTAAAGAAACCTGGGCATTAATTGTTTGGTTAAATTATGCTGCCTGGTTACACATGCGCTTAATGAAGGGTTTGCGGGGAGTTGTTGCTGCATGGTGGGCAGTGGTTGGTCTACTGGTGACCACTTTTGCCTTTATTGGGGTGAATATGTTCTTATCAGGCCTGCATAGCTACGGTACTTTGTAATACACGTAGTCAACTTATTTGAAAAGGTTTCGCTCTTTTAACTACGCTGGCAAAACCTTTTCGTTTGCAAACAGACTTTCAATGGTTTCTCGTTCACGAATTAAGTGAACTTGCGCTCCGTCTACCATTACTTCAGCAGCTCTACCTCTGGTGTTGTAATTGGAGCTCATCGTAAATCCATAAGCGCCAGCAGAAAGAATAGCCAATTGGTCGCCAGGTTCTACTGCTAAAGAGCGATCTCTACCAAGCCAGTCGCCTGATTCGCATATAGGGCCGACAATGTCGTAAGTAACGGCAGATGCCTTGCTATTTGATGTAACTGGAA
The DNA here is from genome assembly GCA_030157655.1 of Polynucleobacter sp. Taxonomy (GTDB): domain Bacteria; phylum Pseudomonadota; class Gammaproteobacteria; order Burkholderiales; family Burkholderiaceae; genus Polynucleobacter. Next base: position 35,069 of record JAOAUK010000045.1, on the reverse strand, counting down.
CGATTGCGTGGAACGCTTCGTACATCGCAGGGCGCATTAAATCGTTCATGGCGGCATCAACGATACAAAAGTTTTTTGTTTCGCCAGGTTTTAAATACTCAATGGTTGTTAACAATAATCCAGCATTGCCAACTAATGACCTACCCGGTTCAAAAAGAACTTCTAGGTGGCCAAAACCTTTTGATTCAATATGGTTGAGTAATGTGTTGGCAAAATCTGTAATCGCTGGTGGGGTTTCGTTTGTATAGCTAATACCTAAGCCGCCACCAATGTCTAGATGATGAATCTTGATGCCATTTGCATCTAATTGCTTGATTAGGTCTAGAACGCGATCAAGCGCATCCATATATGGGCTGATCTCTGTGATTTGTGAGCCGATGTGGCAATCTATACCAACAATGTCACAGTGAGGCATTTTTGCAGCCTCTTGATATGTCTTAATCACATCATCATAGGCAATACCAAATTTATTACCTTTTAAGCCTGTAGAAATATATGGGTGTGTCTTTGGGTCAACGTCTGGGTTAACGCGCAAAGAAATCGGGGCTTTTAGACCCAAGCTTCCTGCAACAGAATTTAAACGAGTTAACTCAGGGATCGACTCCAAGTTAAAACATTTAACGCCAGCCTTTAGTGCTGCAGTCATTTCTTGGGTGCTTTTACCAACACCGGAAAATACAACTTTATTAGCAGATCCACCAGCAGCTAGTACGCGGGCCAGCTCTCCTGCGCTAACGATATCAAAGCCAGCGCCTAATTTTGCAAATAAATTCAAGATGGCTAAATTGCTGTTAGCTTTCATAGCGTAGTGAACCCGGGCACGTCTTTCGCCATTGGGGCGAACGCAGGCAGCCTCATAAGAGTTAAATGCATCACTTAGGGCTTTTTTGCTGTAGACGTAGGTAGGGGTGCCATATTTTTGGGCAATAGCACTCAAGGGCACATTTTCTGCGTGCCATTCTTGACCTTTAATGCAAAAACCATTGAGTGAGGGAATTAAGCTCATTTTGAATCCTTGGCGGGAGGCCATTGTTTTTCTGTAGGTTCTGCTTTTTCTGGGGCAACTGGTGCGGGCGGGGCTTTTGGAAGAACAAGCGGGCCACGTATCCCGCAACCTAGCAGGGATATTGTTGCGCAAAGAAGGCAAGTCCTAGATACAATAAAACGCATATTCATTAGTTTAAAAGTGATCGCTGACTATAGCATGGCCGATATCAAAAATATGAACAAAACCACTCAAGTTGTAGAAACTTTATCTGATAGCACTTTTTACGCTATTGCTGAAAAAACATTGAAAGCGATTGAAATGTCGCTCGAGGAGGCTTTTCAGGAAACGGATCTTGATTTAGATATAGCGCGTCAAGGCGGTAATGTCGTCAATATCCAATTTGAAGACAAGAGCGTTATTGTGGTTAATACGCAAGCGCCACTACAAGAAATTTGGGTTGCTGCTAAAGAGGGTGGGTTTCACTATCGTTGGGCTGGAACTTTGGCTCAACCATTATGGTTAGATACTAAGAGTGGTACAGAACTATTTTCTGAACTCAGTAGATTGGCGACGCAGCAGGCGAAAACACCACTGCAAGTGGTGTATCGCGCCTAATTAGTCCAGTACAGTAGTTTTGCCAAAGAATGGTGTGAACTCTGGAATCGTCCAATCACCATCTTGCTGAACAACACCAGGCGGAACTGTTCTACTTGATTCTGGCGTTCCGTTAAGTGCCGTTTTCATGTAACGAATCCACATTGGCAGGGCAAGTCCGCCGCCTGTTTCTCGATCACCTAAGCTCTTCGGTTTGTCAAAGCCAATCCATGCCACCGCAACAACATTGGGGTTATAACCTGCAAACCAGGCATCCATCGACTCGTTGGTTGTTCCTGTTTTACCTGCAATATCACTTCTACCTAATGCTGGTCTAGATGTTGCTGCAGTACCTGTTTTGGTGACCTCTTGCAAAAGACTATCCATCACGAACGCAGTTCTTGAATCAAGCACTTTCAATTTGTTATCGCCGGCAATAGGTGGCGTGGCTTCAAATAAAACATTGCCTTTGGCATCAATGACTTTGCTGATTAAGTAAGGTTCAACTCTATAGCCACCATTTGCGAACACACCATATCCTGTGGCGAGCTGTAGCGGGGTGACTGACCCCGCACCTAAAGCCATGGTTAGGTAAGCAGGGTGTTTGTCTGCTTCAAAACCAAAGCGTTGAATGAAGTCTTGAGCATAACGCGGACCGATTTTTCTAATCACTCGAACTGACACTAAGTTTTTAGATTTAGCCAAAGCGGTGCGTAGACGCATCTGACCTTCGAATTTGCCATCGTAGTTCTTTGGTTCCCACATTTGGCTACCGGTTTCTAAGCTGCCGATAGAAAGCGGCGCATCATTAACAAGCGTATTTGGCATGATGCCTTTTTCAAGAGCTGCTGCGTACACAAATGGTTTAAATGATGAACCTGGTTGCCGCTGTGCTTGTGATACGTGATTGAACTTGTTGCGATTGTGGTCAAAGCCACCAACTAAAGCCCTAATGCCGCCATCGTGCGCATCTAATGCCACAAAGGCCGCCTCAACTTGTGGCATTTGTGCAAGAATCCAGCGTCCATCTGAGGGTAGTACACGAATAATTGCGCCAGGTTTAATTTGTTGTTTTGGCTGAGCCTTATCTGACAAAGCAATAGTGCCTAGTTTCAAATCATCGCCTTTGATTGTGACCGTATCACCCGTAGCAATCACTGCCTGTATCTCTTTAGATGTGGCCTTTATCACAACCCCAGCCAATAAATCATCACTACTTGGGTGATCACTTAAAACATCGTCAATAGCGCGCTGTCTTTCAGTATTGTCGTCTGGAAGTTTGATGTAGCCTTCTGGGCCGCGATATTTATGACGTAACTCGTAGTCCATCACGCCTTTGCGCACTGCTGAGTAGGCGGCATCTTGCTCTGCACGACGAATCGTTGTGATAACAGTCATGCCTTGCGTATAAATGCCATCGCCATATTCGCTGATGAGTAGTTGCCGAACCATCTCGGCCGCATAGTCAGCCTTGGTTGCGAATTCTTTACCAACGCCTCGAACATGCAAAGTTTCAGCCAGAGCCAACTCATATTGGTTGGGTGTGATCATTTTTAGATCACGCATTCTTTGCAGAATATATTCTTGTCTAATCTTAGCGCGACGATAGTTAACAACGGGGTTGTAAGCTGAGGGTGCCTTCGGCAATCCGGCAAGCATGGCAGCTTCTGCAATGGAAATTTCTCTAACGTCTTTGCCAAAATAAATTTGCGCTGCACTACTAAAGCCATAAGCTCTTTGACCCAAATAAATTTGGTTCATATAAAGCTCAAGTATTTGTTCTTTAGATAGATTCGCTTCAATCTTCCAAGCTAGTAATACTTCGTAGATTTTTCTACTGAATGATTTCTCGTTACTTAAAAAGAAATTTCTAGCAACCTGCATGGTGATTGTTGACGCGCCTTGAGCTAATCTGCCACGCAAGTTAGCAAGGGTTGCTCTTAAAACACCCCAGTAGTCAACGCCGCCATGTTCATAAAAGCGCTCGTCTTCAATGGCAACAACAGCATTTTTTAAATATGAAGGGATTTCGTTGATGGCAATAACGTTACGACGTTCTTCGCCAAATTCGCCAATTAATGCATTATCTGCCGTGTAAATTCTGAGGGGAACTTTTGGGTTGTAGTCAGTGATAGTGTCTAAATCAGGTAAGTTTGGTCTTGCAACAATCAGAGCATATGCAATAACCAAGCCGATAAGTATGAGGCCTGCGCTACCAAGAAAAAATCCCCAACGAATAAAGTATGCTCGCCAATCGCGAGATTCGTTTTTACGTTGACGACCGCTATCTAGGCGTGAAGGTGGGCGCACAGGCTTTCGAGATTGGCTCATGTCGTGATTATAGAGATAGCCGTGGAAACTGGGGTATTAAAAATAAGTAGGAATTGACTGAACTAAAAATCAGAAAATTCTGACAAAAAATCAGCAATTCGCTGATTTCTAAGGCCTAAATAAGTCTAGACAATAGATTGATGTTTAGACGATCAATTACCTCTGATTTATACGCTCCTAAGAATATCGCTGATCAGGTTGATTCTGGCTCATCAGGTCTTCAAAAGGAATGGTGGCCAGTCATTCTTCATAATTGGCAAAAATATCAATTACCTCTTACAGGTGGTGCATTTGCCGTTGTTCTGTCTAGCGTATTAGTACTTGATTATTTGCAAGCAATTGCTATTCAAGACTTGATTTCAGCGATTCAAGGTCAACAAAGACAGATTCAGGCATTGCAGCTGGAAGTCAAAAGCCGCGAAGTCAAACAAGCTGAGTTAATTAATACCAATACCTTAACTGGTGACGATGAACTAGCCGCACCAGTCATTACATATTGGGGATTGATGCGTGCCGGCACATCAACAAAGGCGTTAGTAGAGGTTAATCAAGAGCAGCGTTTATTAAAGGCGGGGCAGGCGGTGGGTGACGGTTGGTTCATTAAGCACTTTGACCAAGAGCATCTTCAACTTGAGTCTAAGCAAGGTCAGGTAATAAAAATTTCAATGGAGTCACCATCTTGAAGAGTAAAAGATTATTAATGCAGATAGCATTTTGGAGCCTTGTTTTGCCATTTACTGCGCAATCGAAAAGCATGCCACTTACCCAAAACGAATCGCATCCAGTAACGCTGAATTTTTCATCTATAGATTTGAGACAGTTATTTCAGATTTTGGCGGAGATGCGTGGCATTAACCTGATTCTGAGTGAAAAAATCCAGGGTAGAACAAATATTCATATGAATCAGGTGCCATGGCAAACAGTTTTAGATAGCGTGCTTGCAAGTAAATCCTTGGCCTATAAATTGGAAGGCAGGGTCTTGTGGATTGCACCCTATGAGGAATTAGTGAGCTTTGACAAAAGGAAAAAAGACCGAATTCAACAAGAAGATCAAATCATTCAATCAGAGTTTGGTCTGCGACAAATCATGATTGAGGCAAGGATCGTTGAGGCTGAAAGACGGTTCGCCCAAAACCTAGGGGCAAAGCTTGGTTATCAAGACCCTTCTGGACACATGAAAATAGGCAGCCAGTTGCCAGCAAATGGTCTCAATGGCTTTGGAGCAGGAACGGCAGCTATCAGCTTGTTAGGTAAGCAAGCATCTCAAGCCTTGCACATGGAGTTATCCGCCCTTGAATCTAGTGGTTTGGGGGACATTATTTCTAATCCTCGCGTATTGGCGGCAGAAAATAGTCAGGCTTTAATTGAGCAAGGCACAGAATTACCTTACCAGTCATCAGCTGGACAGGGCGCTACAAAGGTTCAATTTAGAAAAGCCAACCTTCGGTTAGAGGTCAAGCCCAGAATTCAGAAAAATCAAATGATTGTTCTGGAGGTTGATATCAATAAGGACAGTGTTGGTTTGAAAACTGAGCAGGGTTTTGCTATTGATACCAAGCACGTTAAGACTCAAGTATTGGTTGAAAGTGGTGGAACTGTCATTTTGGGTGGAATTTTTCAGGAGATGGAGCGTAAAGACGATGCTAGGGTGCCATTTTTGGGGTCGATTCCAATCTTGGGAATGTTATTTAGGCAGGAGTCAAAATTTAAAGATAAAACTGAGCTATTAATTTTTTTAACGCCAACTTTGGTTTCTAGTCAAAAGCCTCAGTAGAATCTCACTTGTGAACAGTATTCCTGAAAATATCTTTTTAGTAGGCGTCATGGGGGCGGGTAAAACCACCGTGGGACGTTTATTGGCTAAAAAGTTAGGTAGACGTTTCGTTGATTCTGACCATGAGATTGAGGCTCGTTGCGGCGTTCGCATACCAACCATTTTTGAAATGGAAGGCGAAGATGGGTTTAGGAAGCGTGAAGCTCAGGTCATCGATGATTTGACGCAAGAAAAAAACTTAGTTTTAGCCACAGGCGGCGGGGCTGTTTTATTGCCAGAAAATCGCCAGCATTTACATGAGCGTGGTGTGGTGGTTTATTTAAGAGCCACCCCTCATGAATTATGGTTAAGAACCAGGAATGATAAAGGTCGTCCATTGTTAAATAACGACGACCCTAAAGGTACTTTAGAAAAACTCTTTGCTATACGTGATCCTTTGTATAGAGAGACTGCTCATCATGTGATTGATACAGGCAAACCCAGTGTTACTCAGTTGGTGAATACATTAATAATGCAATTTGAGCTATCAGCATGAATACACTTCAACTAGATCTTGGTGAGCGCAGTTACCCCATACATATTGGGTCTAATTTATTGGCTCAGGCTGATTTATACAAAAAACACCTGAAGGGCTCATTAACTGCGGTTGTGACCAATGAGACTGTTGCTCCTTTGTATGCCGATAGAGTTGTAAAAACGCTTGAAGGTTTAGGCCAAAAGGTAAAGCTCATTGTTTTGCCTGATGGTGAAGTATTTAAAACTTGGGAAGTCTTACAGAAAATCTTTGATGGCTTGCTGGAAAGCTCTGCTGACAGAAAAGCTACTTTGGTTGCATTGGGTGGCGGCGTTATCGGTGATATGACTGGTTTTGCCGCAGCATGTTACATGCGTGGTGTTCGTTTTATCCAAGTACCTACAACCCTGTTATCTCAAGTTGATTCATCAGTGGGTGGTAAGACTGGTATTAACCATCCATTGGGTAAAAATATGGTGGGAGCTTTTTACCAACCCCAAGCAGTGATTGCAGATTTAGACACATTAAAAACATTGCCGCCGAAAGAGTTGGCTGCAGGATTGGCTGAAGTTATTAAACATGGCGCCATTGCAGATGCAGAGTTTTTAACTTGGATTGAAAAGAATCAAGAAGCTTTAAATGCATGTGATCCTGCTGCTATGGAGCATGCTGTTAGACGGTCTTGTGAAATTAAATCGCAAGTTGTTGCGCAGGATGAAAAAGAAGGCGGCCTGCGCGCAATTTTGAACTTTGGGCATACCTTTGGTCACGCGATTGAGGCGGGCATGGGGTATGGTGAGTGGCTTCATGGTGAGGCTGTCGGATGTGGCATGGTTTTGGCGGCTGATTTATCTGTACGGGTAGGGCTCTTGTCAGAAGTAGATGCATCACGCTTGAAAAAAATCATCGCTGCATTACGTTTGCCAACCGTTCCACCAAACCTAGGCATCGACCGTTACATGGAGCTCATGAGCGTTGATAAAAAGGCCGAGGGTGGAGAGGTTCGATACATTTTGCTCGATGGAATTGGGCGCGCCAAAATCCAAACCGTTGATGATGCTTTGGTGATACAAACTCTTCAAGCAACTGGCGCAGGCTAAATTTATTACCTATGAGTTTGGCCAGTTACGCCGCAAAGTCTGAAGAAACTCTCGGGCGACTTCATCAAGAGCCACCTGAGCCGACTCAATCAGGACGTAATCCTTTTCAGCGAGACCGTGACAGAATTATTCATTCAACGGCTTTTCGTCGCCTGGAATATAAAACCCAAGTATTTTTAAATCACGAGGGTGATCACTTTAGAACTCGTTTAACACACAGTTTAGAAGTAGCTCAAATTGGCAGGGCCGTCGCAAGGCGCTTGCAGCTAAATGAAGATTTGGTTGAGGCAATATCTTTGGCCCATGATTTAGGGCATACGCCATTTGGACATGCTGGCCAGGATGCGCTTAACGAGTGTATGAAACAGCATGGTGGTTTTGAGCACAATCTACAAAGTTTGTGGGTGGTTGATTTTCTAGAAGAGCGTTACGCTAAGTGGAATGGTTTAAATCTTTCCTTTGAAACGCGCGAAGGTATCTTGAAGCATTGTTCAAAAAATAATGCGCAAAAGCTTGGGTTATTAGGTGAGCGTTTTATAAATGGCCATCAACCAAGCCTGGAAGCACAGTTGGCTAATTTGGCAGATGAGATTGCTTATAACAATCACGACATAGATGATGGCATTCGCTCTGGTTTGTTAACTATTGAGCAGTTAGATGAAGTTGCTTTGTGGCGTGGCCAGAAAGAAAAGGTGCGGCAACATTTTCCAGACTTATCTGGGCGTCGCTTAGTTTATGAGGTGGTTAGGCACATCATCCATGTGCTTGTGGATGATTTGGTGAAAGAAACGCAGCGTCGAATATCAGAAGTTAATCCTCAGTCCATACATGATGTTAGGGTGGCTAAACCGCTGGTTGGATTTTCTTTAGAGGTGCGTGAGCAGGCAACTGAAATGAAGAGGTTTTTATTTAAAAACTTGTATAGACATCCTCAGGTGCAAGCGGTGACCCAAGAAGCTAGCGGAATGATTAATTCCTTATTTGCTCATTACGAGCAATTTCCGCTTCATTTGCCCCAAGACTTTCGTGCGGAAGATGACTTGCATCGACGCATATCTCATTACATTGCAGGCATGACTGATCGTTTTGCTAGCAAAGAGTTTCAAAAGCTAGTGACCACTTAATATGGCGAGGCTTCCTAGAGTCGTCTTGGCGGGGTATCCACTTCACATCATGGTGAAAGGGCATAACTCACAGCCCATTTTTTTTAGTGATGATGAGAGGCGGTCTTACCTAGAGTGGTTAAGAGATGCAGCCAGGGAGTACGACTTAGCTATTCATGCATATGCTTTGATGCCTAACCACGTTCATATCCTAGCCACCCCAAAAACCGAATTAAGTGCATCGCGCGTCATGCAGTCAGTGGGGCGTCGTTATGCGCAGATGTTTAATCAAGTACATGGCACAACTGGCACAGTCTGGGAGGGGCGGTATCGATCTTGTTTAGTTGATCCTGATGCTTTTTTTCTTTTATGCCAAAAATATATCGAACAAAATCCTTTGAGGGCGGGCTTGGTTCAAAAGCCAGAAGATTGGCATTGGTCTAGTTATCGACATCATGTGGGGGCGGAAACAATCCCATGGATTTCTGATCATCCAAGCTACTGGGCTTTGGCTAATACGCCATTTGAGCGACAACTAACTTGGCAAAAATCAGTATTGGATTCATTAAATAGAGTAGACCTAGAAAAAGTAAGTAGTCACTTAAATTTTGGCTGGCCATTAGCTTCAGATCAACTTCTGAAACAATTGAGTCAAAAGATCAGTAGGCCATTGGCTCCAAGGCGAGCTGGCAGACCTAAAAAAGTAACTAACAAGTAGCCATTTGCCACAATTTGGTGCAAATAAATCATCATCCTGAATGACTATGTCCCTAATTTCAGCAGTTCTTTTAGCAAGACAATATAAATTAGTGACAGACACCAATTATTTTCTATTGCGCGTGCACGGGTAATCCCCTATAGTTCTTCAAAACCCCAATTTTTACGGGGATATGCCTCTTATTAAGAGGCCATTGATTACTTATCAAGGGAATACCGTGACTACTTCACCTTCAATGCGCCCAGCAGCGCAAGGTCTATATGACCCAGTAAATGAACATGACGCCTGTGGCGTGGGTTTCGTTGCCCATATCAAAGGAAAAAAGAGCCACGACATCGTGACTCAAGGTTTAAAGATTCTTGAGAACATCGATCACCGTGGAGCGGTAGGTGCCGATCCTCTAATGGGTGACGGTGCAGGTATCTTGATTCAGATCCCTGACCAGTTTTACCGTGAAGAAATGGCTAAGCAAGGTGTGACATTACCACCAGCAGGTGAATATGGCGTTGGTATGGTGTTTATGCCAAAAGAAAGCGCATCACGATTGGCTTGTGAACAAGAATTAGAAAGAACTGTACGTATTGAAGGTCAAGTAGTGTTGGGATGGCGTGATGTTCCAGTGGATGCGAACATGCCAATGTCACCAACAGTACGCAAGACAGAGCCAGTTATTCGCCAAATTTTTATTGGTCGCGGACGCGACATCATGACAACAGACGCATTAGAGCGTAAGTTATACGTGATTCGTAAAACAGGTAGTCACGCAATTCAGGCATTGCAGTTGCAGCACGGTAAAGAATACTTTGTGACTTCAATGTCAGCTCGTACGGTGGTTTACAAAGGTTTGCTATTAGCTAACCAGGTAGGCGCTTATTACGATGACCTAAAAGATTCAAGAGTTGTATCTGCATTAGCGTTAGTACATCAACGTTTCTCTACAAATACATTCCCAGCATGGGAGTTGGCTCACCCTTACCGCATGATTGCTCACAACGGTGAGATCAATACGGTAAAAGGTAACGTTAACTGGATCAATGCCAGAACGGGCGCTATTAGCTCACCAGTGTTAGGCGATGACTTACAAAAACTATGGCCATTGATTTACCCAGGCCAATCAGACACGGCAAGTTTTGATAACTGCTTAGAGTTATTGGTCATGGCTGGTTACCCGATGGCTCATGCCATGATGATGATGATTCCTGAAGCATGGGAACAACATACATTGATGGATGACAATCGCCGTGCATTCTATGAATACCATGCTGCGATGATGGAGCCATGGGATGGTCCTGCAGCGATTGCCTTTACAGATGGTCGTCAAATTGGCGCCACACTAGACCGTAATGGATTGCGCCCAGCTCGTTACTACGTGACAGATGATGATCTAGTGATCATGGCTTCTGAGGCTGGTGTTTTAACTTTCCCAGAAAACAAGATTGTTAAAAAATGGCGCTTACAGCCAGGCAAGATGTTCTTGATCGACATGGAGCAAGGTCGCATCATTGATGACGTTGAATTAAAAGATGCTTTGGCTAAAGCTAAACCATACAAGAGCTGGATTGATGCAGTTCGTATCAAGCTAGATGAAATTGATGTGGCCCCTGAAGATAGCAAGACAGATGCTCAAAATATTCGTCCGGCTGCTAGCCTACTAGATCGTCAACAGGCATTCGGTTACACGCAAGAAGATTTGAAATTCTTGATGGCACCAATGGCTTCATCAGGCGAAGAGGCAATCGGCTCTATGGGTAACGATAGCCCATTGGCTGTTTTATCTAACAAAAATAAAACTCTTTACAACTACTTCAAGCAGTTGTTTGCACAAGTAACGAACCCACCGATTGACCCTATCCGTGAAAACATGGTGATGTCATTAGTGTCGTTTGTAGGACCTAAGCCAAATTTATTAGACACAAACAACATCAATCCACCGATGCGTTTAGAAGTGTCACAGCCAATTTTGGATTTTGATGACATTGCAAAGATTCGTCATATTGAGCACTACACAGGTGGCAAGTTCCGCTCATATGAATTAGATATTTGCTACCCATCAGCATGGGGTAAAGACGGTGTTGAGGCTCGCTTGGCATCTTTGTGTGCTGAAGCAGTTGATGCTGTGAATTCTGGTTACAACATTTTGATCATCAGCGACCGTCAAGTTGCCGCTGATCACGTTGCAATTCCAGCCTTATTGGCAACATCAGCAATTCACCAACATTTGGTTGAAAAAGGTTTACGCACAAGCACTGGTTTAGTTGTTGAAACTGGCAGTGCGCGTGAAACTCATCACTTCGCGTTATTGGCAGGTTACGGTGCCGAAGCTGTTCATCCGTATTTGGCGATGGAAACATTGGTAGATATGGCCAAAGGTCTTAAAGGTGACCTATCAGCTGAGAAAGTAGTGAAAAACTTTACAAAAGCTGTTGGTAAAGGTTTGCAAAAAGTCATGTCTAAGATGGGTATCTCTACATACATGTCTTACACGGGCGCACAAATTTTTGAAGCCATTGGTTTGTCAACAGAGTTAATTAATAAGTACTTCAAAGGCACAGCTTCTAACGTTGGTGGCATTGGTATTTTTGAAGTGGCTGAAGAAGCTCTGAAGATGCACAGCTTGGCGTTTGGTAATGATCCAACATTAACTAACATGCTGGATGCTGGTGGTGAGTACGCCTTCCGTATTCGTGGTGAAGACCATATGTGGACACCAGACTCGATTGCGAAGTTGCAGCACTCAACACGTCAGGGCCCAGAAAAAGGCGGTTACCAAACTTATAAAGAGTACGCAAACATCATCAACGACCAAAGTAAGCGTCACATGACTTTGCGCGGTTTGTTTGAGTTCAAGCTTGATCCAAGCAAAGCAATTCCATTGGATGAAGTTGAGCCGGCAAAAGAAATTGTTAAGCGTTTTGCAACGGGCGCCATGTCATTGGGTTCTATTTCAACGGAAGCACATGCAACCCTAGCAATTGCCATGAACCGTATTGGTGGTAAATCTAATACTGGTGAAGGTGGTGAAGATAACAAGCGTTATCGCAATGAGTTAAAGGGTATCCCTGTTAAGAAGGGTGAGACTCTAGCAAGCATTCTTGGTGAAGACGTTATTGAAGCCAATATTCCATTAAGCGAAGGCGACTCTCTACGTTCTAAGATCAAGCAAGTTGCATCTGGACGTTTCGGTGTGACAGCTGAGTACCTCACATCTGCTGATCAAATTCAGATCAAGATGGCTCAGGGTGCGAAGCCAGGTGAAGGTGGTCAGTTGCCAGGCAGCAAGGTTTCAGATTACATCGGTAAGTTACGTTACTCAGTGCCAGGCGTAGGTTTGATTTCTCCTCCTCCGCATCACGACATTTACTCTATTGAAGATTTGGCCCAATTGATTCACGACTTGAAGAACGTGAACAGTAAAGCTGATATCTCTGTGAAGTTGGTTTCTGAAGTTGGTGTTGGTACCGTGGCTGCTGGTGTTGCTAAAGCTAAAGCTGATCACGTAGTGATTGCTGGTCATGACGGCGGTACAGGTGCATCACCTTTATCTTCAATCAAGCATGCTGGTAGCCCATGGGAGCTAGGTCTTGCAGAAACGCAGCAAACATTAGTATTAAATGGTTTGCGTAGCCGTATTCGTGTTCAAGCAGACGGTCAAATGAAAACTGGTCGTGACGTTGTGATTGGCGCTTTATTAGGTGCTGACGAGTTTGGTTTTGCGACTGCACCATTGGTGGTTGAGGGTTGCATCATGATGCGTAAGTGCCACCTCAATACTTGCCCAGTGGGCGTAGCAACACAAGACCCAGAGCTGCGTAAGAAATTCTCAGGTAAGCCAGAGCATGTTGTGAACTTCTTCTTCTTTATTGCTGAAGAGGCGCGCGAGATCATGGCTCAGTTAGGCATTCGTACATTTGATGAATTAATTGGGCACACAGAGTTCTTGGATACTAAGAAGAGCATTGAGCACTGGAAAGCACGTGGATTAGATTTCACAAAGATTTTCCAAGCGCCAGCTGTTGAAGCAGGTGTGCCACGTTTCCAAGTTGAAACACAAGATCATGGTTTAACAACTGCGCTTGACCATACTTTGATTGAAAAATCAAAAGCCGCTATTGAAAAAGGTGAGCGTGTTTCATTTATTCAACCAATCAAAAACGTCAACCGAACTGCTGGTGCGATGTTGTCTGGTGAAGTGGCTAAACGATATGGTCACGAAGGTTTGCCTGATGACACTATCCACATTCAATTGAATGGTACGGCTGGTCAGAGTTTTGCGGCTTTCTTGGCTCATGGTGTGACGATGGACTTGGTGGGTGACGGCAACGACTACGTTGGTAAAGGTTTATCAGGTGGCCGCGTGATTGTTCGTGCACCACATGAATTCCGTGGCGACACATCACAAAACATCATTGTTGGTAATACTGTTTTGTACGGTGCGATTGCTGGTGAAGCATTCTTTAATGGTGTGGCTGGCGAGCGTTTTGCAGTTCGTAATTCTGGCGCTATCGCAGTTGTTGAAGGTACTGGTGACCACGGTTGTGAATACATGACCGGCGGTACAGTGGTTGCGCTTGGTTTGACTGGCCGTAACTTTGCAGCTGGTATGAGTGGCGGTATTGCTTATGTTTATGACGAAGATGGCTTATTTGCTAAACGTTGCAACACAACTATGGCAACTTTAGAGCCTGTATTAACTTCGGCAGAGCAAGAAGCAAAAATGCCTAAGTCTGAGTGGCATGCACCAGTTAACGTTAAAGAAGGCGGCGAGCGTCTAACTGACGAAGCAATCTTGAAAAACTTAATTGAGCGTCATTTCAAACACACAGGTTCAGAGCGTGCAAAAGCAATTTTGGCTGACTGGGAAAAGTCACGCGCACGTTTTGTCAAAGTATTCCCAACTGAATATAAGCGCGCATTAGGTGAGCTTTGGGAGAAATCTCAAGGTAGCAAACAAGCGGCTTCTGTTTAAGTGACCTGTTAAGAGATAAAGGAATAAAGATGGGTAAAGTTACTGGATTCATGGAATTTGATCGCTTAAGCGAACATTATGAAGAGCCTAAAAAACGCGTAAAGCATTACAAAGAATTTGTAATGACTTTGACTGATGATGAGGCAAAAGTTCAGGGTGCCCGTTGTATGGATTGCGGCATTCCGTTCTGTAATAACGGTTGCCCTGTTAACAACATCATTCCTGACTTTAATGATTTGGTGTATCAGCAGGATTGGAAAAATGCGATTGATGTATTGCATTCAACCAATAACTTCCCAGAGTTCACTGGCCGTATTTGCCCAGCACCTTGTGAAGCTGCATGTACATTAGGTATTCATGAAGAGCCTGTAGGTATTAAATCAATTGAACATGCCATCATCGATAAAGCATGGGCTAATGATTGGGTTAAGCCACAAGTGGCTAAACAGAAGACAGGTAAGAAAGTGGCTGTTGTTGGTTCAGGCCCAGCTGGTATGGCTGCAGCTCAGCAATTGGCACGTGCAGGCCACGACGTTACTCTTTATGAGAAAAACGATCGTGTAGGTGGTTTGCTACGTTACGGTATTCCTGACTTTAAGATGGAAAAAGGTTTGATCGACCGCCGTGTTGAACAAATGAAAGCTGAAGGCGTTAAGTTTGAAACTGGCACCTTTGTTGGTAAAGAAGCTTTAGGTAAAGAAGTTAAAAATTACTCTAAGAAAACAGTTTCGCCAGAGCAATTACAAAAAGACTTTGATGCTGTTGTGATTACTGGCGGTGCTGAGCAACCGCGTGATTTGCCTGTTCCTGGTCGTGAACTATCCGGCATTCACTTTGCTTTGGAATTCTTGATTCCTCAAAACAAAGAGGTTGCAGGAGATAACAAGAATGAAATTCGTGCAGATGGTAAGCATGTGGTGGTGATTGGTGGTGGCGATACAGGCTCAGACTGTGTTGGTACATCTAACCGTCACGGTGCTGCTTCAGTGGCTCAATTTGAATTGTTGCCACAACCTCCAGAGCAAGAAAACAAACCAATGGTATGGCCTTACTGGCCAACTAAGTTGCGCACATCTTCTTCTCATGATGAAGGTTGTGATCGTGATTGGTCAGTTGCTACCAAGCGTTTTGAAGGTAAGAACGGCAAGGTTGAAAAATTGATTGGTGTTCGTCTTGAGTGGAAAGACGGCAAGATGCAAGAAATCGCCGGCAGCGAATTCGAAATGAAAGCTGACTTGGTATTTTTGGCAATGGGCTTTGTGTCACCTACACAACAAGTTTTAGATGCTTTCGGCGTTGAAAAAGATGCTCGAGGTAATGCAAAAGCTTCTACTGAGGGTGAAAAGGCTTATTACACCAATGTGCCAAAAATCTTTGCAGCAGGCGATATGCGTCGCGGTCAATCATTAGTGGTTTGGGCGATTCGTGAAGGTCGTCAATGTGCTCGTGCAGTTGATGAGTTCTTGATGGGTAGCAGCGTCTTGCCACGTTAATTACCTAATACCGGCACGGTATTGATACACTGCCACTATGAGTCTAAGGATATCGTAGTGGCAGAACCAACAAAATATATGAATCAAGCAGATTCCATCGTCTCGTTAAAGGGAGTTGATTTTTCATACGCTCCCGGTGAGAGAACTATTCTTTCTGGTTTAAATATGGAATTCCCTCGCGGCAAAGTAGTTGCCGTGATGGGTGGGTCTGGCTGTGGCAAAACCACAGTGCTACGTCTTATTGGCGGCCAAGTAAATGCTCAGCAAGGTCAAGTGTTGTTTGAAGGGCAAGATGTTGGCCAAATGAATACCCAGCAGTTGATGACGGTAAGACGTCGTATGGGGATGCTATTTCAGTTTGGTGCATTGTTCACCGACATGAGTGTTTTTGAAAATGTGGCTTTCCCGTTAAGAGAACATACCAAGGTCAGCGAGGAAACCCTGCGCGACTTGGTTTTGATGAAATTAAATGCCGTTGGTCTGCGTGGGGCTAGAGATTTGATGCCTTCCCAGATTTCAGGCGGTATGGCAAGGCGCGTGGCGCTTGCTCGCGCGATTGCTCTAGATCCACCGCTAATTATGTACGACGAGCCATTTGCTGGTCTAGATCCCATTTCTTTAGGAATTACTGCGCGTTTGATTCGTGACATGAATCAGGCTTTGGGTGCCACAAGTATTTTGGTAACCCATGACATTCCTGAAACTTTTGAAATTGCTGATTACGTTTACTTTATTGCCAATGGTCGAATTGCAGCAGAAGGCACGCCTGACGATTTAAGAGCTTCTGCAGATCCGTTTGTGCAGCAATTTGTCTCAGCGAACCCAGATGGTCCGGTGCCGTTTCACTATCCAGGCAAAACATTACTCGAAGATTTTGGAGCTAGCGTATGAGTATTGTTTTAAATACATTGGCGGGTTTAGGGGCATTTGTTCGCGAGAACCTCGTCGGCTTGGGATATGCAACTCGCATGTTTTTAGCCATCATGCGTCGTTCTGCTTTCTTGTTTAAGCGACCACGTTTGGTAACTGATCAGGTCCACTTTGTGGGTAACTACTCATTTGTGATCATTGCAGTATCTGGTTTGTTTGTTGGTTTTGTATTGGGTTTGCAGGGCTACTACACATTAAATCGTTATGGTTCAGAGCAAGCCTTGGGTTTATTGGTGGCGCTGTCTCTTACAAGAGAGTTAGGCCCTGTTGTAACCGCTTTATTGTTCGCTGGTCGTGCAGGCACATCATTAACAGCCGAAATTGGCTTAATGAAAGCTGGTGAGCAGCTAAGTGCGATGGAAATGATGGCAGTTGATCCGCTAACCAGAGTAATCGCACCACGGTTATGGGCGGGCATTATTGCTATGCCGATACTGGCAGCGATTTTCACAGCTGTGGGCGTCATGGGCGGTTATTTGGTGGGTGTGCCCTTAATTGGTGTGGATGACGGGGCATTTTGGTCGCAAATGCAAGCTGGTGTTGATGTAGTCAAAGATATCGGCAACGGTGTTGTTAAGAGTATGGTGTTCGGTGTTGCTGTCACATTTATTGCTCTTTACCAAGGCTTTGAAGCAAAGCCAACTCCAGAGGGTGTAGCGAGAGCAACCACCAGAACAGTTGTGATTGCCTCTTTAGCAGTCTTAGCCTTAGATTTCTTATTAACCGCAGTGATGTTCTCAAGCTGATAAAGTCTTATAAAATTTGTAAATAAACATGAAAAAACAATCTTTAGATATCTGGGTCGGTTTATTTGTAGCCATGGGCTTGCTGGCATTGCTATTTTTAGCTCTGAAAGCAGGCAACATGAGCGCATTTACTTTTGAGCCAACTTATCAAGTAACCGCTCGTTTTGACAATATTGGTGGCTTAAAGCCTCGCGCGCCTGTTAAAAGTGCCGGAGTAGTTGTTGGTCGTGTTGCTGAAATTCGCTTTGATGATCAAAGTTATCAGGCAACTGTTGTGATGAACTTGGAGACCCGCTATAAGTTTCCAAAAGATAGCTCAGCAAAAATCTTGACCTCTGGCCTCTTGGGCGAGCAATATATTGGCTTAGAGGCTGGTGGTGATGAGAACATGATTGCCCAGGGTAGCAAGTTAACCCAAACGCAGTCAGCAATTGTTTTAGAAAACTTAATCAGTCAATTCTTGTATAGCAAGGCATCTGATGGTGCGCCATCAGATAAAAAGTAATTAAAGGCATATTAGTCATATGATTTTTGGACAACTCAACAAAAGGCTAATCAAAATACTCATGCTAATGAGTATTGCTTTAGTTGCGGGTTGTGCAACAACTCAACAATCTGAGCGTGTTGCAAAAGTTGATCCCTTTGAGTCAATTAATCGCGCCGTTTTTACTTTTAATGAAAATGCCGATGAGTATGTTGTCAAGCCAGCAGCAGAAGCATACAAATTTGTGTTGCCCGAGTTTGTCAGAACTGGGGTCACTAATTTCTTTAGCAATATTGGTGATGTATTTGTTGCGGCCAATAATCTACTGCAGGGTAAGCCTGAAAATGCAGCCAACGACATAGGGCGCTTTTTAGTGAACTCCACAATTGGTATCTTGGGATTCTTTGATGTTGCAACGGATGCTGGCCTTGAGAAGAATCAAGAAGATTTTGGTCAAACATTAGGCGTCTGGGGCCTGTCAGATGGCCCATATGTTGTTCTTCCATTCTTTGGGCCGAGCTCCGTAAGAGATACAGCTGGTTTTGTGGTTGATGTGAAAACTAATTTTATTTTGAACAGCAATCACTTAAATGATGACCAAAAAATTGGCACAACAGTGCTAAGGGTGGTCAATTATCGAGCAAACTTATTGGAGGCTAGTCAATTATTGGAAGACGCAGCATTTGATAAATACTCATTTTTGAGAGACTCGTACCTACAAAGACGTCGAAATCAAGTGTATGACGGCAATCCGCCTCTAATAAGTGACTAATACTTAGTCTCAGTCTAATTGGGATTGTTCCCCCAATTAGCAATACAATTTACACATTCACATTATTTAATTCGTTAATTTATGCGCACTTCCATGGTTAAAGTATTTTTTGCATTTTTAGGCCTTTTAATTTGGTCAAGCTCTGGTATGGCTCAAAACACCAGCACGCCTGACGGTTTGGTTAAGTTCGTAGTCGAAGATGTTATGAACGCCATCAAAAATGACAAAGCAATTCAAAGTGGTGATTTGAGAAAAATTAACGCTTTGGTTGATCAGAAAATTTTGCCGCACAGTGATTTTCAAAAAACTACACAATTATCAATGGGCAGAAATTGGTCTAAAGCATCATCACAGCAACAAGCTCAGATCACTCAAGAGTTTAAAACTCTGTTAGTTCGCATTTATGGTGGTGCGCTGGCTCAAGTAAAGGATCAAAAAGTTCAATACAAGCCATTTAGAGCGGCAGCAGACGACACGGATGTTGTGGTGAAAACAATGGTTATTGGTAAAGGTGAGCCGATTCAATTGGATTACCGTCTAGAGAAAACAGCCAATGGTTGGAAAGTCTATGACATCAATATTTTAGGCGCCTGGTTGGTTGAGTCTTACCGTAATCAATTTAATGATCAGGTGAGTAAGGGCGGCATTGATGGTTTGATTCAGTTTTTGCAACAACGCAATAATGCGTTATCTAATGCAAAATAAATTTCACTCATGACTAGTCAATTTCAACTTCCGGTAGAAATCTCTCACAACAATATGGAGGCAGTCCTTGCAGAAGGCATTGCTGTGATAGATGCTATGCAAGCTGAAAATAATTTAACGATTGATTGCCAAGCTCTGACAGTATTTGATTCCAGTGCATTGAGTGCGCTTTTGTCATTGCGTAGACATGCGCAGATTAAAAATATCCATATTGAATTACGATCAATACCAGAAAAACTAGCTAGCCTTGCTCAAGTTTATGGCGTTGCAGATGTCGTGCTTGTATGAGTGCGATCTCCTTTAAACACCTCACCAAAAATTACGGTTCTTTAGTTGCTCTAAACGATGTTAGTTTGGAGATTGAGGAGGGTGAGTTCTTTGGTTTGTTAGGCCCTAATGGCGCTGGAAAAACCACTCTCATATCAATTTTGGCTGGATTGTGCCGCCCAACTGCCGGATCTGTTGAGGTGATGGGGCACGATGTGCAATCTGACTTTCGGGCAGCAAGACGTTTGCTGGGCATTGTTCCTCAAGAACTGGTATTTGATCCATTCTTTACAGTTAGAGAAACACTTCAATTTCAGTCTGGATATTTTGGAATAAAAAATAATGGTGAGTGGATTGATGAGATCCTTCATCATTTGGGCCTTGCTGATAAAGCCAATAAAAATATGCGTGCGTTATCTGGTGGCATGAAGCGTCGCGTATTGGTGGCTCAGGCCTTAGTACACCGACCGCCGGTGATTGTGTTGGATGAACCAACAGCTGGTGTGGATGTGGAGTTGCGCCAATCCCTATGGAAGTTCATTAGTCGTTTAAATCAAGAAGGCCATACGATTGTCTTGACGACCCATTATTTGGAAGAGGCGCAAGAGTTGTGCGGACGTATTGCCATGCTTAAAAAAGGCCAAATTGTCGCTTTGGATACAACAGCCAATTTATTGGCAAGAGTTAATAATTCTCAAACTAAAGACGGTGACTTAGAAGACGTCTTTATGCAAATCATGAGTGAGGGACGTTAATGACTCAGTTACGTTCATCCCCATTTGCATATGCCAGCGGTTTTAAAGCTCTTTTTTATAAAGAAGTGAAGCGCTTTTGGCGGGTTAGCTTTCAAACGGTGGCCGCTCCGGTTCTCACTGCGATTTTATATTTGATGATCTTTGGACATGTGCTTGAAGATCATGTCAAAGTTTATGGCGCAATCAGTTACACCTCGTTTTTAATTCCTGGTTTAGTCATGATGAGTCTTTTGCAAAATTCTTTTGCAAATACGTCTTCGTCAATAATCCAATCCAAAATCACAGGTAATCTTATTTTTGTGCTGTTGGCACCTTTGTCACATTTAGAATTTTTCATGGCGTATGTTTTAGCTGCCATGGTCAGAGGCTTGGTCGTCGGTTTAGGTGTATTTTTGGCGACCTGTTGGTTTACGGATATTTCTTTCCAGATGCCATTGTGGATTTTGGTGTTCGCCTTATTGAGTGCTGGAGTACTTGGTGCGCTAGGGCTAATTGCTGGTATTTGGGCAGAAAAATTTGATCAGCTAGCTGCTTTTCAGAACTTTTTCATCATGCCAGCAACTATGTTGTCAGGTGTTTTTTACTCAATTCATACTTTGCCAGCTATTTGGCAAAGTATTTCGCATTTCAACCCATTCTTTTACATGATTGACGGTTTTAGATATGGTTTTTTTGGGGTTTCAGATATTTCACCTTGGTTTAGCTTGATGGTGGTTGGGACATTCTTTCTGGTGGTGGCTTTAGTTGCCATTAGATTGTTGGCCACTGGTTATAAGTTACGTCATTAAGTAGATAATTCAGTGAACTAATCAGTAGTAAGAAGAGATAGATAAAATGTTACCAACACCTGAACAAGTCAAAGACTATATTGCTAAAGGAATTAACTGTTCTCATCTAGAGGTTGAGGGTGATGGACAGCATTTTTTTGCAACCATCGTGAGTGAAGAATTTGATGGTTTAAGGTTGGTGCAACGTCATCAAAAAGTTTATGCAGCATTGGGTGATCGTATGAAATCAGAAATCCATGCGTTGTCATTTAAAGCATTAACACCTGCAGAGCATGCAGCTGATAAGCAATAAAAAAGGTTAAAACAGAATTGGATAAGTTATCAATACAAGGTGGTCAACCCTTAAAAGGTGAAATCACTATCACTGGCGCAAAGAATGCAGCTTTGCCTATTCTGTGCGCAGGTCTTTTGAGTGCTGAGCCAGTCACTTTGCGCAATTTGCCAGATTTGCAAGACGTTAGAACAATTCTAAAAATCTTGGCGCAAATGGGTTTGAAGGTGACCTTCCCTAATCCTGAGGATCGTTCAGTAGTTATTTTGGATGGGTCAGATATTCACACCCCAGAAGCTTCGTATGATTTGGTTAAAACCATGCGTGCTTCGATTTTGGTGTTGGGCCCTCTATTGGCGCGCTTTGGTCATGCGAAGGTCTCTTTGCCAGGTGGCTGTGCCATTGGGGCTAGACCCGTTGATCAGCACATCAAAGGTTTGAAAGCCATGGGTGCGGATATTCATATTGAGCATGGTTATATTGAAGCTAAGTTTGGCAAGAATCCAAATGCTTTGGTGGGTGCCAAGATCTTGACTGACATGATCACGGTGACTGGTACTGAGAACTTGATGATGGCAGCTGTATTGGCGGAGGGTGAGACTATTTTAGAAAACGCCGCCCGTGAACCAGAAGTAACGGATTTAGCAGAACTGCTCATTAAGATGGGCGCCAAAATCTCGGGTGTTGGTACAGACAGATTGGTTATTCAAGGTGTTAAGAAGCTTCATGGAGCTGAGCACAGCATTATTGCTGACCGCATTGAGACTGGCACATTTATGTGCGCAGCAGGTGCTATGGGTGAGATTGGTGCTGATTTGATGATTAAAAATGCCCGCCCTGACACTTTAGAAGCTGTGATTGATAAGCTGCGAGAAGCTGGTCTTCAAATTGAGCTTGGCAAGGATTGGATCCATGTCAAGATGAGCCAAAGGCCTAAGGCAGTAAGTTTTAGAACTTCTGAGTACCCAGCATTCCCGACTGATATGCAGGCTCAGTTCATGGCTATGAATGCCGTGGCAATGGGAACTTCTCGTGTGACAGAAACCATCTTTGAAAATCGCTTTATGCATGTCCAAGAGTTAAATCGCTTGGGTGCGCAAATTGTGATTGAGGGCAATACGGCCATTACAGAGGGTGTGGATGGTTTATCTGGCGCTATTGTGATGGCCACAGACTTAAGAGCTTCCGCGAGTCTGGTGATTGCTGGCTTGGCTGCCCAGGGCGAGACCATTGTGGATCGTATTTATCACTTGGACCGTGGTTACGACCGTATGGAGAGAAAATTAGCCGCAGTAGGCGCTAACATCGTTCGCATGAAATAATAGAGCCATGTCTAATATGATTACCTTAGCCCTATCAAAGGGCCGTATTTTTGATGAAACTTTGCCGATGTTGGCAAAGGCTGGTATTACTGTTTCTGAAGATCCTGAGTCTTCTCGTAAATTAATCTTGCCAACATCAAGCCCTAACTTAAGAGTCATCATTGTTAGAGCCTCTGATGTGCCAACTTATGTTCAGTATGGTGCCGCTGATATCGGCGTGGCTGGTTATGACGTTTTAGCTGAGCATGGCATGGATGGCTTGTATGCCCCAATTGACTTGGGCATTGCTAAATGTCGTTTGTCTGTGGCAGTCAGAGATGGTTTTGATTACGCCAGTGCTGTGCGCCAAGGCGCACGTTTACGCGTGGTAACAAAATACGTAGAACAAGCCAGAGAGCACTTTGCTAATAAAGGTGTGCACGTTGATTTAATCAAGCTATATGGTTCGATGGAGTTGGGCCCATTAGTTGGTTTGGCAGATGCGATAGTGGATTTGGTTTCCACAGGTAATACGCTTAAAGCGAATCAACTCAAAGAAGTTGAAGTGATTTCTCAAATCAGCTCACGTTTAGTGGTTAATCAGGCTGCGTACAAACGCCGTCGTGAGCAATTGCAACCTTTGTTGGATGCATTCTCAAAGGTTTAAAACAAGACATGGCAGCCAACTTAGTTCGTCAACTCAATAGTCATGATGCTGACTTTGCGCCAGCACTTAAAAAGCTGTTAGCTTTTTCTGCGGCGGATGATGCCGCAATAGAGGCGGCGGCGGCAAAAATTTTGGCGGACGTGCAAGCTCGTGGTGATGCAGCTGTTCTTGATTACACCCAACAATTTGATCGACTATCTAAAGATCAAGCAAGTTCAGTAAAAGCTTTAGAGATTTCAAAAGCAGATTTAATGGCAGCACTCAATGCTTTACCAGTAGAGCAAAGAGTGGCATTAGAGGCTGCAGCAGAGCGAGTGAGGAGTTATCACGAGCGTCAAAAAATTGAGTCTGGTTGCCATAGCTGGGACTATGCGGATGAAGATGGCACAAGACTTGGCCAAAAAGTAACGCCATTGGATCGCGCTGGTTTATATGTGCCAGGCGGCAAAGCAGCTTATCCATCATCCGTATTAATGAACGCCATACCTGCGAAGGTGGCAGGTGTTGGTGAGGTCATCATGGTTGTACCAACACCTGATGGCGTGCGTAATCAATTGGTATTGGCTGCTGCTGCGGTGGCAGGAGTTGATCGAGCATTTACGATTGGTGGTGCGCAAGCGATTGGCGCTTTGGCGTATGGCACAGCAACTATTCCTGCGGTTGATAAGATCGTAGGCCCTGGTAATGCGTATGTGGCTGCTGCGAAGAGAAGAGTATTTGGTACGGTGGGTATCGACATGATTGCTGGCCCATCAGAAATCTTGGTTTTATGTGATGGCAAAACCAATCCTGATTGGGTGGCGATGGATTTGTTCTCACAAGCTGAGCACGATGAATTAGCGCAATCAATTCTTCTTTGCCCAGATCAAGCATTTATTGATCAGGTGCAAAAAAGCATCAACCAATTTTTGCCAGAAATGCCAAGACAGGCAGTGATTAAAAAATCATTACAAGATCGTGGCGCCATGATCTTGGTAAAAAACATGGAAGAAGCTTGTGAGATTGCCAACTCCATTGCTGCTGAGCATCTAGAAATTTCAGCAGAAAATCCACGCAAGTGGGCTGAGCTTATTCGCCATGCGGGCGCCATCTTTATGGGCCCATATACCAGTGAGTCCTTGGGTGATTATTGTGCAGGCCCTAATCACGTATTGCCAACCATGAGAACATCTCGGTTCTCATCACCACTTGGTGTTTATGACTTTATCAAGCGATCCAGCATGATTGAAGTGAGTGATCAGGGTGCGCAACATCTTGGAAAAATTGCCAGCACTTTAGCCCATGGCGAAGGCTTGCAAGCTCATGCAAGAGCAGCAGAGCTTAGACTCAAGAAATAGAAATCAACAAAAAACTATGCATAAAGTAAAGGCACACAATTTGTGTGCCTTTACTTTTGGCGATTTGATTTTTTACTTATAAAAAATATAAAATTATTTTTTAGGAGGCGTCAAATGGGTGCAGTCATTTTTAGTACTTTGCAATATGCGAAAACATTGCAAGCAGTTGGATTTACGAAAGAGCAATCCGAGACCTTATCTGAAGGAATTGGGTATGGCTTGCATACTGCCCAAGACTTGGCAACTAAAAATGAATTGTATGAAGTGCGAGATCAGTTAAACCAGAAGATAGATGAGAAGTTTCACTATTTAGATGAAAAGTTTAATCATCTCAACGATAAGTTTAATTACCTGGATAACAAAGTTGGCCACTTGGAGGAAAAAATGGACTGCATGGCTGATTTGTTAACGAGTAAATTATTTAATCGTTTGGGTGGCTTGATCGTAGCTTGTATGTCTGTTGGTATTAGTGCTTTAGCCTACTTCACAAGAGCAATTTAATTAAATAATTTCTTTAAGTGCCTCAATCAGTTTGGCACACTGCTCATCCGTACCAATCGTGATGCGTAAGTGTTGGTCAATGCGTGGCATCTTAAAGTGACGCACAATGATGTGCTTTTCTCTAAGAGATGCGGCAATCTTGGAAGCATCATGTTGAGGGTGCTTGGTAAAAATAAAATTAGCGCTAGATGGGATTGTTTCAAAACCCAATTGATCTAAAGACTTCACTAATTCAGATCTTGTATTGATCACTGCCTGACTAATCTTTTTTAGGTAGTCTTGATCTTCAATAGCGGCGATGGCACCAGCCATCGCTAGTTTGTCGATTGGATAAGAGTTAAAGCTATTTTTGACGCGCTCTAAACCTTCAATCAGCTCTGGGTGACCGACGGCATAGCCTACGCGTAGACCAGCAAGAGCATACGATTTAGATAGTGTGTGCGTTACCAATAAATTGTCATATTGGTTAACAAGTGACACTGCAGATTCTGTTCCAAAATCAACATATGCCTCATCAATTACAACAACACTGTCTTTATTGCTATCTAGAAGGTCTTTGATATTCTTTAAGTTAAGAGCTTTACCAGTTGGTGCATTGGGGTTGGGGAAAATGATTCCGCCATTGTTGCCACCATTTTTATTTAAGTAAGCGTCTATGGAGATTGAAAAGTCCTCATTCAGAGGAATATTTTCAAATGCGATGTCATAAAGATTGCAGTAGACCGGATAAAAGCTATAGGTGATGTCCGGAAACAAAATAGGGGCATCGTGTTTTAGTAAGCCTAAAAATGCATGAGCTAATACTTCGTCTGAGCCATTACCCACAAAAATTTGTTGAGGATTAAGTCCATGAACCTTGGCTATAGCTTGTTTAAGGGCATCAGAGTTGGGGTCTGGATAAAGGCGCAAAGCATCTGTATTGGCGCTGGCAATTGCCGCTAAAGCCTTGGGAGATGGGCCATAAGGGCTCTCGTTGGTGTTGAGCTTGATCAGTTGGCTTAATTTGGGCTGTTCGCCGGGCACATAAGGCGTTAATCCTTTAACAGTTTTGCTCCAAAAACGGCTCATCTTGATGGCTTACCTTATTTATCCAGTAGTTTTAACGATTTTTAGCTAAATTCTTTAAGAATCAGCATCTTCAGAACAGTACCACAGGGTGGAAATTCATGAGGACGGTGATATTATGACGGCATGCGCACTGTAGATGTCACAAGAAACACTTCGGAAACCCAAATTCAGATTGCCCTCAATCTAGATGGCACGGGTAAAGCTCAACTTAATTCTGGGGTTCCTTTCCTAGATCACATGCTCGATCAGATTGCTCGTCATGGCATGATCGACCTTGCTGTGACTGCAAAAGGCGATACGCATATTGATGATCACCACACTGTAGAAGATGTTGGTATCACTTTGGGTCAGGCCATTGCTAAGGCAGTTGGAGACAAAAAGGGCATCACTCGTTATGGTCATTCTTATGTGCCGTTGGATGAAACCTTGTCACGTGTTGTGATTGATTTCTCAGGTCGCCCAGGGTTGGAGTTCCACGTGCCATTCACACGTGCTCGCGTGGGTGATTTTGATGTGGATCTCACCATTGAATTTTTCCGCGGATTTGTTAATCACGCAGGTGTGACTTTGCACATCGACAATATTCGTGGCATCAATGCTCACCACCAAATTGAGACGGTATTTAAAGCCTTTGGTCGTGCTTTACGCATGGCTTTGGAATTAGATCCTCGTGCCAGTGGTGTGATTCCTTCTACAAAAGGTAGCTTGTAAGCCTTTAACTACCTTTTAAGCATTAGGTTCAGACCTTGTCTAAAAATTCACCAAGCATTGCCATTGTTGATTACGGAATGGGTAATTTGCGCTCTGTTGCGCAGGCATTGATGCATGCTGCGCCAGAAGCAAAGGTCAAAATCTCATCAAGTGCCGCAGAAATTAAAGCGGCTGATAAGGTGGTTTTGCCTGGTCAAGGAGCGATGCCTGACTGTATGTCGCATTTACAAGAATCTGGTTTATTGGACGTTGTTCTTGAAGCCAGCCGCACAAAACCGATGTTGGGTGTTTGTGTGGGCGAGCAGATGTTATTTGAGAGCAGCACTGAAGTCAGATTTGACGCACCTAAGGGTACAGATGTAACGCCAGGTTTGGGCTTATTGCCAGGCAAGGTGATTCGTTTTGACTTGGCTGGTAAAAACCAAGCAGATGGCTCTCACTTCAAAGTGCCGCACATGGGTTGGAATCAAGTGCAGCAAACGAAACAGCATCCACTTTGGGATGGCATACCAGATAACAGCTCTTTTTACTTTGTGCACAGTTACTATGCAGTACCAGCAAATTCAGCTCATACTGTAGGTGCTACAGATTACGGAACTCTGTTTACATGTGCTGTTGCAAAAGACAATATCTTTGCAACACAGTTTCACCCAGAAAAAAGCGCACACTTAGGTTTGCGTTTGTATCAAAACTTTACTCGTTGGCAACCTTAATTTTTTACTAAATATTCATCATGTTGTTAATACCTGCAATTGATCTCAAACAAGGCCACTGTGTTCGTTTAGAACAAGGTGACATGGATAAAGTAACAACGTTCTCGGAAGATCCGGGTGCGATGGCTAAACATTGGGTTGAGCAAGGCGCGCGTCGTTTGCACTTGGTTGACTTGGATGGTGCTTTTGCTGGCAAGCCAAAAAATGAATCTGCTATTAAATCGATTCTGAAAGCCGTGGGTGATGACATCCCAGTTCAGTTGGGTGGTGGTATTCGTGATCTAGAAACAATTGAGCGCTTATTGGATGATGGTTTGAGCTACGTGATCATTGGTACGGCCGCAGTTAAAAACCCAGGTTTCTTGCAAGACGCTTGTGTCGCATTCCCTGGGCACATCATTGTTGGTCTGGATGCTAAAGAAGGCAAAGTGGCAACTGATGGTTGGAGTAAATTAACTGGCCATGAAGTGGCAGACTTGGCCAAGAAGTACGAAGACTACGGCGTAGAGGCCATCATTTATACAGATATTGGCAGAGATGGCATGTTGCAAGGTATCAATATGGATGCAACAGTTAAGTTGGCTCAAGCCGTGAACATTCCAATCATTGCTAGCGGTGGTTTAACCAATATGCAAGACATCGATGCGCTATGTGCTGCTGAGTCTGAGGGCGTCATGGGCGTGATTGCTGGTCGCGCTATCTACACAGGTAGTCTTGATTTGGCAAAAGCACAAAAATATGCCGATGAAAAAAGTAACTAAGACAAGTAAATAAAAAATCTAACAAAAACAAATAAGAAACAAAAGTAAATACTCATGCTCTCAAAAAGAATCATTCCCTGTTTAGATGTCACAGCCGGTCGGGTTGTGAAGGGAGTGAATTTTGTTGAGTTAAGAGATGCTGGAGATCCTGTAGAAATTGCTAAGCGCTACGATGACCAGGGCGCAGATGAAATTACTTTTTTAGATATCACGGCGACATCTGATGAGCGCGATTTAATTTTGCACATCATTGAAGATGTTGCGTCTCAAGTATTTATTCCATTAACTGTTGGTGGTGGAGTTAGAGCTGTTGCTGATGTGCGCCGTTTATTAAATGCTGGCGCCGATAAAGTGGGCATGAACTCTGCTGCGGTAGCAAATCCTGATTTGGTATCTGACTCGGCTGCTAAGTATGGTTCGCAATGCATTGTGGTGGCGATTGACGCTAAACAAACAGCGCCTGGTTTATGGGAAGTATTTACCCATGGTGGTCGTAAGAACACTGGTATTAATGCAGTAGCTTGGGCGCAAGAAGTTGCTAAACGTGGTGCTGGTGAGATTTTATTAACCAGCATGGATCGCGATGGCACTAAAAATGGTTTTGATCTAGAGTTAACTAGAGCGGTGAGTGATGCGGTGCCGGTTCCGGTGATTGCTTCAGGTGGAGTGGGTAATTTGCAGCATTTGGCTGATGGCATTACCAAGGGTCATGCTGATGCTGTTTTAGCTGCCAGTATTTTTCACTTTGGTGAGTACACTGTGGGTGAGGCTAAGCAATTAATGGCTGATCAAGGTATACCAGTACGTATCTAATAGATAAAAAACGGAAACGACATGAGCAACGATAAGACTCAGCAGGCTAATTGGTTAGACCAAGTAACTTGGAATGAGCAAGGCTTGGTTGCTGTGATCGCGCAAGAGTTTGATACAGGCGATGTGCTCATGATGGCTTGGATGAACAAGGAGTCATTACAGCTAACCCTAGAAAAAGGCGAGGCTGTTTACTGGTCACGTTCTAGAAAAAAGATTTGGCACAAAGGTGAAGAATCTGGCCATGTGCAAAAAGTGAAAAGTATTCACTTGGATTGCGATGGTGACACCATCTTGATCAAGGTTGATCAAAAAGATCGTATTGCTTGCCACACAGGTGCGCACAGCTGTTTTTTCTTGGATTTAGAAAAAACACCAACAGGACCTGCTTGGAAAAAATAGTTTAGAGTTGTTCGTATATTTAAAAAACACAAAAAAACAACAGTAAAAGCCACAACTGAAAAAGACACCCAAGCTCATGACCCAAGAAACTAACAATCAACATAACAATATGGATGCCATTAAGCGTTTGGCAGATGTGGTGGATGCGCGCCGTGCTGATTTCTTGGCGGGTAAGGCTGATCCTGACATTTCTTATATTGCTAAATTGTTTAGCAAGGGTGATGACGCCATCTTGAAAAAAATTGGTGAAGAAGCTGCTGAAACGGTTATGGCTGCAAAAGATAGCCGTTTTGCTAATTTGGCACCTGAGATGCAGTCAAAATTAGTGGGTGAGATCGCTGATCTTTGGTTCCACTGTTTTGTGGCTTTGTCACAATTCAACTTACGTCCTGAAGATGTGATTGCTGAGCTTGAGCGCCGTGAAGGTGTATCTGGCATTGCTGAAAAAGCAGCCAGAAAAGCTTAATTACCCAAATTAGCAAAGATTAAGTGATGAGCCACGAACATTCAGAAAACTGCATTTTTTGCAAAATTATTGCAGGCCAGATACCTAGTAAAAAAGTATACGAAGATGAGGAGCTCTTTGCTTTTCATGACATCAATCCATCTGCACCAGTTCACTTTCTGATTATTCCTAAGCGCCATTTTTCAAATTTAATGACGGCAACTAGCGCAGATGAGGTATTACTGGGTAGAATGATGACCATTGCACCGCGCCTTGCTCTAGAGCAAGGATGCCGCCCTGGCGACTCCGGGGGCTTTCGTGTGATGATCAATAACGGTGCTGATGGTGGTCAAGAGGTATACCATCTGCATATGCATGTGATGGGTGGCCCCCGTCCTTGGACTAAAAATTAATTAGGAGCAAATAATGGGTTCATTTAGCGTTTGGCATTGGATTATTGTTTTAGTAATCGTTTTATTGGTATTCGGCACTAAAAAACTACGCAACATTGGTTCAGATCTTGGTGGTGCCGTTAAAGGTTTTAAAGATGGCATGAAGGGTGGCGAAGAAAAGCCAGCAGACCCTGCTAACCAAATTCAAGGTCAGAATGACGGCAAGACAGTTGATGTTCAAGCTAAGGATGTGAACAGGGGTTAAGTTAGTGGCCAGCAAAATGGCCACTGCACTAACTGTTGATTCAATCATCATATTTAAGCATCTAACATGATCGATCTTGGAGTTTCCAAGCTCGCCCTCATTGCGGTAGTCGCATTGGTGGTGATAGGTCCTGAGCGTTTACCTAAAGTTGCACGCATGGCGGGTAACTTAATGGGGCGCGCTCAGCGTTACATGGCTGAAGTTAAAAGTGAAGTTAATCGCCAAGTTGAGTTGGACGAGCTGAAGAAAATGCAGGAAGCTGCCACTTCAGCAATGAAAGATGTCCAGTCAAGCATGAACGAGGTTGGTACCACTATTAACGAAGCAAAGCAGGGTTTGAGTGATGCTGATTCAAAGTCGTTAAGCTCATCCAGTAGTTTGATTGATAGCTATGATGATTTTGCTGATAACGGTGGTTATGCTATTCGTGAGCCTAAGACCAATCTTCGCCAAGGCAGAGATAGTTGGGGTGTCAAAAAATCAGCGATGCCGCAGTGGTATAAAAAGACAGCTGGTGTAAAAACGAAGATTCAATCTGGTGCAGCCAGAGTAAAACGTTTTAGACGTGCGGCTAGCCAACAAAAAGCACCTAAGTCATTTTTTTAGAAAAATCGAAACACCAAACTAGACAGTAAAAACCAAACAACGCAACGCAACAACACAAATAAATAATGTCAGCACAACAAGCACCTGAGCAAACACCAGAGTCAGATAAGGAAGAGGGTATGCAAGAAACCTTTCTATCTCATTTGTTTGAGTTGCGTGATCGCTTGATCAAATCGGTGGCTGCTTTATTGGTGGTGTTTTTAGGTTTGGTCTATTGGGCGCCAGACATCTTTCATTTGTTTTCAAAACCATTATTAGATGCGTTGCCTAATGGTGGAAGAATGATTGTTACTGATGTCACAGGTTCATTCTTTGTGCCGATGAAGGTGACCATGTTGGTTGCTTTCTTAGGTGCTTTGCCTGTCATCATGTATCAATTGTGGGCATTTATTGCGCCTGGTCTATATAACCATGAGCGCAAACTTATTTTGCCAATTGTCACTAGTAGTTACATCCTTTTTATTGCTGGTATGGCGTTTGCATATTTCCTGGTGTTCCCCACAGTCTTTCAGTTTATGGCGCACTACAACGCACCCTTAGGTGCTGACATGGCAACCGACATTGATAAATATCTCAGTTTTGCAATGACCACCTTTCTGGCTTTTGGTTTAACTTTTGAAGTGCCGGTTGTTGTGGTTGTACTAGTAAAACTTGGCATGGTCAGAATCAAAAAGCTTAAAGAAATTCGTCCGTACATCATTGTGGGTGCTTTTGTGATTGCAGCTGTAGTAACTCCACCTGATGTTTTATCTCAACTGTTGTTAGCAGTACCTCTATGCCTCTTGTATGAGTTAGGTATTTTGGTGGCTAGGTTCTATGAGCCTAAGCTAGATCCTGCTGATCTTGAAGAGCAGGCAGACTAAGCCCTAGCATCTCAGTAAGCTTCTCTAAGCGGTAACGTCGCTGTCTTAAGTTGCCTTCATCCAAATTCATATTGCCAAAAGCTTTGCTGGCCATCATCAAAGTTTTACGTTGCTCTAAGCTTTCGATCAAGATTAATTTTGGATTTGAGCGTGGCAAGTGTTCTCTAATGTCAATTACTGCACCATGCTCATGTTGTATTGCCCCAATATCTGCTAATAATAATTCTGCTTTATTGAGATTGAGCTGATTGGCTACTAATACACGGTGGCACATTAATAGCATCTCACCGGTAAAGCGATGCCCTACTTCATTGAGTGATGCTTTAACCAATCTGGCTAAACTAGCCCAATCATTTACAGAAGCATTGGGGCAGCTCAACATGATTTTTGATAGTAGTTCCTCTGCGGCACCAACACCTTGCTGAGCAGCATGCCAAATCCAATAAGACGCTTGTAGACCTTGAATAGCCTCATCCAAACTATTGCGTTTGCGCCAAAGTGCAGCCCCTTTTTTAAACTGCGCTTCAGGGTGCCCTAAATCAGCCGCCTTATCAAAACATGCATCACTATCTTCTGCACTGTACCCTGAGTACTGTGGCATACGATTAATTAGCCCCAACGCATACCATGCATCTCGTTCACCTTGATTTGCTGCTTGCTTTAACCAAAACACAGCTTGTTTGAGACGTGCATTGCCATGATCGCTATCAACAGCATCAAGTTTTGCTAACCGAAGGCCTAAAGCCAATTGAGCCGGAACATAAGAAAGTTCTGCAGCAATTTCTAAAGCAGTTTCATTACCTAGATATTTCCAAGCTGCCCAATAAAGTAATTGGTGTTCTGCAGACGGTTTGCGAACATCTAATAAAGCAGGTAAGTGAACGGATAAAGCTGGCACCAAGTGCTCATCAAAGTTTTTGGCAAATGACAGCAAACTACTTAAACCCATCTCGCTTGTATCAACAGCTAAATGACTAACAATTTTTTTAGAGCGAGATTCATCAACAATACCTAGACATCCATCCATCAGGCACTCTGATAGAAGTTTTTGAGCCAAGTTCTGAAACCCAAAAGACGGCAAGTCTGATAACTCTTCTAAGTAGCGAAGCGCAAGATTTTTAAAGTGATCAATTCCCCCCAAATCAGTCCAATGTTTTTCTGTGAGTGCAGAAAAGGCTAATACCGAAGAATCGCTAGTTGCACCAACAACAATTTGTACATATAGCCAGCGAGCTTGGGTATTACCGCTATTTGCAGCATGGGTAATGCACTTCCAGGCAAACAAAGACTGAGTTAAACCCAACCCCTCATCTAAATTCAAGTTATTAGATACAAGATTAAAAATTTCCTCATTGAATCCGATACTTAGAGATGCTTTTTCAAGCCAAAGCAAAGCATTTGGGGTATTTTGAGGTGTTCCTTGCTCGCCAAGCAGGTAAATCTGGCCTATTTTCTGTTGCGCCAAAGCATCACCAGACCGGGCTAATCTCATAATTTTCAGAAAATCTTTACTTGCCATGTGACGAAAACACTATTTTTATTAGGGTTAATATGTAATTCAAAGCCAGTTTCCCTTGAAAATAAACAAAAAAGAAGTCTTTTGTTGCATAGATGCAACAGAACTGAAAAAACAATCAAATAGCTACAGAGAAAATGTGTAACAAACCTACAACATGACTGTTACAGAATAATGACTGTTGCAGTATGAGACAGTCCCTAGAAAAACCTAGGTACGTTTATTTCACATTAATGGAGATTTACGAATGAAAAAATCACTTATCGCATTGGCTGCTCTAGCGACTGTTGCAACAGCTGCTCAAGCTCAGTCATCTGTAACAATTTACGGTATTAT
The DNA here is from genome assembly GCA_030157655.1 of Polynucleobacter sp. Classification (GTDB taxonomy): domain Bacteria; phylum Pseudomonadota; class Gammaproteobacteria; order Burkholderiales; family Burkholderiaceae; genus Polynucleobacter. The sequence goes on along the minus strand of JAOAUK010000045.1, from coordinate 1,076 downwards.
CGATGCTGGTGTCGCTAGCGTTGACAAACCAGGTACTGGTCGAGTTACAGGTGTATCAACAGGCGGTTTAGCTACGTCACGTTTGGGCTTCCGTGGAACAGAGGATGTTGGCGGTGGTTTAAAGGCCAACTTTAACTTGGAAATGAGCTTGGGTGTTGATGCCGGTACAGGTGGCGCAGTTGCTGCAAGTGCAAGTGGTACAACAGGTGCTGTAGATACTGGTGGCGCATTATTTGATCGTCAAGCTTGGGTTGGTTTAGACCAGGCGAATGTTGGCGCTGTTTTGTTGGGGCGTACTACCCGTCTAGATTTTGACACTATCGTAGGTGGCGATGCATTTGGTGCGGCAGGTTTTGCCAGTGCTGGTCAAGTTACATATGGTCAGGTGGCACAATATAGCCCTAACCAAGCGCTAGCAGCTAATAGTAAAAATCGCTACGTTAATTCAGTAAAGGCTAATACAGCTCGTTTTGCTGGCTTCCAATTGGCGTATCAACACTCCTTTGGTGAGGGAGCTGGTAATAATGCTGTGAGTCGCGGTACTGCTTACTCAGTAGATTACACAGCTGGTAATGCTAAGGCAACTTATGCATATTCACGTCAAAATGACACTGCAGGCGCTAAGTTTGCAGAAACATCAACTTTGACTGGTAGCTATAACTTTGGTGTTGCTAAGGCATTTGTTGGTTTGGCTGAGCTTGAAAGAGCTGGTAAAACAGTAGACACAAAGGCTAAATGGGTGGGTGTAACTGCACCAGTTACATCAAAAATTAGTTTAATGGCACAAGTTACTAAGTTTGATAACTTAGGTAATGGAGTAGTTGCTGGTGCTGTAGAAGCTAATGATGCTGATTTATATGCATTGGGCGCTACTTATGCATTTAGCAATCGCACGGCAGCTTATGTAATGGCAGCTAGAGCTAACAATGATGGCGCTGCTACATTGTCAGTGCTGGGCTCAATGGGTATTACTCAAGCGGCTGCAGCTGGCAAAGACCAAAAAGGTTACACAGTTGGTATCCGTCACAACTTCTAATTTCTCGCTGGTTTAACCAGTTAGATTTAGTTTGACTTGA
>JAOAUK010000044.1:46617-46751 GCA_030157655.1 Polynucleobacter sp. | reverse complement strand
CTGAGTTTCACTCTGAGCAATTGCGTGATTAATAACAAACAGCAGGGTGCATGCACCTGCAATGTGATTTAGTTTTGGCATATAAGCCATCGTCAGTACTCCTTATATAAACGATGGCGAGTTGGGGATGCGAT
>JAOAUK010000044.1:0-46607 GCA_030157655.1 Polynucleobacter sp. | reverse complement strand
TCCCTGCGCTCGCATTATCGAGATCAGGTTCAACGGGTATTTCTCACCCACATCGATACGACTTGATGCAGGACCCCGAGCTAATGTCTAAAACTTCTAGACACACCTAATTATAAGGATTTTTTACTTTTGGAGTTGTTGTAGCAAAGGCTGGATGATCTTTTGGGTTTTTTTCACTCTTTCTGCCGGAATTCCATTGATTGATTCATATGGGATCTTTAGCTCATCCAACCTTGCTTTGAGTCGGTAGTGAACTTTAGTTTGAGCTACAGGACCATCTCTTTGCATACCATCTTCAATCCAAGGAAAGTCTACTTGGGTAAAGAGCGTTAAATCGTAGTCATGGTTGTGAGCAATTTCTTTTAAACCAGGATTGCTACCAGCAAAAACAACTTCGCTGTAAATCGAGGTTAATAGTGGAGCGGTATCGCAGAACAGTAATACAACCGCCGCCTCTGGATTTGCTTCCATTAATTCTTTGGCTGTATCTTTCTCTGCTGCCTTTTGAGTGAGGGCAATATTAATCTGCTCATCAGATTTTGGAGTTCTTTTTTCTTGATCAACAAAAGTTCTCAAATACTCAGGTACAAAAGCACATGGATAGTCTTTTTTAAAGACTTCTGTTAAATCCTTGGCCAGCGTTGTTTTACCTGTGCATTCAGCACCAACGATGGCAATCTTTAAAACATGACTCATTAACTTGCTTCAACTTTCATCTGATTGGACCAATGTCTCCAGCCTAAGAGACATAAGGCAATCAGTAGACCATATAACAGAGCAGTTAAATACAAATCCTTATAAACATAAAGGCCAATATAAAGAAGATCCACAAAAGCCCATAGCAACCAATTTTCTAACCACTTTTGCGCACTCATATATGTGGCTAATAAGCTACCAGCAGTTAAGAAGGCGTCAATATTTGGCACATCTGAGCTGGTGTAATTTTGTAGAACGTATTGGATGATCAGAAACATGACCAACCAAGCTATAGCGGATTGGCTGATGGAGTTTGCTGGAATTCTAGAAAAAGAGGGATGGTTTGGTTCATGGCACAAATCTTTTTTATACCAAGTAATCCAGGCATATATGGCTAAACCAATAAATACAAATTGAAGGGCAGCATCACCAAATAATTGGCTATTAAAGAATACATAGGCATAAGCAGAAGAGCTGGCAATTGCCAATGGCCAAGTCAGAATTTTTCCGTATGCATTCAATAGAACGCAGGCCAAAGACAGTATGAAAGCAAAGATTTCCATCTAATTTGAGTATGCTAATTAAGCTTTTCTTAAAAGAAAGTCAGCTGTCACGGCTGCTGCATCTGGTGTTAGTGCGCCTTCTAGTATCAAGTTAGCAGCTTGATTGAAGGGCACTTTAATAAAGTTTGCCACTTCACCATCATTATTTTGAGGCGTAAAGTCCAAAGGAAGTTCTAAGTCATAGGTGTATAGACTCTCATCATGAAGCCCTTTGGGCTCCACAACGCGACTCACATGGATGTGGCCAACTGGTTCAACCAGACAAGCTAACTCTCTTGGTACGCTAGCTTCTTCCCATAACTCTCTAATGACACATTGCAACAAGGTTTCATCGGCACTGACGCCACCTGCAGCAAGGTTATCCAACATGTTGGGATCGGTGGCCTTGGTGGAACTACGAAGACCTAGCCAAATCTCTTGATTATTGGTGTATCCATTGATATGGCAAGCCCTACTATGAAGTCCTAGAGATCTAAAAGCAGCTCTTTCCATCCTGAATCGTTCATGACCTAGATGATCAACCCATGCAAATGATTCATTACGCCAACCTGGCGCCAAACCTTCTTTCCTTAAAAATTCAGCTAATTCTTGAAGTTCTTGGCTTAGTAAATAAGGAGGTAATTTTTCTAGTTGTAGGTGCTCACCAAACCGAACAATGGCTGGAGTCTCTGCATTAGCAATATAAGTTTCGATTGTGCCGACGTAATCAGGCTGAATATGGCCAATCACCTCTGTACCAAAACGAATGGTTTGCCAGTTGGAAGGGGCAGGTCTTAGTGCTGTTTCTAAGATCTCTTCTAATGCAGCGCGTGTTGTGGCAGAAATTAATGACATGTCTACAATATTTATTAATATTGTTAGATTATCTGTCAAAGCGGACAATCTAGTCTAAATTTGCTTCAAAAATAAAGGGATGGCATGAGTTCAACGAATGACAACGATTCATCAAGCGATGATTTTGAGCCTTTGGTTCAAGCCGGCCATCTTATCTGCTCTTCTGAACAGCTTGAAGATCAGGGTGAGGGCTTTCGTTTTATGGTGAGAACATCTGATATTGCTAGTAAGGTGGGTACTGTTGATCATCGCATTGATGAAACACTCCCAGCTTTTGTAATTCGTTTCGATGGCCAAGCTCATGCCTATCTAAATAGATGTGCTCATGTTGCTATGGAATTGGATTGGCAACCAGGTCAATTTTTTACATTAGATAAAAGTGCATTGATTTGTGCATCACATGATGCACAGTATTTACCTGATACGGGGGAGTGTATTTCTGGACCATGCCCGCATGGTGCTACCTTAATTAAACTTAACATTGAAGAGAAAGACGGCAAGATTTTTCTCTGTCAAGCAGTTTGAACAAAATATTTTTTCAGGTTGATATATCTAATTCTTGGTTTGCCTAAATTTTAAGCAGGTCAGCTCGAGCATTGTCAGATAAGGATTTTTTAATTTTAATGATTGAGTAGTCCACAAATTCTGTGGATAAGTTGCCCAAAATTTTTTGAGAAATATATATTTTTTCCCTATTGACAAAGAAGTAGAAAATTAAATTTGATGAATTTTGAGAATATTCTTGGATTTGTAGCAGCAGCTCTCACTACGTGTGCTTTTTTGCCGCAAGCTTGGCGCATTTATAAAACTAAAGATACAAAAGCTATTTCATTGTGGATGTATTTGATTTTTAGTCTTGGTGTTTTTCTGTGGTTGGTGTATGGTACTTTTATCAGCGCCTGGCCTGTGGTTATTGCAAATGCGATTACATTATTGATATCGCTTTGGATTTTGTGGATGAAGATCAATGAATAAATTACTTGTAGCTCTATTTTGTTTTTCTGTAACGCTGTATTCAGGGTGCGCTTCAACGCCCATGGCTAATGCAGATGGTGAATCCATTCAAGATATTCAAACAAAGTTGTTAGGTGATATGCCAATGCCAGGTGGAGCTAAGATAAACAATGAAAATACATTGATTCTTGGTAGTGGCGATGGTTGGGCAGGCAGAGTTGCAATTATTGCTCAACAAAACTCTAATGAAACCTTCACCTTTTTCCGTGATCAATTTCAAAAAGCAGGTTGGACCTTAGTTTCTTCAACCAAAACAAAAAATAGCATTTTGGTTTTTATCAAGAAAGATAGAACCGCTACGATTGAGATAGAAGATGCAGGCTGGATTGGTAAAACAAATGTGATGTTAACTGTGGCGCCTCGTAGCACTGTTGTGCCACCCGTAACAAAATAAGCGCCAATAAGCCGTTATTGGTCCCGCCAACAGGAATCGAACCTGTGTCTACCGCTTAGGAGGCAGTTGTACTATCCACTGTACTATGGCGAGATCTAAAATAGGTCGCTAGCTTACCACCCGCAAAGAGTTAGCACTGTATTTGCGACGGTAACCATTAAATCTGGCTTTAAATAAGCCAGGAAGACCAAGGTCAATGCAACGATTGCTAGAGCCTTAATTAAGATGTTTGTTTGTAATATTCTCATGATGATTCATTTGAATAATCAGGCTTTTGCCAGGTTTGTATTTCTGTCTATCGCATCTTCTTTGATGGGTAAATTAACTACAGCAGCAAGAACACCTAATGCTATGGCAATGACCCAAACAATGTTGTATGAGCCAGTTTTATCAAATAAGACTCCACCGAGGTAAGCGCCTGTGAAACTGCCAATTTGGTGGGAGAAGAATGCAAAACCAGATAGCATCGATAAATACTTAACTCCAAAAATTTGGGCCACAATGCCATTGGTCAGCGGTACCGTTGATAGCCATAAAATGCCCATGAATGCGGCAAACAAATAAGTTGTTGCTGGTGATAGTGGTAGCAGCAAGAATGCACTAATCACAATAGATCTTGAGCCATATATAAAGGCTAGGATGTAGCGTTTTGGTAATTTTTGCCCTAAAACACCTGCGTAGTATGTGCCAAATACATTGAATAAACCTACTAGTGCTAAAGCTAGTGTTGCAACCTGAGGGTGTCCAACATCAGGATAGGTGACTGACATATCTTTGAGATAGGGCGCTAAGTGAACGCCAATGAAAACCACTTGGAAGCCACAAACAAAATATCCAAGAATTAGTAGTTGGAAGCTACGTTGTTTAAACGCTTCAGAAATTGCTTCTTTAATTGTTTGGTGATGACCAGTTTGTGCTGGCGTATAGTTTTTTTCACGAAGAACCCAGCCGAGTGGCACCATCAAAGTAACCATGATCGCTAAGATCACTAGAGCATTTTGTGGCCCGAAGCTACCTAGTAATTCTTGTTCTAGGGGGATCATTAAGAACTGGCCAAAAGAACCCATGGCAGCAGCAATACCCATTGCCCACACGCGTTTCTCAGGCGGACAGTTTCTGCCAATCACACCATATACAACACTGTAAGTTGAGCAGGCTAAAGCCAAGCCTAAGATCACGCCCATGCTCAGAATAAAGGTTAATCCACTGACTGCTTGGCTAGCCCCATAAAGCCCTAAGCAATATAGGCAACCACCTAACAGCATCACTTTATACGCGCCGAATTTATCTGATAGTCCGCCAAATAGTGGCTGTGTAGCCCCCCAAGTTAAATTTTGTAGGGCGATGGCCAAGGCAAAAGTTTCTCGACCCCAGCCATTGGCTTGAGTGATGGGTAGGTTAAATAAACCAAACCCATGACGAATACCCATCGATAATGTGACTAACAGTCCGCCTGCAATTAAAACTCTTGTTAGATTTAATTGATAAGTCATGGTTTAAATAATGCCTTGGTTTTTTAGGGATGTAATTTGAGATTCAGTAAGACCTAATTTTTCTTGAAGAATCTCATGGGTGTGTTCACCCAGTAGTGGTGGAGGGCGGTGCTCAACCACGGGCGTTTCGCTCAGTCTCATCGGACTGCGCACCAAATTAACCTTGCCAGCAGTTGGATGAGGCATTTCCATTTTGATATTGCGTGCGATAACTTGCTCGTTCTCAAAAACTTCTTTGAAGTTATTGATGGGTCCACAAGGAACATTGGCAAGATCTAGTAATTCAATCCATTCTTTTTTAGTTTTCTTTAAAACCATTTTTTGAAGCAGCGGATCTAGTTCAGCTCGATGTCTAACGCGCTCTGGATTGGTTGCAAAACGGGGATCATCGGCTAATTGCGGCTCATGTCCAGATTCTACAAAGTGTCTAAACTGGCTGTCATTACCTGCCGCGACAATGATCCAACCATCGGAAGCTTTAAAAGTTTGATAGGGAACAATGTTGGCGCTAGCATTACCCCAGCTTTTAGGGGAGATACCACTGGTTAAATAATTGCTTGCAACGTTACACATGGTGGCAATTTGTACATCTAGTAGCGACAAGTCAATGTACTGACCAACACCCGTTCTGTCACGATGAACAACCGCAGCAAGTATTGCTGAGGTGGCATACATACCAGTGAAGATATCCGCGATGGCTACCCCAGCTTTTTGAGGACCTCCACCAGGTAAATCTTCTTTTTCGCCAGTAACACTCATAAAGCCCCCCATACCTTGGACGATGTAGTCGTAACCGGGGCGGTGAGCATAAGGACCAGTTTGGCCAAAACCCGTTATAGAACAATAAATTAGGTCATTTTTAAGAAGTTTTAAGCTCTCATAATCAAGGCCATATTTCTTTAATTGCCCGACTTTGTAGTTTTCGATGACGATATCGCTCTCTAAAACCAGTTTTTTGATGATTTCTTGACCTTCTGGCTTCGAAATATCCACTGTAATTGATCTTTTATTGCGATTTATTGCCAAATAAAAGGCAGATTCTGTGGTTTCTTGACCCTCAGAATTCTTTAAAAAAGGAGGGCCCCATTGGCGAGTGTCATCCCCAGTAATCGGCCTCTCAACCTTGATTACATCGGCTCCTAGGTCCGCTAGGTTCTGCCCACACCAGGGTCCAGCCAGTACTCGACTGAGGTCTAAAACGCGAAGATGATTAAGTGCTCCCATGGAAGTCATTTTCGCATGTGGATACAATTCTCCGCCATGGCAACAAAAAAATCAGACCAATACAGCGAATCGTCGATCAAAGTCCTAAAGGGCCTTGAACCAGTCAAACAACGTCCGGGTATGTATACACGGACCGATAACCCTTTGCATATGATTCAAGAGGTTATCGATAACGCTTCCGATGAAGCCTTGGGAGGCTACGGTAAGCACATCGTCGTCACCTTACATACCGATGGTAGTGTGAGCGTGGAAGACGATGGCCGTGGTATTCCAGTTGGTATGCATCCAGAAGAGAAGAGACCGGTAGTTGAGTTGGTGTTCACCCAACTGCATGCTGGCGGTAAATTCGAAAAAGGTTCTGGCGGAGCATATGCTTTCTCGGGCGGCTTGCATGGTGTGGGCGTATCGGTAACCAATGCTCTATCAAAGCGGATGGAAGTCACTGTATGGCGTGATAAGCAGGTATCCACATTGGCTTTTGAAGCAGGTTTTGTGGTTGAAGCTCTTAAAACAAAAATTGCCCCAATGGGTGATCGTCCTAACGGCACGCGTGTAAGAGCTTGGCCTGATGCCAAGTATTTTGACAGTGCACAAATTCCATTAGCCGAATTACAAAGACTTTTACGTTCTAAAGCAGTTCTTTTGCCTGGCGTCAAAGTAACCCTGATCCAAGAAAAAGGCGGTGAGCCACAAACTTGGTTGTATACCCAAGGTCTAAGAGGTTACTTAGACGAAGCGATGGCTCAGGGTGGTCATAGTCCTGTTGTGATACCTGCGTTTGATGGGGAGCATTTTGCAGACCCTAATCGACCTGGTGAAGATTCATTTGCTGAAGGTGAGGGGGCAAGTTGGGTTGTGGCGTGGACTGAAGAAGGCGCGCCTGTTCGCGAAAGTTATGTGAACCTAATTCCAACGCCAGCCGGTGGTACCCATGAAAGTGGTTTGCGCGATGGATTGTTTAACGCCGTAAAGAGTTTTATTGATATCCATGCCCTACAACCAAAGGGCGTGAAGTTGATGCCGGAAGACGTGTTTGCACGAGCTTCTTTTGTTTTGTCGGCCAAAGTATTGGATCCACAGTTCCAAGGTCAGATTAAAGAACGTTTAAATTCAAGAGATGCTGTACGTTTGGTGTCTGGTTTTGTTAAATCAGCATTGGATTTATGGCTTAACCAACATGTTGATTACGGTCGAAAATTAGCTGAATTAGTTATTAAGCAAGCTCAAGCACGCACACGTGCTGGTCAAAAAGTTGAAAAGAAAAAATCTTCAGGTGTGGCGGTTTTACCTGGCAAGTTAACTGACTGCGAGAGTGAAGACATTGCCATGAATGAACTCTTCCTTGTAGAGGGCGACTCTGCGGGCGGCTCAGCAAAAATGGGGCGCAATAAGGAGTATCAAGCAATTTTGCCCTTACGCGGTAAAGTTTTAAATACTTGGGAAGCTGAGCGTGATCGTTTGTTTGCGAATAATGAGGTCCATGACATTGCTGTAGCAATTGGAGTTGATCCACATGGCGTAACAGATGAACCGGACTTAAGTAACCTACGTTACGGCAAGGTTTGTATCTTGTCTGATGCTGATGTGGATGGTGCTCATATTCAAGTGTTGTTGTTAACGTTGTTCTATAAACATTTCCCGAAATTGATGGAGCGTGGTCATGTATATATCGCTCGTCCTCCGTTGTTCCGCGTGGACGCACCAGCTCGCGGAAAGAAACCAGCACAAAAACTTTATGCTCTTGATGAGGGTGAATTAAGAAGTATTGAGGATAAATTGCGCAAGGATGGTTTGCGAGAGGGCTCTTGGCAAATCAGTCGCTTTAAAGGTTTGGGTGAGATGAACGCCGAACAGTTATGGGATACAACTTTAAATCCTGATACGCGCAGATTGTTGCCTGTGACAGAGGGTGCGTTGGGTGAAGTAGAAACAGTTAAGACCATGGATATGCTGATGGGCAAATCTGAATCTGGTGCTCGCAAGAGTTGGTTGGAAGAGCGCGGCAACGAAGTTGAAGCAGACATTTAACTCACCAATACTTAGAAAAAATAATGAGCAAGAAAAAAAATAATTCAAATCAAGAAGCCGATTTATTTGCTGACATGTCAGAGGAATCTTCTGAGCCTGTGGCAGTAAGTTCGCGTGTTGTACCTAATACTGCTGATGTGGATTCATTAACGCTGGCAACTTATGCAGAGCGTGCCTATTTAGACTACGCCATTAGCGTAGTTAAGGGCAGGGCACTGCCTGAAGTTGCTGATGGTCAGAAGCCGGTTCAGCGTCGCATCTTATTTGCGATGAATGAAATGAATTTGCGCTCAGATGCAAAACCAGTAAAGAGTGCGCGCGTGGTGGGTGATGTCTTAGGTAAATTTCATCCGCACGGAGATCAATCTGCTTACGATGCTTTAGTGCGCCTAGCTCAGGATTTTTCATTACGTTACCCATTAATTGATGGCCAAGGAAACTTCGGCTCTAGAGACGGTGATGGCGCAGCGGCGATGCGTTACACAGAGGCTAGATTGACCAAAATTGCTAGCTTATTGCTAGATGAAATTGACGAAGGTACGGTTGATTTCATTCCTAACTATGACGGTTCTATGCAGGAGCCTAAGCTACTGCCAGCACGTTTGCCATTCGTTTTATTAAATGGTGCATCAGGTATTGCTGTTGGTATGGCTACAGAAGTGCCATCTCACAATTTAAAAGAAGTCGCTGGCGCAACTATTGCGCTCATGAAAAATCCTAAATTAACTCATGATGAGTTAATGACTTATGTTCCAGGACCTGATTTCCCGGGTGGCGCACAGATTATTTCTTCTCAATCTGAAATTTCACAAATCTATCAAACTGGCAGAGGTAGCTTAAAGGTTAGAGCGCGCTGGATGGTTGAGGATATGGCGCGGGGGCAATGGAAATTAGTGGTTACAGAAATGCCACCAGGCACATCGACCCAGAAAGTTCTTCAGGAAATTGAGGAGTTAACTAATCCAAAAGTAAAGGTTGGTAAGAAAACGCTCACTGCAGAGCAAAACAATCTTAAGCAAACCATTTTGTCGTTGTTAGATTCTGTACGTGATGAATCTAGCAAGGATGCTCCTGTGCGTTTAGTTTTTGAGCCAAAGACTAAAAACATTGATGTGAATGAGTTCGCAACAACATTACTTGCCCACACATCACTAGAATGTAACGCCCCAATTAACTTAGTAATGATTGGCAATGATGGTAGACCTCGTCAAAAAGGTCTGGGTGAGATTCTGCGTGAGTGGATTGAGTTCCGAGTGGCAACGGTGACGCGAAGAACCGAGCATCGCTTAGGTAAGGTGAACGATCGTATTCATATTTTGGAGGGACGTCAGTTAGTTCTTCTGAACATCGATAAAGTCATCAAAATTATTCGTGGCAGCGATGATCCTAAAGCGGACTTGATGACTGCATTCAAGTTATCAGAGCGCCAAGCAGAAGACATTTTAGAAATTCGTTTGCGTCAATTGGCTCGCCTTGAGGCGATTAAGATTGAGCAAGAGCTTAATGAATTAAAGACTGAAAAAGATGATCTCGAAAGTCTATTGAGCAGCGATGCCAACATGCGTAAACGTATTGTTAAAGAAATTGAAGCTGATATGAAGAGCTTTGGTGACGAGCGTCGCACTATGATCCAGGAAGAGAAGAAGGCGATTGCTGAAGCTAAAGTAATCGACGAACCTGTGACGGTGGTCATATCTCAAAGAGGCTGGGTCAGAGCTCGCCAAGGGCATGACCATGACCCACAACAATTTAGTTTCAAAGCTGGTGATGGAATGTATGGCACATTTGAATGTCGTACAACGGATGTGGTGCTAGGTTTTGGCAGTAATGGCCGTGTCTACACGGTTGCGGTAGCTGATCTTCCTGGTGCTCGTGGCGACGGTTCACCATTAACTGGTTTTGTTAATTTGGCAGCCGGTACGCAAATGGTTGCCTACTATGCCGGTCAGAATGATGATTTGCTGTTGCTCTCAATGAGATCGGGTAATGGCTTCTTAGCTAATGTTGCAGATATGACAACTCGCAACAAGGCAGGTAAATCATTTGTTGGTGTTGATGCTAAGTTCGCACCTGGAGATGCTCCATTGGCTCCTGCAAAAGTAATAGAAGGCATGAAGAGTGTTGCTTGTCTATCCGAAACAGGTCGTTTACTTGTTTTCCCATTAGATGATTTAAAGCGCTTACCAACTGGTGGCAAAGGTGTCATCTTGATGGACTTGGATAAGAATGAAAAACTGCAATCTGCGATTGCAGTAGGTGATACGGGTGCTACTCTGTCTGGTTTAGGTAGAACTGGTAAGCCAACAGAAGCGGGATTAGATGCAAAAACGCTTAAGGCCTTTGCAGCTAATCGTGCTCGCAAAGGTCATGCTTTAGAGCCGAAATTAAAAGATGCCAAGTTAACAGCCGGTATCTAAACAGATAAACCTTAGCGCCCCTTGAATATAGGGGCGCGTTTTTCTGCCCAAGCAGTTCTTCCTTCTTGAAGGTCTTCTGAGTTTTGTGCGAGCGCAATGTCTTGATTGAGCTCATCAATATTTAGAGCATTACTTGCAATTCGATTGATATGTTTTTTCATGCCCAAGATAGCAAGCGGTGCCATCAGCATGATTTCCTGCGTTAAACCATTAACAGCTTGATCTAACTCTTCAGGCTTAGCTAGTTGAGTTAGAAAACCGATTTCTTTCATTTCTGCAGATTGAATTTTTTCTGCTGTGAGTAGTAGTCGTTTAGCTGTATCAACACCAAGTCGGGATACGTAACGTACCAAGCCACGTTGATAAAAATGTATCCCTAGTTTTGCTGCGGGCATAAACATCTCAGCTGATTCGCTACCAATTCTAAAGTCACAAGCGAGTACTAGATCAGTGGCTCCACCATAAACGCCACCTTGTACTGCTGCAATAGTGATTGGGCGGCAGTCCTCCAGAGCATTCACAACATCCTCAAACATGAGTGACTTTTCTTTGGCAGCTTGATCTAAGCTAGTGATGTCAAAGCCAGAGCAGAAATACTTACCCGTAGATCTGATAATCAAGATGATGATATCTTGATGTTGATTCACATCACGAATGTGTTGCTGCAGGGTATCTAAGTCATCTACAGTTAGACGATTGGCTGACTCAGGGTTGTTCAGCGTAATGACTGCAACCTTTCCTTGGATGCTTAGACTTGGTTTCACAATACTTACTCAACCTCAGCGATTAATTCGATTTCAACGCATGCACCTAATGGAATTTGAGCCACACCAAACGCGCTGCGTGCATGTTTGCCTGCATCACCAAAAACTTCAAACAATAACTCTGAACAACCATTGGTAACTAAGTGATGCTCTGTAAAGGATTCTGTAGAGTTCACTAAGCTCATGACTTTCACAATTCGTTTAACTCGATCTAAATTACCTAAGTGAGCTTGCATTGTTGCCATCAAGTCGATGGCAATACTTCTGGCTGCAGCTTTGCCTTCGTCTGTAGTCATGTCTAATCCCAGTTTGCCAACTAAAGGTTTACCATCATTTTTGGCAATGTGACCAGATAAAAATAGGGTATTGCCAGTTTGTGCTGACATGACATAGGCAGCAGCAGGTGCGCCAGCAGCAGGTAATTCAATATTTAATTCTTTTAAACGTTGTGCAATCTTTGACATATGAGTTCTCCATAACGATGCATCATTGTATTGCCAGCAAAAAGTGCGGCGTTAAGTTTTGATTTTTTCAGTATTTTTACTGGGTTTTCGATAGAAAATTGAGCCTTAACCACGTAAAACTTGGTAAAAATACGTAAAAATTACTCTTTGTAAGCCCATTTCGCTTACTCATCCGCTATACTCCTTTCGAACAATTTTTTTGATCTACCTCAATATTTGGTCACTATGAAAAAACTACTAACTGTTGCTGTTGCCGCTATGACTTTGGCTGGTACTGTAAATGCTCAAACTGTGGGCAATGCAAAAGCTGCTGAGCCTAAAGTGGCTATGTGTATTGGTTGCCATGCAATTCCTGGCTACCGTATTAGCTACCCAGAAATTTATACCGTTCCTCTATTGGGCGGTCAAAACGCTGCTTACATTGTCTCTGCGTTACAGGCCTATAAAAAAGGTGAACGTAAACACCCGACTATGCGCGGTATTGCAGGTACTTTGACTGATCAAGACATGGCTGATATTGCTGAGTACTACGCTGCTCAAACTTCTGCCACGACTATTAACAAATTGAAATAAGTAGGGGAAGTCGACATGAAACGTATTTTGATTGCTATCGCAACGGCTTCTATCGCTATTACAGCTAATGCAGCAGACCTTAAAAAGGGTGAGGAATTAGTTAATAAGAGCGGTTGTATTGCTTGTCATGGTGAAGGTTTAAATAAGCCTTTGGCACCTGAGTATCCAAAATTGGCAGGTCAACATGCAGACTACTTATATGCTGCTTTGAAGGCTTATAAGGTAACTAATAATCCAAACATTGGTCGTAGCAATGCGATCATGGCAGGCCAAGTTGCACAATTCTCAAATAAGGATTTGCAAGACATGGCAGCATATATCGCTAACTTGCCTGGCACATTGGTGATGAAGAAGTAATTCTTTTCATTCAGTGCTAAAAAAAGCCGCTACGAAGCGGCTTTTTTTATGTTATTTGGCAGCAAGTTGCCCCTGAAGTAAGTGTTCTTTCATCAGTTTTTCAGATAGATCCGCGTCTCGTGCGAGTAGGGCAGACAGAATTTTTCTATGTTCAAGCAAGGAACTCTCCATTCTTCCTCTTTTACTTAACGAGTCTCTGCGCTGAAGTTTAAGAACTTTTCTTAGATCATCAATGACGCGCTTCATCCAAGGGTTATTGGATATTTCCTGTAACTTGTCATGAAAAGTTTGGTTAATGGTAAAGAATTGGTCTAAATCTCGATCGGCCGCTGCTCTTTCTAGCTTCATGTGGATTGAATCTAGGGCCTCAAGTTGTCCTTCTGTTGCCTTAAGGGCGGTTTCACGGCAAGCTTGTCCCTCCAGGAGGGCAAGGACTGTGAAAATTTGATTCAAATCCGACTTGCTGACCTCTGTGACATAGGCTCCGCGCCTCATTTTCATCGTAATCAAGCCTTCGGCAGCGAGTATTTTGATGGCTTCTCGCATTGGCGTGCGGCTGATGCCATATTCTTTTGCTATAGCTTGTTCGTCGATCCATGAGCCAGGTGCAAATTCATGAGAAAAAATACTTGTTCGCAATCTTTCTGCGACTTCCTCGTACAATGGCCTTGGGCTTAGTAATGATTTTGAATTCATAATTATGAATTCATTAGACTACTTTTGTCAGGTATATGTCAAGCCTTCGAGGTTCAATATCAAGAATCAATTAATTGTGTCTGTGGAGAAATAATGAGTAAACCCACTAAAAGCCAGTGGCCCGAATTTTCAACTCCTAATATGGAGGCATGGAATAAAGCAGCTACTAAATCGGCACCTAATGGAAATGTTGATGCACTGGGTTGGCAAACACCAGATGGCATCAAGTTAAAGGCTTTGTATACCGCTGCAGACACAGAGGGACTGCCATTTGCCAACACCTTGCCAGGTTTCGAGCCATTTGTACGAGGACCCCAAGCGACTATGTATTCAGTGCGCCCATGGACCATTCGTCAATATGCTGGTTTCTCAACAGCAGAAGAATCTAATGCGTTCTATCGAAAAGCACTTGCAGCTGGCGGTCAAGGTGTATCGGTTGCATTCGACTTGGCGACGCACCGTGGCTATGACTCAGATCATCCACGCGTGACTGGTGACGTTGGCAAAGCTGGTGTAGCAATTGACTCTGTAGAAGATATGAAAATTCTATTCAATGAGATTCCATTGGATAAAGTTTCTGTATCAATGACGATGAATGGCGCAGTGCTACCAATTTTGGCTGGTTATGTGGTGGCCGCTGAAGAGCAAGGTGTTAGTCAGGACAAATTATCTGGAACGATTCAGAACGATATTCTGAAAGAGTTCATGGTGCGTAATACCTATATTTACCCACCAGAGCCATCAATGAGAATTATTGGGGACATCATTGAGTACACATCTCAAAAGATGCCTAAGTTCAATTCCATCTCAATTTCTGGTTACCACATTCAAGAAGCTGGCGCCAACCAAGCTCTAGAGCTTGCCTTCACAATTGCTGATGGTAAAGAGTACGTTAAAACCGCCCTTAGTAAGGGTCTGGACGTGGATGACTTTGCTGGGCGCTTATCTTTCTTCTTCGCGATTGGCATGAATTTCTATCTAGAAGTTGCCAAGCTAAGAGCTGCGCGCTTGTTATGGTGGAGGGTGATGAAGGAGTTTAATCCGACTAACCCTAAATCATTAATGTTAAGAACTCATTGCCAAACATCTGGCTGGTCTTTGACAGAGCAAGATCCATATAACAACGTTGTGAGAACTACCATTGAAGCAATGGCTGCAGTTTTTGGTGGCACACAGTCCTTGCATACAAATTCATTTGATGAGGCGATTGCTTTACCAACTGAGTTCTCTTCACGTATTGCACGTAATACTCAGTTGATTATTCAAGAAGAAACACACATTACTAATGTGATTGATCCATGGGCTGGCTCCTACATGATGGAGAAGCTAACTCAAGATATGGCGGATCAGGCTTGGGAGATCATTCAAGAAGTTGAGTCAATGGGTGGCATGACCAAAGCGGTTGAGAGCGGCTGGGCGAAATTGAAGATTGAAGCTGCAGCTGCTGAAAAGCAAGCTTGCATAGATTCTGGTAAAGATGTGATTGTTGGTGTTAACAAGTACAAACTTGCTAAAGAAGACTCAATTGATATTCTTGATATCGATAACAACAAAGTACGTGATTCACAAATTGCTCGATTGAAGGATGTTAAGGCAAAACGTGATGCCGCAAAGGTACAAGTAGCATTAGAGGCATTAACTAAAGCAGCTGAAACAAACTCAGGTAATTTATTAGCTTTAGCAATTGATGCGATTCGCTTAAGAGCAACTGTGGGCGAAGTGTCTGATGCTTTGGAGAAAATTTACGGGCGCCATCGCGCCGATACTCAAAAGGTGACTGGTGTGTATGCAGCAGCTTATGACTCAGCAGAAGGCTGGGAAAAATTAAAAACAGAAATCGCTGATTTTGCTAAAGAGGCTGGTCGTCACCCACGTGTGATGATTGCTAAATTAGGGCAAGACGGTCATGACCGTGGTGCAAAAGTTGTTGCTACTGCATTTGCAGACCTGGGCTTTGACGTTGATATGGGTCCATTGTTCCAAACGCCAGAAGAGTGTGCTCGCCAAGCAATTGAAAATGATGTGCATGCAGTAGGCATTTCTACATTGGCAGCAGGACATAAGACCTTGGTACCTGCAATTATTGCTGAGCTAAAAAAACAAGGTGCAGATGACATTATTGTGTTTGTGGGCGGTGTGATCCCTCGTCAAGACTATGAGTTCTTGTATGAGGCAGGTGTTAAAGGTATTTATGGTCCCGGAACACCAATCCCTGCTTCAGCAAAAGATGTACTAGAGCAAATTCGTTTGGCGCAAAAATAATCGGTAAAGAACTAGGGTGCAAGCAGAAGACAAAGCTCTCGTTGATGCAATCTGTGGTCCAGGTGCTACTCCTGGTCCAGCTCAACGTCGTGCTATGGCTAAGGCAATTACGCTACTTGAGTCAACACGAGTTGATCATCGACTAAGGGCTGATGAAGTATTAAATGCCGTATTACCCAAAAGCGGCCACTCATTTAGATTAGGTATTTCAGGTGTGCCTGGAGTTGGTAAATCAACTTTTATTGAAGCACTAGGTTTGTATTTGATTGGTAAGGGGCATCGTGTTGCGGTGTTAGCGATTGACCCATCATCATCAGTTTCGGGCGGTTCAATTTTGGGCGATAAGACTCGTATGGAGTTTTTGTCGGTTAACGAAAAAGCATTCATCAGGCCGAGCCCATCATCTGGTAATTTGGGTGGAGTGGCTGAGAAGACCAGAGAAGCAATGCTTGTCGCTGAAGCGGCAGGTCATGATGTTGTGATTGTTGAAACTGTGGGTGTTGGTCAAAGCGAAACGGCTGTGGCCAATATGACAGATATGTTTGTGTTGTTGCAATTGCCTAATGCCGGTGATGATTTACAGGCAATTAAAAAAGGGGTCATGGAGCTAGCCGACTTGGTTGTGATTAATAAGGTTGACCTAGATCCAGATGCGGCAACTAGGGCTCAGGTACAAATCATGAGTTCATTGCGCTTATTTAGCATGCATGGCAATCCTGACCACGCTCATCATGACGAAACCTTGTGGCACCCGAAAGTGATGCGTTTAAGCGCTTTGAAATGTGAAGGTATTACAGAGTTTTGGGATACGGTTAGTGCGTTCAAGGATGTGCAAAGTAACCATGGACATTTGGCAGCGAGAAGAAAGCAACAAGCCCAATCATGGATGTGGGAAAGAATTGAAGCTGGATTGAAGCAGAACTTTAGAGCCAATTCAGAAGTACAAAAATTATTGCCTGAATTAACGGCAGCAGTAAATAACGGTACCGTTGCAGCATCGGTTGCAGCCAGACGTTTATTAGATTTAATGAAATAGCAGCGATGTATTAATTTTGAAGATTGAGAAACAAGGGAGAGCATTCCATGCATGACATCATTAAACAGCTAGAAGCCAAGCGCGAGCAAGCTCGCCTCGGTGGAGGCCAAAAGCGTATCAATGCGCAACACGGCAAAGGCAAGTTAACAGCTCGCGAACGCATTGAGCTATTACTAGACGAAGGCTCATTCGAAGAGTGGGATATGTTCGTTGAGCACCGTTGTACTGACTTTGGTATGGCCAACGAATCTGTGCCAGGTGATGGCGTTGTAACCGGCTACGGCATGATTAATGGTCGATTGACATTTGTTTATTCACAAGACTTTACGGTTTTTGGCGGCTCATTATCTGAAGCTCATGCCGAAAAGATTTGTAAAGTAATGGATCAGGCCATGAAAGTTGGCGCTCCAGTGATTGGCCTTAATGACTCAGGTGGTGCGCGTATTCAAGAGGGTGTTGCATCATTAGGTGGTTATGCAGAAATTTTCCAGCGTAACGTTTCTGCTTCTGGTGTTATCCCACAAATTTCATTGATCATGGGACCTAGCGCAGGTGGTGCCGTTTATTCGCCAGCATTGACTGATTTCATCTTTATGGTGAAAGACAGTTCATACATGTTCGTTACAGGCCCTGAAGTTGTAAAAACAGTGACGCACGAAGAAGTGACGGCTGAGGAATTAGGTGGTGCAATGACGCACTCAACTAAATCTGGTGTTTGTGATCGTGCATTTGATAATGATGTTGAAGCGATTTTAATGTTACGTCGTTTCTTTAACTATCTACCTCTTTCGAACAAAGAGAAGCCTCCGGTTCGTAAAGCTGCTGATACTGCAGAACGTTTGGATTATTCCTTAGATACATTGGTTCCAGATAATCCAAACAAGCCATATGACATGCTTGAATTGATTTTAAAAACAGTTGACGATGGTGATTTTTTTGAGATTCAACCAGATTACGCGAAAAATATCATCATTGGCTTTGCTCGAGTAGAAGGTCAAACAGTAGGTATCGTCGCCAATCAGCCTTTAGTCTTGGCTGGTTGCTTGGATATTAAGTCCTCAATTAAGGCAGCGCGTTTCGTTCGATTCTGTGATGCATTTAATATTCCAGTGGTGACCTTTGTAGACGTTCCTGGTTTTATGCCTGGTACATCTCAAGAGTACGGCGGCATCATTAAGCATGGCGCTAAGTTATTGTATGCGTATGCTGAATGCACAGTGCCAAAAATTACAGTGATTACTCGTAAAGCATACGGTGGAGCTTATGACGTGATGGCATCTAAGCATTTACGTGGTGACGTGAACTTTGCTTGGCCTTCAGCAGAAATTGCGGTGATGGGACCTAAAGGTGCCGTTGAAATTATTTTCCGTGAGGAAAAGGGTGATCCAGCTAAATTGGCAGAACGTGAGGCTGAGTACAAGGCCAAGTTTGCAAACCCATTTGTTGCTGGTCGTCGTGGCTATATTGATGACGTGATCATGCCGCATGAAACTCGCAAGCGTGTAGCGCGTTCTTTAGCAATGCTAAAAGACAAGGATTTAGAAAATCCATGGCGCAAACACGGCAATATCCCCCTCTAATCGATTAGGAAAAGAACATGTTTAAGAAGATTCTGATTGCTAACCGTGGTGAGATTGCTTGCCGCGTTATTAAAACTGCCCGTAAGATGGGTATTAAAACTGTTGCTGTTTATTCTGAAGCTGACAAAGATGCGCGTCATGTTGAGCTAGCAGATGAAGCGGTTTGTATAGGCCCAGCACCATCACGCGAGTCTTATTTGGTGATGGATAACATCATCAAGGCTTGTAAAGATACTGGTGCAGAAGGTGTTCACCCAGGTTATGGTTTCTTGTCTGAAAACGAGGCGTTTGCTAAGCGCTTGGAAGAAGAGGGCATTACTTTCATTGGACCTAAGCACTATTCAATTGCTGCGATGGGCGACAAGATTGCCTCAAAGAAATTAGCCAACGAAGCAAAAGTTAATACGATTCCTGGATATAACGATGCGATTGATACACCTGAAGCTGCTGTAGAAATTGCTAAAGGTATTGGCTATCCAGTGATGATCAAAGCATCAGCTGGTGGCGGTGGTAAGGGGTTGCGCGTTGCATTTAACGACAAAGAAGCTTTTGAAGGTTTCTCGGCTTGTAAAAATGAAGCTCGCAATAGCTTTGGTGATGATCGCGTATTTATTGAGAAGTTTGTTGAAGAGCCACGCCATATTGAGATTCAAGTACTAGGCGACGGTCACGGTAATGCTGTTTACCTATGGGAACGTGAATGTTCAATTCAACGTCGCCATCAAAAAGTAATTGAAGAAGCACCATCACCGTTTATTAGTGAAGAAACTCGAAAAGCGATGGGTGAACAAGCTGTTGCTTTAGCTAAAGCGGTTAAGTATCAATCTGCTGGTACGGTCGAGTTTGTTGTTGGTAAAGATCAGTCGTTTTATTTCCTTGAGATGAACACACGTCTACAAGTAGAACATCCCGTAACTGAATCAATTACTGGACTTGACCTAGTTGAGCAAATGATTCGTGTTGCTGCTGGTGAAAAATTATCATTTGGACAAGGTGACATTAAGCGTAATGGCTGGTCAATGGAGTGCCGTATTAATGCGGATGATCCATATCGAAACTTCTTACCATCTACTGGTCGCTTAGTAAGATATCAGCCACCTGAAGAAGTAAATGGTGTTCGTGTTGATACAGGGGTGTACGAGGGTGGCGAGATTCCTATGTACTATGACTCAATGATTGCGAAGCTGATTGTGCATGGTAAAGATCGTTTAGATGCCATCACAAAAATGCGTGCAGCCTTAAACGAGTTTGTGATTCGTGGCATCCATTCAAATATCCCATTCCAAGCTGCTTTAATGCAACACCCACGTTTTATTTCAGGCGATTTCAACACGGGATTTATTGCTGAAGAATTCCCACACGGTTTCCGTGCGTCAGATGTTGTACCTGCTGATGATAAGTTGATGGATGCCTTAGCAACAGCTGTTCATCGTCGTTATTTAGACCGAGCAGCAGGCATCTATGGCCAGTTAGAAGGTCACGAAGTTAAGATTCCAACAGAGTTCGTGGTGGCTTCAGGTGAGCCAGGCAAGATGGAATACGTCGAGACTAGCGTCAATGAATCAGCACGTGGCTACGAGGTTAATGTTGCCGGTCAGATTTATAAAATTGATACTGACTGGAATCCTGGGCAAATCATCTACAAAGCAACAGTTAACGGTAAAGCAATCTCTGCTCAAGTAGAGCGTGTTGGCTTGTTCTATCGTATTCAGTTTGATGGCGTTCGTGTCGATAGCTTGGTATTAACTCCAGCGGGTGCTGAAATGCAAAAGTTGATGCCATTCAAAGAACCGCCTGATATGTCTAAGTTCTTGTTGTCACCGATGCCAGGTCTTTTGGTGGATGTTGCTGTGACTGTAGGTCAGAAAGTAGAGGCTGGCCAACGTCTTGCAGCTATTGAAGCGATGAAGATGGAGAACGTACTAGTAGCGACCCAAGATGGTGTGGTTGCAGAGGTAATGGCTGCTAAAGGTGAAAGCTTGGCAGTTGATCAACAAATTCTTAGATTTGAGTGAGTTGATTGATGACTAAGCCATTCAAAATTTTAGGTATTCAACAAGTAGCTATTGGTGGGCCAGATAAATCGAAACTCCAGAAATTATGGGTAGATATGTTTGGCTTAGAAGTTACTGGTACATTTAAATCGGAACGTGAAAACGTTGATGAGGATATTTGTGCAATGGGTAAGGGCGTGCACAAGGTTGAAGTGGATTTGATGCAACCAATTGACCCTGATAAAAAGCCAGCAGTTCATGCAACACCACTGAATCATATCGGCTTATGGGTAGATAACTTGCCTGTTGCTGTTGAATGGCTGAGTGCTAATGGTGTGCGCTTTGCACCTGGTGGTATTCGCAAAGGGGCTGCTGGATATGACATTACATTCTTGCACCCAAAGGGAAATGATGAGTTTCCAATTGGTGGTGAGGGAGTATTGATTGAATTAGTTCAAGCACCTGCGGATGTCATAGCTGCATTAAGTTAATGGGCTGAGCCATAAAACAAAAAAACCGCCATAAAAGGCGGTTTTTTTATTGAATGTACTGTCTTAGTTATTATTTTTTTATGCGTAAACTGGCATATACGTAAGGCCTTTTCTCCATTCAGCAAAGGCTGCTAGTTTAGGCGGTAACTCTCTGATTGCTCCAATAAGCAATAACCCCTTGTTTTTATTCAATTCTTTGCACAAAACAAGAAATTCATCATCTGACAAATGGTTAAAACCGTATCTCACAAAAGGCTCCTATAAAGTTTCCTTATAGCTATAACGTATGACTTTTTAGTTTGGTTGACGCAAATTAGATATTCTTTGAATTAGTACCTTTGTCTGTGAAACATTTTCTATAGCTAAGGCATAATGTCGTTTTTACAGTTTTAAGTAATTAGCCCTTAATAATCATAACTAATTGTTTTTTCAGGAGTTTTCATGTCAAACTTGCCACAAGGCATGGCTATCAATGCCGAAGTTACCCCAGAATTCGCTACTATTTTGACTCCTGAAGCTTTGGCTTTGGTCGCCAAACTTCATCGTGCATTTGAGCCGCGTCGTCAAGAATTGTTAAAAGCCCGCGTTGAGCGCACAAAGCGTCTAGATGCTGGTGAAAGACCTGATTTCTTGCCTGAAACAAAAGCTATTCGTGAGGGTGATTGGAAAGTTGCTCCAATTCCAGCAGCATTGCAATGTCGTCGCGTAGAAATCACAGGCCCTGTTGAAGCAAAGATGGTGATCAATGCTTTCAATTCAGGTGCAGATTCTTATATGACTGACTTTGAAGATTCAAATAGCCCTAGCTGGACGAATCAAATTCAAGGCCAAATTAATATGAAGAAGGCAGTTCGTCGTGAACTTAGCCTTGAACAAAATGGTAAGAGCTACAAATTAAACGACAAGATTGCAACTTTGCAAGTTCGTCCACGTGGCTGGCACCTAGATGAAAAGCACGTAACAGTTGATGGCCAACGTGTTTCAGGCGGTATTTTTGACTTTGCATTATTTTTCTTCCACAACGCTAAGGAACAATTAGCGCGTGGCGCAGGCCCATATTTTTACTTGCCAAAAATGGAAAGCCATTTAGAAGCTCGTTTATGGAATGATATTTTCTGCATGACTCAAGATGAGTTGGGCTTCCCACGCGGCACAATCAAGGCAACAGTTTTGATTGAAACTATTTTGGCAGCATTCGAAATGGAAGAGATTCTTTACGAATTGCGTGAGCATAGCGCTGGTCTTAACGCTGGTCGTTGGGATTACATTTTCTCTTGCATCAAGAAATTCAAAGTTGATCAAAATTTCTGTTTAGCAGATCGCGCTAAAGTAACGATGACTTCACCGTTTATGCGTGCTTATGCATTATTGTTATTGAAAACTTGCCATAAGCGTGGTGCACCAGCTATGGGTGGTATGAGCGCCTTGATTCCTATCAAAAATGATCCTGAAAAGAACGCTATCGCTATGCAAGGCATTATTAATGATAAGAAACGTGATGCAGAAGATGGTTACGACGGCGGTTGGGTTGCTCACCCAGGTTTGGTTGAGCCAGCGATGGCAGAGTTTGTGAAAGTGTTAGGTGACAAACCTAACCAATTCGAAAAACAAAAACCTGAAGTGAATGTTGCAGCAGCAGACTTGTTGAACTTCCAACCAGAAACACCAATTACTGAAGCTGGTTTACGCATGAATATCAACGTTGGTATTCATTACTTAGGCGCATGGTTGGCTGGTAATGGTTGTGTACCTATTCACAACTTGATGGAAGATGCTGCTACCGCTGAAATTAGCCGCTCACAAGTTTGGCAATGGATTCGTTCACCAAAAGGAGTTTTGGAAGACGGTACAAAGGTAACTGCTGAATTGGTTCGCAAGTTAATTGCTGAAGAGTTGCCGAAAGTTAAAGCAAGCGGTGCAACTGGTCACTGGGATCGTGCAGCAGAGATTTTTGACACAATGAGCACAAGTGAAAAATTTGAAGAATTCTTAACTTTGCCTTTGTACGAGGAAATCTAATTGACTATTCTGGCCATTGACACCTCGACACAGTGGTGTTCTGTGGCCTTGGTCAACCCAAAGGGGGGCTCGGGTAAACCGCAGTCCCCTTTGTCATTGGTACGTCATGAAAATCTTGGCCCTGAGTCCAGTCAACATGCATTGGACTGGGTGGAAGAGTTACTCACTGAGGCAAATCTAAACTTCAGAGATTTAGATGCAGTGGCTATTGGGATTGGCCCAGGTGCTTTTACCGGTATAAGAATAGGTGTTGGTATAGGTCAGGGGATGGCTTTTGCTGCTGACTTGCCTTGCTTGCCAATTGTTTGTCTGGATGCGGTCGCATTAGAGGGGATTCATAGCTTAAAGATAGTTGCAGGTGAATCAATCTTAGTCGCAGTGGATGCTCGCATGAATGAAGCTTATTGGGCAACTTATATTGTTCAGAGTAATGGTTTGCCTGAGCGGATCGGGGATGTTTATTTGTCGTCACCCGAAAATATCGATTTGCCTCAGTCTGATTTTTATTTGGTTGGGAATGCAGTGACGGCCTATAAAAATGAGATGAATGCGCTATCCAATAAAGCTGTGGCGATTGACCCTCATGCGGTTCCTCATGCTAGATCGATTGCAACATTAGGTATCGATGCACTCGCAAAAGGTTTGCAAGTTACCGCTGAAAATTTACAACCCATCTACATCAGAGATAAAGTTGCTGAAACGATTGCAGAGCGTAGTCAAGCGAATCGTCAAGCAAAATCTAATTAACATTTCTATATGTTAAACATGCGACTTTTACCCATGGCTGTTAGAGATCTTGATGAGGTGATTGAGATTGAAAGTCTTAGTCATGAGTCCTCTTGGACCAAAGGTAATTTTGTAGATTCATTGAATGCCGGCTATTGGTCTTATTGTTTGCGTCGCCTAGCAGAAGATGATGACCATCCTGATGAACTAATGGCGTATTGTGTGCTCATGCCAAGTATTGATGAACTAGAGCTGCTTAACATCACAGTTCATCCAAGTTATAGAAAACGAGGTTATGCCCAAAAGATTTTAGGCATCATGGATGATGCTGCATTGTCTCGATCGATTCAGAGTATTTTCTTAGAGGTCAGAGTTAGTAATGAGCCAGCTATTCGTTTGTATGAGAAATTGGGCTATGAACAAGTGGGCTTAAGAAAGGATTACTATCCTTTAACCTCTGGCGGTCGAGAAGACGCCATTGTGATGAAAAAACGCTTAATAAGATTGTAAATATATGAGTCAGGTAGATTATTTAAATGCCATGGGCATCAGTACATGGGTGGTTAAAGATGATGATGTCACTTCAAAAAGAGAATTGACTGAGGGAAGTGCGCCTATATCGATGCCACAGGTAGGTAATGATGAATCAATCATATGGACATTTGTAGTTGATGATTTAACAGATGTTGGCAATGTGTTGTTTGACAAGATTTTGGCATCTTTAATGCTTAGCAGAACAAACATACAGTTAATTAGTGCTTCAAAGGTGAAATCTGAGTCCATCAAGGGGCAAGTGATGGTGGCTATGGGCTCTGCCCTAGGTAAGACTCTATTAGGGTTACAAGAGCCATTTAATGAGCTTAGAGGCGCAGTGCATTCTTTCGACCAAGCCGGGGATGAAATTCCTGTTGTATTAACTTACCATCCTGATCATTTATTAAAAAACCCACTAGATAAAATTAAAACTTGGCAAGATTTAATATTAGCCAGGTCACTTATCTAGCGTTAAATCTTGATTGTTTTAGTGCTTATGTTCACCGATTAGGTGGAGAGAGTCATATTCCATTTGGTTGCGGTTATGCCATCGAATAATGTAGACCATTAATAAGCAAACAAAGCTACCAAATAAGACAATCACAAAGCTAACAGGTACTTCTAGCCAGATCAGTAGTGAATACAAGCAGAGCATCGCTAGAACCGATAGGTTTTCATTGAAGTTCTGGACTGCAATAGAGTGGCCGGCAGACAGAAGAACGTGGCCACGATGCTGTAACAGCGCATTCATTGGTACAACAAAGTAGCCTGACATCCAGCCAATTGTCATTAAAAATACATATGCAATTAGTAGGTATAAAGGCATGGTGATAATGCCTAAATCAACTGAAATATCTGGTATTAGGTCTTTTCTGAAAATGGCCAAAACCATTACCAATGCGCCCATTAAGACACCATAGATAAGAACATTCAGTGATTTTTTAAGCGGAACTCTCCAGGCAGCCCACACCGCTCCACCAGCGACTCCAAAGGCCACAACAGCCTGCAAGATAGCACCTTCGGATAAATTCATACCCAATGCAGATTCTGCCCACTTAAGAACAATAAATTGAAGGGTGGCCCCAGCTCCCCAAAATAGAGTGGTTACTGCTAGTGAGATTTGCCCTAAGCGATCCGTCCAGAGAGTTCTAAAGCAGTGCTCAAAATCTTTTACCAATCGAATTGGGTTTGTTTCTTGTTGAGGGTAAACAGCTCCAGTATCAGGAATCTTTAAGTTAAAGGCGGCGGCTATTAAATAGATAAAGGCAATCACACAAATAGCTGCTTCAGGAGCTGTGTCTATACTTGTGTTGATGACTGGGAGATCAAAGCCTAACAGGAAAGTAGATAACTGATTAGAAATCAACATACCACCAAATACGGTGCCCAAAATGATCGAGCCAACAGTTAAACCTTCAATCCAACCATTAGCAGCAACTAATTTTTCTGGGGGCAATAACTCAGTCAAAATTCCATATTTTGCGGGTGAATAAGCTGCAGCGCCAAAGCCAACAATGGCATAAGCCATTAGAGGGTGGGCGCTGAACAACATGGCTAGACAGCCGATAATTTTGATGCTGTTAGTCCAGAACATGACATTGCCCTTGGGGCGAGAATCCGCAAAGGCTCCAACAAAAGCTGCTAGAACTACATAAGATAGAACGAAGAAAAGCTTTAGGAGCGGAGTCATCCAAGCCGGCGCTTGAAGCTGGTATAACAGAGCAATGGCTGCAATTAAGAGCGCGTTGTCTGCGAGCGACGAAAAAAATTGCGCCGCCATAATTGTGTAAAAACCTGGTTTCATTCGTACAATTCAGTTATGAGTTGTCATTAAAACACGAAAGTGAGTATTTTCTGTCTAGACCGATCTATGCCCATATAAATTCTGATGCCATGCACCATAACTTGGAGCGGGTAAGGGAGCTCGTGCCTGGTTCAAAAGTATGGTCTGTAGTTAAAGCCAATGCTTATGGCCATGGTCTGGCACCTGCTTTGGAGGGTTTAAAAACCACCGATGGATTTGCCTTGCTAGACCTGGCTGAAGCCAAGTTATTGCGTGAAATGGGGTGGCAAGGCCCAATTCTTTTGCTAGAGGGCTTATTTAGCCAAGAGGATATATTTTTAGCATCAGACCTTCATTGTGATTGCGTTGTTCATCATATCGATCAGGTTGACTGGCTAGAAGCTCTTAGTGAAGCCAAGCATGGCTCAAACAGTCATTTGCCTAAGATTTATTTAAAAATGAATACAGGCATGAATCGTCTTGGCTTTAGGCCAAATGAGTATGTTGAGACTTACCATCGTTTACATACAAATGGCTATGTCATTTCTCATATGACCCATTTTGCCAATGCTGATTACATCGATCGCACCCCTAGCGTAGATGAGCAGTCTGAGTTATTTCACCAAACAATAGAAGGATTCTCTGGTGAGAAATCACTGGCTAATTCGGCAGCTATTTTATGGCACCACCATGTGGTTTTTTCTGATTGGGTTCGACCAGGCATCATGCTTTATGGCGCATCACCATCTGGTAAGCATGAAGATATTGAGCATGCTAAGCTGCAAGCAGTAATGTCTTTAAATTCAAAGATTATTGGCGTTCAACATTTAGATGCGCATGAATCAGTTGGATATGGTTCAAGATATAGAACAGATGTACCTATCCGTATTGGTATAGTTGCTTGCGGCTATGCAGATGGTTATCCAAGGCACGCGCCAGATGGGACCCCTGTTTGGGTTGCAGGCCCTAAAGGACTTGAAGATGGCAAAGTTTGCCGTATGGCAGGTCAGGTATCGATGGATATGATTACAGTTGACATTACTGATATGCCCCATGTAGATGTTGGTACTGATGTCCAGTTGTGGGGGGATTTCTTGCCTGTGGATGAGGTTGCTCAATCTGCTGGAACAATTGGCTATGAGTTGCTTTGCGCATTAGCGCCTAGAGTGCCCAGAACTAGATAAAGATACCAATAAAAAAGGAAGGTGTTACCTTCCTTTTTTATTAATTAATACTTAAATCTTTTTTATTTGCGCCAAATCTGCCACCAGGATGCTTTATTTTCGTCAGCATCAGCACGCTTACCCGT
The DNA here is from genome assembly GCA_030157655.1 of Polynucleobacter sp. Taxonomy (GTDB): domain Bacteria; phylum Pseudomonadota; class Gammaproteobacteria; order Burkholderiales; family Burkholderiaceae; genus Polynucleobacter. Next base: position 19,356 of record JAOAUK010000044.1, on the reverse strand, counting down.
GACCAAGATTTTACTATCTGGAAAATTAAGCTTTAATACTCTTAATGCATCATTGCTTAAGTCTTTCATATTTAGAGCTTCATAAGACTTATAAAGAATATAAAGCGCTTCTTCAGTTGCAGGAGCTCTGTCATAGTCTGTGATAGCACGCTGGGCACGGTTTACTGCGGCTAAATAGGCGCCACGGCGGTAGTAATAACGAGCTGTATTAACGTCGCTATCAGCTAATGAGTTAACGATATAGCGCATGCGATCCAAAGCATCCGGTGTGTATTTACTCTCTGGATAACGAGTCGTGAGAGTTTTGAAGGCTTCAAATGCGTCGCGTGCCGCTCTAGGATCTCTCTCGCTAAGATCCTGTCCAGTTAACTTACCAAGAAAACCCATGTTGTCGTTAAAAGTAATTAAACCTTTAAGGTAATAGGCATAGTCCACGCTAGGGTGGCCTGGGTGTAATTGAATGAATCGATCTACTGCAACAATGGCTTGGGCTAATTCACCATCCTTCCAATGGCAATAGGCAACGTTAATTTGTGCTTGTTGAGCATATGGCCCAAATGGATATCTGGCTTCTAGCTTCTCAAAGTATTTAATACATTTTGCATTGTCACCACCATCCATGGCGTCTTTAGCTTCAACGTATAGTTTGTTTTGAGACCAGCCAGCAGTCTCATCATTGGCGTCACCTGCGCAACCAGATAGAAGGGCGGTGGTCAATAATAAGGACAGTGAAACTAGATGAATTAATTTCGGACTTAAACTAACGTTACTTATAGATGAAAGGGCACCAAATTTTGGCATTACCAGATTCTCCTGAGATCAATGCATCCCATTATATCGATGAGGACGAGTTTATTGCTGTAGTTGTGCCAGATAATTTGGCAGGAGAGCGTTTAGACAAAGTTTTAGCCCAATTAATACCTCAACATTCCAGAAATCGTCTGCAATCATGGATTGAGGGTGGTTTTGTTACTTTAGCAGGCGCAACTCTAAAAATTCGGTACTCAGTGAATGCTGGTGATCAAATTACTGTCATTCCTCAGGCTAGCGCCGAAGAGCAAGCCTATCTTCCGGAGAATATTTCTTTAGATATCGTTTATGAAGACGAAGATATTCTAGTTATTCATAAACCGGCTGGCATGGTTGTTCATCCTGCTGCAGGAAATTGGTCTGGAACTGTTTTAAACGCTTTACTTCATCATTACCCCAGTATTGCTGGGGTTCCACGCGCTGGAATTGTTCATCGATTAGATAAAGATACATCTGGGCTATTGATGATCGCAAAGACCCTTGAGGCACAGACTGACTTGGTTCGTCAGTTGCAATCTAGGCAAGTTATTCGACGTTACTTGGCCTTTGCATGGGGGCAGGTTAAATCTCAGACTGTTCACGCATCACTAGGTCGAGATCCTCGCGACAGATTAAAAATGGCTTTATTGACTGGTTCAGCAAGTAAGCCTGCTGTTACACATGTCCATCATTTGGAAACTGTAGATTTTCAAAAAACTAAGATTTCATTGGTTGTGTGTCGCTTGGAAACAGGTAGAACACATCAAATTAGAGTTCATCTTGAATCACTCGGTAATTCATTGGTGGGAGACCCTGTCTATAAAAAGAAGTTGCCGGCTGACGCGGCGGCACTTTCGTTTGCAAGGCCAGGGCAGGCCTTGCATGCTGCCGTCTTAGGTATAGAACACCCTAGAACTAAAGAAACCATGATTTGGAAAGCGCCATTACCTTCCGATATGCAGCAATTGGGCGAAGGCCTTGGGTTTAGTGCATCTTGTTTATGGCCTAACTGGGAATCTTTTGATGTTTGAGAGTTTAACTAAGCCTAGTTGGCCTCTGCCTGCAAATATTGACATCCGCTTAACCAATAGACATGGTGGATTTAGCCTAGAACCTTATGATAGTTTCAATCTGGGCACTCACGTGGGTGATGATCCTAATGCGGTTGAAAGAAACAGAGATCTATTGAGAAGTCGATTACCCAATCACCCAATTTGGCTCAATCAAGTCCACGGCCATGAGGTTTTTGATGCTGACTTTTGGGATGGAAGCTCCATTCCTACAGCAGATGCTACGGTGACAACTAAGATCAATCAAGTTTTGGCAATCATGACGGCAGACTGTTTACCGGTCTTGTTGACAACAATTGATGGGACGATTATTGGAGCCGCCCATGCAGGATGGCGAGGTTTGGCGAGCGGAGTTATAGAACATACTGTTCAAGCCATGCGGTCAAAGATGGCCACTCAAGAGCAGCAACAACCAATCAAGGCCTATTTGGGTGCGGCGATTGGACCACAATCGTTTGAGGTGGGCGAGGAAGTCATGAGTGTGTTTGTAAATCATGACCCACAAACATCTAAATCATTTCAACCAAGCAAGCGGGCTGGCAAATACATGGCTGATATCTACGCTTTGGCTAAGAATAGGTTGAAAGCTATGGGGGTGGATGAAATTTATGGCGGTGACGAATGTACCTATAAAAATAGGAACTTTTTTTCCTATCGTAGAGATCATGTAACTGGGCGCATGGTCAGCTTAATCTGGATCAAAAACTAGATTTAAAGCTTATCAAGTAAGCTTTTGACAAGTTTCAGATAGGGTTAATTCTTATAACGATTTCCCCAATAAGACATCAGAATAGGGGTTAGACAAAAGGTCAATAATTATATTAAGGGAACGTTATGGTGAATATGCAAGGCTTTGGTTCGGGTCCTAGCCTCGCTCCCCAGCATATGGCTTTAATTCCACCAGAAAAATTGGTAGAAATTGAACAGCAATATGCCAAAGAGCTGTCTGCTTTATGGGCCAATCCAACTGGTACACCAATCACGGATAGACGCTTTAGGGCTGATGCATGGCAAAACCCCTGGAATCAAGCTACTGTTAATTTTTATTTACTTAATTCTCGTCACTTATTAAATTTGGCTGATGCCGTAGAGGCAGAAGCAAAGGTTAGACAAAGAATTCGCTTTAGCATCGAACAAATGATTGATGCCATGTCGCCATCTAACTTTTTAGCGACTAATCCAGAAGCTCAACAACGTCTTATCGAAACAAAGGGCGAATCTTTGCGTACAGGGATTCTGAATGCCCTGCAAGATTTGGGTAAAGGCAAGGTATCGCAAACCGATGAGTCAGCTTTTGAGGTTGGTAAAAACGTTGCGACCTCTGAGGGCGCAGTTGTTTACCAAACAAAATTATTTGAAATTATTCAGTACAAGCCATTAACTGCCAAAGTATATGAGCGTCCGTACTTAATGATTCCACCATGTATCAACAAGTACTATATTTTGGACCTTCAGCCAGAAAGCTCTTTAGTTCGCTACCTAGTTGAGCAGGGGCACACTGTTTATTTGGTCTCTTGGAAAAATCCAGATCCATCTATGGCAGATACAACTTGGGATGATTACATCGGCGATGGTGCTATTCACGCCATTGAAACGGTTCAAGATATCAGCGGTCAAAAACAAATTAATATTTTGGGATTCTGTGTTGGTGGAACTATCACCACAACAGCACTAGCTGTGATGGCAGCTAGAAATCAACACCCTGCTGCAAGCTTGACGCTATTAACCACCTTACTTGATTTTTCAGACACAGGCATTTTGGATGTGTTCGTTGATGAGGCATTGGTTAGTCTTAGAGAAAATAGCATTGGCGGCAAGAACGGTGGCAAGTGTGGCATGTTGCGAGGAGTGGAGTTAGCCAATACTTTTTCATTCTTAAGGCCTAATGACTTAGTTTGGAACTATGTAGTTGATAACTACCTCAAAGGTAATTCTCCGCCACCGTTTGATTTACTTTATTGGAATGGTGATTCGACAAATCTACCTGGCGCTATGTATTCTTGGTACTTACGTCATTTGTATTTGCAAAATGAACTTAAGGAACCTGGCAAGCTAACTATTTGCGGTGAGAAAGTTGACCTAGGCAAAATCAAATGCCCAGTCTACTTGTATGCATCTAGAGAAGATCACATCGTTCCATGGTGGTCTGCCTATGAATCTGTCAAATTATTAAAGGGTGCAAAAGTTCATTTTGTTCTTGGCGCTTCAGGCCACATCGCTGGCGTAATTAACCCACCGGCGAAGAAAAAGCGTAACTACTGGGCTAATTCAAAGTTGGCCACAACTGCTGATGCATGGTTCGATGGTGCAAAAGAAATTCCAGGAAGTTGGTGGCCAGATTGGGCTAAGTGGTTAATTCCCCATAGCGGTAAGCAAAAGCTTGCGCCTAAATCTTATGGAAGTACTAAGTACAAGGCGATTGAAAAAGCACCCGGCTCTTACGTCAAAGAAAAAGCAATTGATTAATTATTAGTAATTTTTATAGTAGCAAAATACTCAAATTAAGGGAGAAGAAGAATGAGTCAGAAGATCGCGTATGTAACAGGTGGTATGGGTGGTATCGGTACCGCTATCTGTCAACGTTTGGCAAAAGATGGTTTTAAAGTGATTGCAGGTTGCGGTCCTAACTCACCTCGTAAAGATAGATGGTTGGCTGAGCAAAAAGCTCTAGGTTTTGATTTCACGGCATCAGAAGGTAACGTTGGTGACTGGGAAAGTACTGTAGCTGCCTTTAATAAAGTAAAAGCTGAGCACGGTAAGGTAGATGTGTTGGTTAACAACGCAGGTATTACTCGTGACACAGTTTTCCGCAAAATGACACCAGAAGATTGGCGCGCTGTTATTGATACTAACTTGAACTCATTATTCAACGTCACCAAACAAGTGATTGATGGCATGGTTGATGCAGGTTGGGGTCGTATTGTTAACATCTCATCAGTGAATGGTCAAAAAGGTCAATTTGGTCAATCAAACTATGCAACAGCAAAAGCTGGTATTCATGGTTTCACTATGTCATTAGCACAGGAGACAGCCTCTAAGGGTGTCACAGTAAACACTGTATCTCCTGGTTATATCGGCACAGATATGGTTACAGCTATTCGTGAAGATGTCCTTGAAAAAATCATCGCAACGATTCCAGTTAAACGTTTGGGTACGCCAGATGAGATTGCTTCAATTGTTTCTTGGTTGGCATCTGATCAGGGCGGTTTCTCAACTGGCGCTGACTTCTCGCTAAATGGTGGTTTACATATGGGCTAAGCAATCCCATGCCCCAAAAAAGGGCATATTGCTTAGTTTTTAGGAGTGGGCTTGATTTACACATACAATATGCGTATTCAAGCCCAAATTATTTGATATGGTCACAAAAAGACAATCCGCTAAATCCGCTGGCATTAGGACGATTAAGAAATATCCTAATCGCCGTCTTTACGATACTCAAACAAGTACATACGTTACTTTGTCTGATGTTAAAGGCTTGGTACTTGCTCATGATGAGTTTAAGGTTGTTGATGCCAAGACGGACGAGAATTTAACTCGCGCGATTCTTCTACAGATTATTTTGGAAGAAGAGGCTGGTGGCGTTCCATTATTTACAACACCGATGTTGTCTCAAATGATTAGGTTCTATGGTCACTCCATGCAAGGAATGGTGGGAGGCATGTTAGAGAAAAATATTCAATCATTCATAGATATGCAAAGTCAATTTGCAGAGCAGTCTAAGCAGGGTGGTGCAACTCCTGAAAGTTGGGCTCAATTTATGAACATGCAGAACCCAATGATGCAAATGGGTAACTATATAGAGCAGAGTAAAAATCTATTTACTCAAATGCAAGAAAAAATGAAAGATCAAACCCCTAATGTCTTTACTGGGTTTCCTTTCACAACTCCCAACAAGAGCGATAAATAATTGAGCGGCAAGATTGGTTTTGTTTCCTTAGGATGCCCTAAGGCCTTGGTTGATGCTGAACGTATCGTTACACAGCTACGCGCAGAAGGTTATGAGATTGCTAAGGATTATGCAGGCTCAGATCTTGTTGTAGTTAATACATGTGGTTTTATTGACTCAGCTGTTCAAGAGAGCTTAGATGCTATTGGCGAGGCACTAGCAGAAAATGGCAAAGTGATTGTGACTGGGTGTTTGGGTGCAAAAAAGAACGCTGATGGTTCCGATGTGGTTACATCAGTTCATCCTAAGGTTTTGGCTGTTACAGGCCCCCACGCAGCTGATGAGGTATTGACTGCTGTTCATCAGCATCTACCTAAGGCGCATGATCCTTTCTCAGATTTAGTACCTAAAGCCGGCGTTAAGCTAACTCCTAAGCATTATGCGTATTTAAAAATTTCCGAAGGTTGTAATCATCGCTGTACGTTTTGCATTATTCCAAGTTTGCGTGGTGACTTAGTTTCACGACCAATAGGTGATGTATTACTAGAGGCGCAACATTTATTTGAGGCAGGCGTTAAAGAGTTATTGGTAGTGTCTCAAGATACGAGTGCCTACGGTGTGGATGTGCAGTATCGAACAGGCTTTTGGGATGGTCGTCCAATTAAAGCTAAATTGTTTGATATGGTTGAAGCTTTGGGTAAATTGGCTCGTCAACATGATGCATGGGTACGGTTGCATTATGTTTACCCTTATCCGCATGTTGATGAGATATTGCCTATCATGGCTGGTTTCGCAGATGAGGGTAGTGGGGTTCTGCCATACTTAGACATACCTATGCAACATGCACACCCAGATGTACTCAAACGCATGAAACGTCCCGCGAGTGGTGAAAAGAATTTAGATCGCATTCAAGCTTGGCGAAAGGCTTGTCCAGACTTAACCATCAGAAGTACGTTCATTGCTGGATTCCCTGGAGAAACTGAACAGGAATTCAATTACTTGCTTGATTTCATGCGTGAGGCAAAAATTGATAGAGCAGGTTGTTTTGCATACTCACCAGTTGATGGGGCAAAAGCTAATGAGTTGGCTGGCGCATTACCTGATGACATCAGAAATGAGCGTCAAGCAAGATTCATGGCTGTAGCAGAGGAGGTTTCAACACAACTTCTTCAAGCTAAAGTAGGTAAGCGTATTAAAGTAATTGTTGATACGCTTAATGGTCAAGGCGGAGTAGGTCGTAGTCAATCGGATGCCCCGGAGATTGATGGTCTAGTTCACTTACTGCCAACCGATAAGATATCTAAAAAGTATCGAGTTGGTGAGTTTGTAAAAGCGACGGTTGTTGGTACTCAAGGCCACGACTTAATTGCTCAGCTTTAGTTTTCGAACAAATTTCCTTCATCTAGATCAATTATTAGCCATTTTTCATGGGTGATTACCCTTGGTAAGTACTAATAGATTGTTTTAGACAGTTACTCGTAAGATTAGCCCTACAGACTAGATTTTTCTATTAATAACAAGTAACAAGGGAGTTCCAGATGGCACGTGATGTTGTTGTATTGAGTGCAGTTCGTTCTGCTATTGGTGGTTTTGGTGGTTCATTAAGCAGCATGGAACCGGCTGAATTAGCTGGCACAGTCATGAAAGAGGCTGTGAATCGTTCTGGCGTAGATCCTAAACAAATTAATTATGTAACTGTTGGTAACTGTATTCCAACAGAATCACGTTTCCCATATGTTGCTCGCGTCGCGGCTATTCAAGCTGGCTTGCCAATGGATTCAGTAGCGATGGCTGTTAACCGTTTGTGTAGCTCTGGTTTGCAAGGTATTGTTACTACATCACAGGCGATCATGTTGGGCGATTGCGAATACGGTGTTGGTGGTGGTGTAGAAGTCATGTCTCGTGGCATCTACGGTGCACCTGCAATGCGTACTGGCGCACGTATGGGTGATACAAAAATGATCGACTTAATGGTATCCACATTAACTGATCCATTCGGTGCTGGTCATATGGGTATTACAGCTGAGAACTTGGCTAGCAAATGGAACATCACACGCGAAGAGCAAGATGCTTTAGCAGTTGAATCACACCGTCGTGCTACTGCAGCTATCGCTGAAGGTCGCTTCAAATCACAGATCGTACCAATCACTATGCAAACACGCAAAGGTGATGTCGTATTTGATACTGATGAGCACGTTAAAGCTAGCACTACGATGGAAAGCTTGGGCAAGATGAAGCCTGCTTTCAAGAAAGATGGCACAGTTACTGCTGGTAATGCTTCAGGCATTAACGATGGCGCAGCATTCTTTGTATTAGCATCGGCTGATGCAGCTGCAAAAGCAGGGCAGAAGCCTATGGCACGTCTAGTGTCTTATGCATTGGCTGGCGTTCCTAATGACATCATGGGCGAAGGTCCAATTCCTGCATCTAAGATTGCATTGCAACGTGCTGGTTTAACTATCGACAAAATGGATGTTGTTGAGTCGAATGAAGCCTTTGCTGCTCAAGCGATCGCAGTGTCTAAAGGTTTAGGTTTGGATATGACTAAGACAAACCCTAACGGAGGTGCGATTGCTCTAGGTCACCCAGTAGGTTGCTCTGGTGCATTTATTGCTACAAAGGCAATTTATGAACTTCATCGTACAGGTGGTAAATATGCATTGGTAACAATGTGTATCGGTGGCGGTCAGGGTATTGCGGTTATTTTTGAACGCTTATAAGCCTTAAGTTTTGCCTCATAAGCCGCTAATTCGTTAGCGGCTTTTTTATTTATGAACTTACCTCAGCCACATAAGTTCTGGGGGCGCGTCCTTACTGATCCAAACAACTGCATTCTGTTGGTATAGATCCCCTAATTGTCTTGCCTTCACTTGGTCAATCCCCATCATTAGATAACTACCTTCTTTCCAAGCGCCCTTTGGATCATTTCCATGGCCAGGATAATAGGGCAGTCCCATTGCTTTGATAGCAAGCTCTAGTGAATGATTGGCTTTCAGATTTACCTCTACTGCAACCTGTTGACCCAATGGATTGCAAGCAGTGATCAAGCAGGCCACATCAACACCATTAGCATCTAGTAGTTGGTCTAGATTCTGATTCTGTTCGCCAATCTTGAAGTTAATCTGACCATCTGGGGTAGTGACCTGGTATTCGGCATTTTGATAGGTTTCACCATATGCTATTTCTGATACAAATATCTTATTTAACATAATAATGATTATGCGAATATAGTCTTAGTTGCCGTAGGGCTTGCCATAGACCTTAGACCACCTAGATTTAAGCCCCGCAACAATCTCAGATTGATTATTCTGCTCAGCAAACTCAATAGCTGTCATTTTCAATCCATTGCGCTTTGATAAGTCTGCGCCGCGATCTAGTAACAGTTTGACGACATGGATATGACCACCTCTGGCTGCCATCATCAATGGTGTCGTCCCGTTTGGGCTTAAAGCATCTACATAGGCATGCTTATCCAATAAATAAGACGCTATGCGCTCGTGACCGTTGGTTGCTGCGTAATGTAAGGCAGTCCATCCAGGCTTATTAATATCAACATCACGTTTGTCGACCAAATAGACCAATAAATCATACATATCGTTATATGCCATCATCATGACGGGTGTTTCACCAGCCAAATTTGGCCTTTCAAGATCTATCGAAGGCGTATCAACTAACAGTTTGATCACATCTATGGACTTCTCGGTAATGGCTAGCGCTAACGCAGAATTACCTTGTGTATCCATCAAATTGGGACTGATTCCGTTACTTAAAGCCTTTTTAACGGCTTTAGCATCATTCATCTTGACTGAATTTAGAAAGTCATCCGTCTGGTACTGGCTGACCCTAACAGAGTTATTCTGCGCAAAAACAGAGCCAGATATAGTCAATATTAATGTTGTAAAACAACAGGTTATTATGAATTTTTGCATCTAATTCTAGGTTTGGTAATGTTCAAAATGGAGCTTTGAACAAGCTTTTAAAATTGTCAGTTGTTGCCTTGGCAACTTCCTCAACCGAGATACCCCTGAGATCGGCAATAAATTCCCCTACATGAGATACCCAGGCTGGCTCATTGGTTTTACCTCGATGCGGAATTGGAGCTAAAAATGGAGAGTCTGTTTCAATCAACATCCGATTTAAAGGCACTTTTTTACAAGTTTCTTGTAACTCCTTAGCGTTTTTAAAAGTCACAATCCCTGAAAATGAAATGTAGAACCCTAAATCCATGGCAGCTTGTGCAACATCCCAAGTTTCGGTAAAGCAGTGCATCACCCCTGCTACCTGACTAGCGCCCTCCTCTTTGAGGATTCTGATGGTATCTTCAGATGCCGAACGTGTATGAATAATTAAAGGCTTATTAGCCCGCTTCGCTGCGCGAATATGTGTGCGAAATCGCTCTCTCTGCCATTCCATTTGATCATACGTTCTATCGCCAATACGGTAATAATCTAGACCGGTTTCCCCAATTGCAAGAATCTTGGGATGCTTTGCAAGCTCAACCAATTGGTCCTCTGTTGGCTCTGGAGTATCTTCATAATCAGGATGAGTTCCAACCGTGGCAAATAAATTGTCATGGGCCTGCGCTAAAGCCAAAACATTTGGAAAGTCTGGCATATCCACGGAGATGCACATCGCATGCATCACCTTAGCTGCTTTCATGCGCTCCAATAATTCTGGAACCTTATCGGCATATTCAGGGAAATCTAAATGGCAGTGTGAATCAACGAACATTAAAACTTAACCCCTTCATTAATCTTTATATAGCTCTTGATAGCGTATCAATAAAGCCTCAATCTGAACCCTGTTCGCCAGAGCATGAAGTTCATGCCTGCGTGCATCTAGGAGGGTTCGCCAGAAACCAGCTACTTTATTGGGTCTTGCCAGCTTAGCGCACTTTTCAATATCAATCTGCCTAGATGGGTAATAACGTATTTGCCCCGATTGTTGTTGACTAAGCAAATCAAAAATCCAGCGCTCTAGGGTAATCAACAAATCAGGCATCGGTGCTTTATAAATTTGCTCAGCAGCGGTCAACCAATTGACCTGACCCGCTTGAGCGAGCGCACCTAGCAGAAAATCTGTTGCCTGAGAGGTATCTTCCCTATCATCCACCCCCAATAACTGAGCTAAAGAATCCATCACAGATCCACCTGACTCGCTTAAGGCTTTATCAATATCAGCTGATGATTTCTTAATACCTGCAAGCTGAACCTGATTAGACAACCAAGCAAGCGCCTGTTCTTTATGCGGCCTTGGCAAGGCGATCAAACGACAACGAGATCTTATCGTGGGCAAAATACGATCCAAGCGATCACTTAGCAAAATAAATAAGGTGCTAGCCGGGGGCTCCTCTAGCGTTTTAAGTAACGTGTTAGCAGACACAGCCTGGAGTGCTTCAACGGGATTAATCAAGACAACCCTTTGGCGACCTCTGTGCGGGGTTGTATTAATTCCCTCCAAGGCTTCTCTAATTTGTTCCACTTTGATAAATGAACTGGCTTTTTTATCGGCTTTCTCAGAATCGTCATCTGATTTCTTTTTGCCGCGCTTAGGCTTATCTTCTAGGGAATCAGACCCCTCCATATGTTCATGAGGCAGGCTACTCACCATTGTTTCAGGCACGATGCCCAAGAAATCAGGATGGTTACCTGTATCAAACCAATGACAAGCTTCACAAGAGCAGCAAGGTTTCTGATGCTCAGTGGATTCACAAAGCAAGGCCTTAGCTAAATACAGCGCAAATTCCATCTTCCCAATGCCTGTTTGGCCATGCAACAACACTGCATGAGGCATATTGTTTAAGCTAAGCTCAGACCAAGACTGCTCAAACCAAGGGAATAAAGAACTCTTCATAGGTTTAGATTATATCGATGATTATAGTTAAAATTAATGATAAAAATATCAAATATAATCAAATAGATATAGATATTTCTTGAAGTAAATTCCAGATTTGTTCTTTTGTTTGACTGGCATCAATTAATCTAAATCGACCTGGATCATCGCTGGCACGACGTAAATATTCTTGGCGCACACTTTCAAAAAAGGCTGTATTGAGTTGCTCAAACTTATCCGGTTCGCGAACAGCGCTTCTGCGAGCTTCAGCAACCTGACTGGGGAGGTCAAATAAGAAAGTTAAGTCTGGTTGCAATACATAGCGCTGCCCCACCCCATCGCTTTTAAGGCGCATCTGTACCCAAACCTCTAATTCATAAAGTTTGGCCAAGTCTAGGCCGCGACCCCCACCCTGATAGGCAAAGCTAGCATCTGTAAACCGATCTGAAATAACTATCTTTCCGGCAGATAGTGCAGGCTCAATCACCGTTGCCAAATGCTCTCTTCTTGCCGCAAACATTAGCAATGCCTCTGTCTCGAGGTGCATGGGGTGATGCAACAACAAATCACGAAGCTTTTCACCTAGCGCAGTACCGCCTGGCTCACGCGTTAAAACCACCTCTTTGTGCGGGTATTTTTTTGATAACTCAGCGGCAAAAGCTTCAATATGAGTGCTTTTACCCGCTCCATCAATACCCTCGAAGGTAATGAAAAAACCCGGTTGATTGGGTGACTGGGTCATTAAAGACATATGAATTCGGAATCTGTATTTAGGGTATTAAAAATCTATTTAGCTTGGGTATTGGTCAACTGATATTTCCTCACAGCCTCATTATGCGCTACCAACGACTCAGAAAAGGTACTTCTACCATCCCCTCTAGCAACAAAGTAAAGGGCCTTGGAGTTGGATGGTTTTGCTGCAGCCAACAATGCATTTTTGCCTGGCATCGCAATCGGAGTAGGCGGCAGTCCATAACGAGTATAGGTGTTGTATGGACCATCCTTTAGGAGGTCTTTTTTTCTAATATTTCCATCAAATGAATCGCCTAGACCATAAATAATGGTTGGATCTGTTTGAAGTTTCATGCCTAGTTTTAGGCGATTATTAAATACTGCAGAAACTAAACCGCGATCATCGGGATGGCCAGTTTCTTTTTCTACAATGGACGCTAATTTAAGTAAGTCATAAGGTGACTTAACTGGTGAATCACTAGACCTTGCTTCCCAGGCATCATTTAACTTCATTTGCATGGATTTATAAGCCTTTTGATAAATGACTAAATCACTGTCGCCAGGCTCATAGACATAAGTGTCAGGAAAAAATAAACCCTCGGGATGGACTTCTTTAGCATCCAATTTAGCCAAAATTTGTTTAACTGTAAGACCTTTGGTTTCTTTCTTTAGGTCAACCTGAACATCAATGGCGGATTTGAATTGTTTAAAAGTCCACCCCTCAACCAAGGTCACGCCTAATTTAATGCTATCCCCCCGCCCCATCTTAAACAAAATGGTAGCCAAGCTTGATTTAGGTGCGAAGTCATATACACCCGCCTTTAATTTCTTACCCTGAAATAAGACACGTGCCACTATTTGCATAGTGATGTTGGAAACCTGGACCCCTTGAGATGCAAGCTGTTTAGCCGTACTCGCCACATTAGAACCAGGCAGAACCTTTACTCTGAATTGACCTGCAGGTGTCAAAGCAAATCCCTTGTCAGGAACCACCGGTGCAATAAAGCCAAGGTAAATAAATCCGATTAGAAGGCCCAAACCCAATAAAGAAATAACCTTAAATATAGGTCTAGAAAAAATAGATGTAAAAACGTTCTTCATCCGTCTATGATAAAAGCATATTTATAAATATTTAGAAATTTAAAGACTATGTCACTCACCAACCATACATCCCTGAACCAATTAAATAATTGGGCTGTTATCACCGTAACAGGTCCGGATGCCACTGAGTTCCTTCAAAACCAACTCACCAATAGCGTTAAATCAATTAAACCAATCAGCCCTGGAGTCGTAGCTGCTGTACATAGTCATAACCGTTTTGCCGGCTACTGCTCTGCCAAGGGTCGTTTAATGGCCAGCTTCTGGATCACACGTCGAAATATTAAAAATGAGCTAGATGAAGAAGTTCCCGAGTATCAATTACTGATTTCTTCAGATTTGGCGCAGTCTTTAAGTAAGCGTTTGAGTATGTTTGTATTGAGATCTAAGGTAAAAGTCATTGACCAAACAAATCATTACAAAGTTTATGGGCTGCTAGATCAAAATAGTTCTCAGGCGGCATTGTTGGAAAAAATCAGTACTGCTGGCATCGTCGTAGCTGAATTGCCATCCGTTCAATCTGATGGCGCAAATTACCAACGTTATCTACTAACTTGCCCTCTAGAACAAGAGGCCTTATTGCAAGAGATCAATGCTGACGACAGAACTGCATCGATCAATACTTGGAATTGGTTAGAGGTTCAAAGCGGTATTCCGCGAGTGACGCAATCAACTTTTGAGCAATTTGTACCTCAGATGATTAATATGGAATCACTTAAGGGCATTGATTTTCAAAAAGGCTGCTACCCAGGTCAAGAGGTCGTGGCTAGAAGCCAGTATCGCGGCACGATTAAACGTCGCCTCCATATTGGCCATTTAAATACAAATACTGAGGTTGCCATTGGTACAGAGATTTTTCATAGCGAAGATCCAACACAACCATGCGGCATGGTAGTACTTAGCGGACCACACCCTAGCATTAATCAGCGCATCGACATCCAAACTGAATGCAAATTGGAGGCGCTTGAAACTGGATCAGTTCACTTAGGTTCTGTGGATGGGCCAGCCATTCAATTTACGGCACTGCCTTATCCATTGATCGAGATTTAAACCTGCTTGTATGTGCCTAATACTCACCTCCTGGCAATCACACCCAGAATATCCACTGGTTGTGCTCGCCAATCGAGATGAGTTTTATGAACGTGCCACTGACCCAATGCATTGGTGGGATGACCATCCACACATACTCGCTGGACGTGACCGCGCTGATGTCAAGGGCCAAGCCGGTACCTGGATGGGGATAAGCAAAACTGGTCGTTTTGCAGCAATTACCAATGTCAGAGCACCTAGCGAGAAAAACCCAGATGCGCAAACTCGTGGCGAGATTACCGCTAAGTTTTTGAAAACTTCAGATAGTCCTGAGATATTTATTGATACACAGGGCCACACATTCAATCGCTACAACGGATTTAATTTGCTAGCAACGGATCTATCAAGGAAGGATCCAATATTAGTTTGGTTAAGCAATCGAATCCTCATGGGTAAAAATCTGAGGCCTAGAAAAGTCATGAATCCGCAACGATTAAACCCAGGGATCTATGGCTTATCGAATGGCATACTCGATACACCATGGCCTAAAGTTCAACATCGAGTGGGTGCATTTGCTCAGTTATTGGCAATGGATACAGGACAATTCAAACGTTCGGAACATTATCTGCGAGCCATGGAAGACATGACACAAGCTCCAGATGATTACTTGCCTCAAACAGGTGTTTCATATGAATGGGAGAAAGTACTCTCCTCTGCCTTTATTAGAACCCCTAATTACGGCACCAGATCAACATCACTGATCAGAATTAGAAAAGATGGGCGCTACGAAGTGATTGAAAAACTTTTTAATGCGGAAAAAGAATTAGATACCCAAATTTTTGAAGGTCAACTAGAAAACTTCCATAACGCCAAGGCTTAATTTTTTTTGGCTTGCCTACTTGGTAGCTCTTTAAAGTATTTAAATGTAGCGCTTCCCATACAGCAGACCCTGTCACGCTCATCGTAAAGCTTCGCCTCAACAAATACCAAGGTCGGTGTTGCATGTACTGTTCTTGCTGCCACTCTCACAATACCTTCTGCCGCTTGCATAAAATTAGCTTTTAATTCAATCGTTACCACACCGCGACCAGCCTCATCAGCAGCTCGTGCAGCAACCGCCATTCCAACATCCATCAAAGTTAATAGAACGCCGCCATGAGCGACCTCCCAACTATTATTGTGCTCAGGCTTCAATGCAAGAACTACTTCGCCCTCCCCCAATTCTGCACGCAAGCAACGGACCCCTAATAACTTTAGGAAAGGCACATCTAATTCGACACCTAGATTTTTTAATTGTTTTTCATCCATAGCCATATCTTAATCGTGGTTATAGACGTCATACAGAGGTTTTCTGCAAATATTCGCTAAGCAACCTAGAATAAGGTACTACTTAAGTACATATTTATGGCATTTCACCTTCCATTTACCGACAACTTAGCCCTTGTTCAAGAAATCAATCCGACACCCATTCCTAATCCTTATTGGGTTGGATTCTCAAATACAACTGCAGACTTACTAGGCATTGAGCACGTAAATGGATTGCCTAATAACTCAGAATACTTAGAGGTCTTGGCTGGCAATCAATCGCATATTGGCCAGAACTCATTTAAAACCTATGCCACCGCTTATAGTGGTCACCAATTTGGATCTTGGGCAGGTCAATTAGGGGACGGTCGAGCTATTTATTTTGGTGACATTCATGGCCAGGAAATTCAACTAAAAGGTGCAGGAAAAACCGCGTACTCCAGAATGGGTGATGGCAGAGCTGTATTAAGGTCATCTATTAGAGAGTTTTTATGCAGTGAGGCGATGCACTTCTTGGGTGTACCCACCTCAAGAGCGCTAGCTGTGGTTGGCTCAGATATGACAGTCATGCGTGAAACACCAGAAACCATCGCGGTGTGCACCAGAGTTGCACCAAGCTTTTTACGTATTGGGCATATTGAACACTATGGCCACAATCAAATGTGGCATGAATTAGGCCTTACCCTGGACAACCTCATTGAGCACCACTATCCAAATTGCCACAATAGCCCTACGCCATATTTGACTTTATTAGATCAAATATCATTAAGAACTGCTCGTATGGTTGCTCAATGGCAGTCACTTGGCTTTTGTCATGGCGTGCTCAATACCGATAACACCAGCCTGCTTGGTTTAACTCTTGATTACGGTCCATTTGGATTTTTAGATCAATTTCAAGTTGATCATATTTGCAACCATTCAGATCATGGTGGCCGTTACTCTTACCATCGTCAACCAGAGGCCTTGCATTGGAATATTTATTGTTTAGCTAGCGCTATGTTGCAACCACTAAAAGAAGAACTCAAAAGAGTTCATGGTATCGATGGCGAAGATGCAATTCAGCACATCAAAGACACGTTAGATAACTACAACAAAGAATATGCCAAAACCTGGCAGACCCTATTTAGACTAAAGCTTGGTTTAACGACCGAGTGCGACAGTGACTTAACTTTGCTAGAAGCGCTCATGCAAACACTGCACCGAGAAAAAGTAGACTTCACATTATTTTTTAGAAATTTATCCGAAGGCTTGGATGTCCCCGCATCAATGAATCATTGGTATGCAACTTACCAAGAGCGTCTAAGCCTAGAAAAGCAATCCATGGATACACGGCTAGAGGGTATGCAGACAATCAATCCAAAATATGTTTTGCGCAATCACTTAGCTCAGCATGCGATTGAGTTGGCACAAAAAAAGGATTTTTCAGAAGTGTCACGTTTACTCAAAATATTAGAAAACCCGTACACTAGCCAATCAGTTCCTGAATCTTATGCACTCGGGCCACCACCTGATTTGACTGCCATTCCTATTAGCTGTTCGTCATAGAACCCATCATGAAAAAGACCAATCAAGAATACAAAGAAATATTGAGTGACATTGAATACAAGGTTACTCGAGAGGCAGGCACAGAATATCCCTTTAGCGGAAAGTACTGGGATCACTGGCAAGATGGCCAGTATCAATGTGTTTGTTGTGGCACCCCACTATTCGCCTCGAATACTAAATTTGATGCTGGGTGTGGCTGGCCAAGCTACTTTCAACCGATTGAAGCAAGTCATATTACCGAATATAAAGATGCTAGCCATGGCATGATTCGTACAGAAGTACGCTGTAAAAACTGTGATGCTCACCTAGGGCATGTTTTTGAAGATGGCCCTGCCCCAACAGGATTAAGGTACTGCATCAACTCAGCTTCGTTAAAATTCAACTCTGATTCATAAACAATTAAGCCTTCCATGAAATTTCTTTTTGATTTACTGCCAGTTATATTATTTTTTGTTGCCTTCAAAATGGCAGACATCTATGTTGCCACTGGCGTAGCCATGGCGGCTACGGTGGCCCAAATTATTTGGGTTGCCATAAAGTACAAAAAAGTAGAGCCCATGCAATGGGCTAGTTTGGCGCTAATCATGATTTTTGGTGGTTTAACGATTGGCTTACAAGATAAGACATTTATCCAATGGAAACCCAGCATTCTCTATTGGCTATTTTCAGTAAGCTTATGGGCAAGCGCTACCTTTTGGAAAAAGAACTTGATACAAGCAGCCATGGCTCATCAGTTAACCTTAAAACCTGGTGTTGGTGAATATTTGTGGAAGCAGCTCAATCTGGCGTGGGTTGTTTTCTTCCTCATCATGGGTATTTTGAATTTGATCGTTGCCTACCAATATGATGAAGCGACTTGGGTCAATTTCAAGTTATTTGGCGGCATGGGGCTAATGTTGGCCTTTGTGATTGCTCAAGGGATATGGCTTAATAAATTCATTGTTAACGACCACAAGTAACCATTTAATAGGCCCATCTGACATGACACAAACAAGAATCTCTAAATTTGAAGAAGCTCTCAGAAGTGCTATTCAAATTGATAGTCTTGAAATTGAAGATGAAAGTCACTTACATGCCGGACATGCAGGCGCACAAGGTGGCGCCGGTCATTATCGAATCCATATTAGCTCCCCTGCATTTAAAGACCTAAATAGGGTTCAAAAACACCGCCTGGTGTATGATGCTCTGTCTGCTTGGATGCCTCATGAGATCCATGCTTTAGCAATTATCACTAACTGATTGATGAATATGAAATTACTATCTACTTTGGCAGTTTCTGTAGCCCTAACAGCTACTCTTGCAACACCAGTATTGGCGCAAAATGCAGCCGTTGTTAACGGCAAAGCCATTCCAAAAGCCAAGTTAGACAAGATGCTAGCGAGCGCCGGTCAAGTATCCAATAACCCAGAGTTACGTGATCGTGCCCGCGATATGTTAATTACCCGTGAATTGATTAACCAAGAAGCTATCAAACGTGGCGTTATCAACAATGATGGCATCCAAGAACAATTAGAACAAGCCCGTTTAAATATTCTAGTGGGCGCAGTTTTTGAAGACTACATTCAGCGTGAAGGCGTGACAGAAGCAGAACTAAAGACTGCTTATGAACAAGTAAAAGGTCAGTTCTCTGGCAAAGAATACAAAGTACGTCATATTCTTGTAGAAAAAGAAGCGGATGCCAAGTCTTTGATTGCCAAAATCAAAGCTGGTGAAAAATTTGAAGATTTGGCTAAGGCTAACTCTAAAGATCCAGGTTCAGCAGTCAATGGTGGCGATTTGAACTGGATGAACCCACAAGCCTTAGTTCCTGAGTTTTCTAAAGCAATGATAGCTCTAGATAAAGGTCAAATGACTGATAAGCCTGTGAAGTCTCAATTTGGCTTTCACATCATTAAATTAGAAGATGTTCGCGAATCTAAAGTTCCAACAGTTGCTGAACTTAAACCTCAACTAATTCAGATGATGGCTCAAGATCAAAATTGGCAAAAAGCCAAGTTTGAAGAGATGCTAGCTAAATTAAAGTCAAAAGCTAAAGTGCAATAATTCAACTAAAGCTTTAGATACCAGAAG
>JAOAUK010000043.1:17467-47404 GCA_030157655.1 Polynucleobacter sp. | reverse complement strand
GCATCTCGCAAATGACGATCAAACGCCATCGCTACGCGCCTCACCAATAAACGCCCTTTGGTTGGCACATAAATTTTTCGACCATGCCATTCCAATAAACCTGCCTCTTCTAGCTCTTTGAGCTCTGGGAGTTCTTTTGCAAAATAAGTATCAAAATCAATTTGATGATTTTTAGCAAATTGATCCGTATCCAAGGCAAACTGGCACATCAACTCACCGATCAGTTCTCGTCTGAGAATGTCATCTTTGTCCAACTGCAAACCACGCATCGTGGGTAATTGATGCTGGTCAATGGCATGGTAGTACTCATCCAAAGTTTTTAAGTTTTGTGGATATGTGTCATCCACCTTACCGATCGATGAAATACCAAAAGCCAACAGATCACACTCTGCCTGAGTGGAATAGCCCTGGAAATTGCGATGCAAGCGGCCTTCTTTTTGTGCAATGGCTAATTCATCATCAGGCTTTGAAAAATGGTCCATACCAATAAACACAAAACCTGCTTGATTCAACTGATCAATCGTGTTGGCCAAAATACTCAGCTTGTCTTTAGCTACTGGCAAATCTTCTTCAGCAATACGCCGCTGCGGCTTAAAGATGGTTGGCAAATGCGCGTAGCTATAGACCGACAAACGATCTGGGTCCATAGCAATCACTGCATCCACAGTTTCTTTAAATGTTTCTGGTGTTTGCTTAGGCAAACCATAGATCAAATCAACACTCACAGAATTAAAACCATGCTTTCTGGCCCAGTCAATCACTGCTTTGGTTTCTTCAATGCTTTGCACACGATGCACAGCCTGCTGCACGTCCAAATTAAAGTCTTGTACACCCAAGCTGATGCGATTAAATCCTAATTCTGCCAATAGTGATATATCGGCTTCACTCACGCGACGCGGATCAATCTCAATCGAATACTCACCACCCTCTTGCAACTCAAAATGTTCACGGGTGTGATGCATTAACTCGCGCATTTCTTCATGCGATAAAAATGTTGGCGTACCGCCACCCCAGTGCAACTGAGTTACTGGGATTTTTTTGCCAGCACAACCCATCACATCGGTCACCATGTTCATTTCTTTGGCCAGATACTTGATGTACTTAGCGCTTCGACCATGGTCTTTAGTGATGATTTTGTTACAGCCACAGTAATAGCAAATATTGGGGCAGAACGGTAAGTGGTAATACAAAGAAATTGGCTTGCCAGTTTTGGCAGTTCTCTTTAGCGCCTCGATGTAATCCTGCTGATTGAATTCACCATGAAATCTATCGGCAGTCGGATATGAGGTGTAACGTGGTCCATTGATATCAAAACGCTTGAGTAACTCAGGCTGGAATAATGGCTCACCCACTTCAGGGCTCACAGAGGTAGAAGTTGCTAAAAAGTTCACGGGGGTTATTTTAACCCCCGTGTATTTCTGAAATGGCGCGAATTGACTAAAAACTGAGCCAAATCAAATAACTAGGTTTTTCTCCCGTCAATTAACCATTCACAGGCATGGTAAAGCTTGGGCCTTGCGTGATTGTTTCTGGCCAACGTTGCGTCACAGCCTTCATGCGAGTGTAAAACCGCACTCCCTCAGGACCATGTACATGATGGTCGCCAAACAAGCTGCGTTTCCATCCACCAAATGAATGGAAGGCCATTGGCACAGGAATCGGCACGTTCACACCCACCATGCCTACTTGTATGCGACTCACAAACTCTCTAGCGGTATTGCCATCTCTTGTGAAAATCGCAGTGCCATTACCGAACTCATGATCATTAATCAACTGAATGGCTGTCGCCACATCATCAACACGCATCACGCTTAATACAGGGCCAAAGATTTCTTCTTTATAGATAGTCATATTGGGTTTAACGTTGTCAAACAAACATCCGCCCAAGAAGAAGCCCTCTTCACAGCCTGATACTTTGAGATTGCGACCATCCACCACCAATTTGGCGCCTTCTTTCACACCTGCATCCACATACCCTTTGACCTTATCCAAGTGAACCTTGGTTACTAAGGGGCCCATCTCAGCACCTGGCGTCATACCGTTATCAATTTTGAGAGCCTTGATACGTGCTGACAATTTATCAATCAAAGCATCTGCCACATTCCCCACGGCCACAGCCACAGAGATAGCCATACAACGCTCACCAGCAGAACCATAAGCGGCGCCCATGAGAGCATCAACTGCTTGATCTAGATCTGCGTCAGGCATCACGACCATGTGGTTTTTAGCACCACCCAAGGCCTGTACACGCTTACCATTCTTCGCTGCAGTCTCATAGATATAAGCGGCAATAGGTGTCGAACCAACAAAACTCACAGCCTTGACATCAGGATGTGCCAATAGCGCATCCACAGCAGTTTTATCACCATGAACCACATTAAAGACACCTTTGGGTAAACCAGCCTCCTCTAACCATTTAGCCGCCAACAAGGTCGCTGATGGATCACGCTCAGAAGGTTTCAAGACAAATGTATTGCCACAGGCAATTGCTACTGGGTACATCCACATGGGTACCATCGCCGGGAAATTAAAGGGCGTGATACCAGCACAAACACCAACAGCCTGGCGCATGGTCCATGCATCCATACCCTTACCTATTTGCTCGGTGTACTCACCTTTCAATAATTGCGGAATACCACAAGCAAAATCGACAACTTCTAAACCACGTTGAATTTCACCCTTAGCATCTTCAAATGTTTTACCGTGCTCCCTGGTAATGATTTCCGCCATCTCATCAATGCGCTCTTCAATGATCGCTTTGAAATTGAACATTACCTTAGCACGACGCGTCACCGGCGTGCTTGACCATGCTGGAAAAGCCGCTTTAGCAGCAGCGACGGCTTTCGCTACACCATCCGCATTAGCTAACTCCACTTGTCGTCTAATTTGGCCCGTAGCGGGTTCAAAAACCGGTGCGGTTGTTCCACCAAAATGAGTGACCACACCATTGATATGGTGTCCTATTGTTTCTAACATTTTGTCTCCTACTTGTTTTATATTCTTAGGGTTACCACTTTATCAAGATTCTATCCAATTGGGTATTTTTAGGTTTTTTCTCATTTCATGCAGTCTGGGGTTAGCCTTGGGGCAACTATCTGGCTGCGCCATGGTCGCTGCCTACCCCATTACGGCGGTTAGCTTAGGTTCAACAGTGACAACGGGTAAAAGTTTGACAGATCATGCAGCCTCGGAAACTACGGGGCATGATTGTTCAGTAATGCGGGTTTTTGATGGTCAACCCGCTTGCGAAAAACGCCTAAAACCTAATGAAGTTCCAGTACAAGATTACAGTCGCAAGCAAAAGCTAGTGCCTGCCAATAAATAAAACGTTTAATTTCTGAATTGAGGGGTGTTTATTGCAGCGTATCTTTAAGTGCTGGCAATACCGGTAGGGCAACTACTTCAATACCCTCTTCACGTAATTCAGCAGTTTCATCTGCAGTAGCATGACCACGGATACTTCTCTCCGGAGCTTCACGGTAATGAATTTTTCTAGCCTCTTCAGCAAAGTCACTACCGACGTCTTCTGTTTTGTTAATTAGCTCACGCATGGCCTTCATGACGGTGGCCTGAACCTTGGCTTGTAAATTCGCTTGCTCTTGCCCAGTCAAAACCATGGAATTACCAACGCTAACGCCCTCTTCTGGTGCAGCAATTTTGGATATTTCCCTATTTGAGTGCTTAGCAATTCTTGGCGCTGACGGTAAGCGCGATACTTCATGACTGTCACACATTGGACAGGTTAATAAACCATTTTCTTGTTGCTCAAGGGCATCCGCTTCAGAGGCAAACCAGCCTTCAAAGTGGTGATCTAAGTGGCATACAAGGTTATAGACTTTCATGGAGTTTGATTTTTATTCTTAATTAGTAGTGCAAAGAAACTAAATGTTTCGGTAATAGTGAAATTGTGCCATAAAGCCCCGATGAAACTAGGGATTATCCCTATAAGAAATCTGCTATAAATACTAAAACCAATTTAAATGAAAAAGATAAGCAAATACATGGATTTAACTTCTTCAAGGATTAAGCTGCAACGAACCTTGGGCTGCACCTTAGTGGGCTTCCTTGCAACACTCATACTTTTTGCTCAGCCATGTTACGCACAATCTAAGAAAACACACTCTTTAGACGACCTCATTAATATAGCGATCAACTCAAATCCAGAAATATTGGCAGCTAGAGATCAGGCCAAAGCTGTTGCTGGGCAGCTGAGTGCTGCAAGAGCCATTCCTAACCCCGAGTTCGAAGGCGTTAGAGGTCAGCAAAAATTACGCTCAGATAACAGCAGAGTTGGATCAACTTCATCTTGGTCAGTCACTCAGCCACTCGATATGCCCTACACCAGAATACCTAGGGTGAATGCTGCAGAAGCTCAGCTTCAAGCAAGCGATGCCATGAGAATTGCTAAAGAGTTTGAAATTATCTCGAAGGTTAAGAATCGCTACTACGATTACATGCGTCGCCAAGAAGAATTAAAAGCTGCCAATGAAGACATGGAATTAACACGTCAAATACGTGATCGCATCCAACTGAGATACCAAGTAGGCGAAACAGCTAAATTTGAATTAATTAGAGCAGAGACAGATTTTTTAAACGTGAAGATGGTGGCACAAGCAAGCCAATCTAGGCTGCATCAATCAAAGTCTCAATTAAGGCAAGCGGTTGGTCCACAACTGCCAGCCAACTTTGATATTGCAATAACCCCCTTCAAAGAAATTGAGATTCCACCTTTGCCAATTTTGGTAGAAGAAATCAGAAATCAAAATCCTGAACTCACCAGAGCCAAAGCCGAACTTGCAAGCGCAGAATCTAAATTAAGCCTAGAACAAAACTCTAGACTACCTAAGCTAGCTTTAAAGGCTCAACAAAGCAATGAGCCAGACTTTAAAGATAGAAGTTATGGCGTAGTGGTGAGCATTCCCATCTGGGATTGGCGCATTGGCCAAGTTAGAGAAGCGGCTGCCAATGTATCTCGCGCTAAAAATATGCTCAATTACGAGTCGCAACATATTGAGACTCAAGTTGAGTTGGCTTATCAACAATTTGAAACCATTAGCTACCAAGTAAAGACTTTAGAAAATGAAGTTATTGTTCAAGCAGCTGATGCCAGAAGAATTGCAGAAGCCTCATACAGACATGGCGAACGCGGCATGCTCGAATATCTAGATGCCCAGAGAACATTCAGAGCCGCACGCGCTGATCTTATTAGAGCCAAGTATGAATTAGCACTCATCTCTATTGAGATTGAGCGCCTTAGATCCAATCCGAAAACATTATCCAAGCTACTAGAGCAATAATATGAAACTACCTACGCTTCCCAAGCTACCCATTGATGCTATCAAGCAGATAACATCTTCAAGCTATACGTGGACCATCAATCAACTAAAAATATTGATTAATGCCGTTAAGAATTTTCAAGGGCAAGCCAACAAAAATACTCGTGCTTGGTTAAGCACAACCGCCCCGATCATTCTTGAGCTGTTTGATAAGCTGCCCAAATCCATTAGAAACATTGCACCCTTTGCGCCATGGGTTTTCTTATTGGTATTTACATTAAATTTATTTGATGTATTTGAGAAAACACCTGAAGCCATCAAGGCACAAGACCCCAGCATTGTGATTATTGGTCCAGAAGTGCAAAAAATGATTGCTGAAGGTGAAGCTGTCGTAGGGCCATATATCGAAGTTGTGAGAGTCTCTGGTCGAATTGATTTTCATGAATCTCATCTAGCCAGAATTGGCGCCAATGTCACAGGTCGCGTTGCCGAAATGCACGCCATCCCAGGTCAAGTTGTTAAGCAAGGTGACATCCTCGCTCAAATTACATCAACAGAGCTTACTCAATCACAGCTCACCTATTTAAAAGCAAGAAACGCTAGCGACTTAGCTGAACGTGCTGCTGAACGTGCTCGCATCCTGTACAAAGAAGATGTGATTGCATTAGCTGAAATGCAACGTCGCGAGTCTGAGGCCAGCAACGCCAAGGCTGAATTAAGAGCATCCCAAGACCAACTGATCGTGCAAGGCATGAATAAAGCTAGCATCAACCGCTTGGCAAAAACAGGTGTGATTGAATCTATCAACAATGTCACCGCAACAATCCCTGGTGAAGTTGTTGAAAGAAAAATCAATAAGGGGCAAGTGGTTCAACCTTCTGATGCCCTCTACACGATTGCTAACTTAGACATATTGTGGGCGATTGCACAAGTTCCAGAAACAAACGCCCCCCTGATCAAAAAAGGGCAAAAATCTGAGATCCAAGTCAGCGCTCTGAATAACAAAAAAATTGAGGCTGATATTTCTTATGTGAGCTCGATTGTGAACCCAGAGACACGCACAGTTGTTGTACGTGCTGAAATTGATAACACTAATCGCCAATTAAAGCCTGGCATGTTGGCAACCATGCTAGTTGAAAGCGAACCGGTAGATATTCTGACTGTTCCATCTGAAGCGATTGTTCGTGATGACAACACCGATCACGTGTTTGTGAAAGTCAACAATGAAACATTCAAAATGGTTCATGTAAAAGTTGGCCCAGAAGGTAAAGGCCAACGTCCCATCTACTCCGGCATTGAGCCAGGCCAAGTGATTGTGATCAAGGGTGCTTACCACCTCAATACAGAACGTAAAAGACAGTTGAGCGGCGGCTAATATGATTGAAAAGATTGTTCGCCTAGCGCTTCAACAACGTATCTTGGTTGCCGTTATTGCAACGGTCATGTTGTTTGTTGGGTTGATGGCGGTTAAAAAACTATCTGTGGATGCTTTCCCAGACGTCACCAACGTCCAAGTACAAGTTGCGACTGAAGCCCCAGGCAAATCACCAGAAGAAGTTGAACGCTTTGTCACCGTGCCTATTGAAATAGGCATGACTGGCCTACCTGGCTTAGTAGAAATGCGCTCATTAAATAGAAATGGTATTTCTATTGTCACTTTGGTCTTTACCGAAAAAACAGATATTTATTTTGCAAGACAGTTAGTGATGGAGCGCTTGCTAGAAGTCATGCCTAAGATGCCCTTAGGCATCTCACCAGTGATGGCACCGCCATCAACAGGTTTGGGTGAAATCTACCAATACACCATCGAACACCCAAGCGATGCTAATCGAGAAATCCCCGTCGATGAATTAGTAGAGCGTCGCCTTGTACAAGATTGGGTAGTTCGTCCAATGCTCAGATCAATACCAGGTGTGGCCGAAATCAATACCCAAGGTGGTTATGCCAAGCAATACCATGTGTTGGTCAATCCAGATCGCTTAAGACACTATCAAATTAATCTAGAGGATGTGTATAGCGCTCTAGCTAGAAACAATGCCAACTCTGGTGGCGGTCAATTACCTGTCTATGCAGAGAGATATCTCATACGTGGCATTGGTTTGATTGAGAAACCTGATGATATTGGCCAGATTATTCTGAAAGAAGTTCGTGGCACACCTGTCTATGTGAAAAACGTGGCTGAAGTCACTATCGGTACAGAGATTCGGCAAGGCGCCATCATTAAAAATGGCACCACAGAAGCAGTTGCTGGCATTGTGCAAATGAATCGAGGTGCCAATGCTCGCGAGGTAGTTAATCGCGTTAAAGCCAAAGTCAAAGAAATTAATGAACGCAAGCTTTTGCCAGAGGGCATGCAAATTGTCCCCTTCTATGACAGAACCGATCTAGTCAACGCAGCGATGTTTAACGTTGCCAAAGTACTGTTCGAAGGCATCATCTTGGTGGTGATCGTATTGTTTGTTTTTTTAGGCGACGTTCGATCATCATTAATTGTGGTGGCCACCTTGGTTCTTACACCGCTGATCACTTTTTTAACCATGAACCACTATGGCATTTCTGCCAATTTGATGTCTTTAGGTGGTCTAGCCATTGCGATTGGCATCATGGTGGATGGCTCCGTCGTAGTAGTTGAAAACACCTTTGCAAAACTAGGTGAGCGACTCAGGCAAGGCGAATCAAAGAATCGCATAGTGCTTGAAGCCGCCACAGAGGTTGGCACCCCTGTGCTGTTTGGTGTTGGCATCATTATTTTGGTGTTCATGCCACTTCTAGGCTTAGAGGGCATGGAAGGAAAAATGTTTGCTCCTTTGGCTCTCACCATTGCTATTGCTCTGACTATCTCTTTGATTTTGTCATTCACACTATCACCGGTGATGTGTTCGTACATCCTGCAAGGTGGTGCTGAACACGACACCAAGCTAGTGGCCAAACTTAAAAAGCCCTATATGGAATGGCTTCACTGGTGCCTACAAAACCCTAAACTAGTAGTAAAGCGTGCCCTAATTGCTTTGGCCGTTAGCTTGGTTGGCTTTGTGTTGCTGGGCAAGTCATTTATCCCTGTGATGCAAGAAGGCTCGATCACACCTGTGATTGTGAGAGCCCCGAATATCTCGTTAGATGAGTCCATCAAACTTGAATTTGAAGCCTTAAAGAGGATCATGACCATTCAAGGGGTAGATAAAGCTGTGTCACGCCTTGGTCGCGGCGAGTCTCCTGCAGATCCAGGTCAACCTAATGAGTCTGACCCGATTGTGTCGCTAAAACCACAAGGCGATCGAAAATTATCGCAAGAACAAATCGCTGATCAAATTCGTGAAAAGCTCAAAACTCTACCCGGTATTGAATTAGCTATTTCTCAACCAATTGCAGCGCGCGTTGATGAAATGGTGTCAGGCGTTAGATCGCAAGTAGCAGTAAAGATTTTTGGTGATGATTTAGAGCAACTAAAAAAACTAGGTGCTCAAATCGGTCTAATACTTGCCAACACCACGGGCAGCACCGACTTACGTATCGAGCAAGTATCTGGTCAAAATTATCTAAATATCAAAATTGATCGTGATGCAATTGCAAGACATGGCATCAACGTGTCAGATGTGAATGATGTGATTGAAACTGCGATTGGTGGCAAAGAAGCCAGCATGGTGTTTGAGGGGGAAAGACGATTCCCACTGGTGTTGCGCTACCCTGCCCCTTATCGTGAAAACGTGAACGCGATTGAAAACATCACACTAAGATCCCCTAATGGCGCCTTGGTTCTGATGAGAGACTTGGCAAAGATTAGCATCATTGATGGTCCTTCACAAATCTCTAGAGAATCCGGCAAACGCCGCTTGGTAATTGGTGTGAACGTTAATGGCCGTGACCTTGGC
This sequence comes from Polynucleobacter sp., assembly GCA_030157655.1. Taxonomy (GTDB): domain Bacteria; phylum Pseudomonadota; class Gammaproteobacteria; order Burkholderiales; family Burkholderiaceae; genus Polynucleobacter. The sequence continues at coordinate 38,259 of JAOAUK010000043.1, read as the reverse complement.
GGCTTCGTTAAAGAAGCTCAAGACAAAATTGCTAAAGAAGTTCCGTTGCCGAATGGTTATACCTTGGACTGGGGCGGCCAATTTGAAAACATGCAGCGCGCCATGTCACGCTTGATGATCATTATTCCAATGACGATTCTGGCGATTTTCTTCCTACTCTTCATGCTATTCAAGTCAATCAGACTAGCAGGATTAATTATTCTGGTTCTACCATTTGCCTCCATCGGCGGAGTATTTGGTCTACTGATTTCCGGGGAATATTTATCAGTTCCAGCTGCCGTGGGTTTCATCAACCTATGGGGTATAGCGGTACTTAACGGCGTGGTGCTGGTGTCATTCATCAAGCAACTGCGTGAGGATGGCATGGGCCTAAGAGAGGCCTTGATTGAGGGTTGCACCCATCGCTTTAGACCGGTCATGATGACCGCTTGCGTAGCGATGCTAGCGCTTGTGCCAATGTTAATTTCTAGCGGCCCTGGTTCAGAAGTAACCAGACCATTAGCTGTTGTGGTGATTTTTGGTTTGATCACATCCACATCACTCACATTATTAGTTCTACCAGTGCTATACGGTTGGTTTGAAGAGAAAGAGGTTGAAGCATGAAAGAGATCAAAGCCATTATTCGCCCCAATAAGCTCTCCTTATTGCGCAATAAGCTCATGGAAACCCCAGGATTTCCTGGGATGACCATTTCTAAGGCCGAAGGTTGTAGCGCCCCCAATAAAGTCAACAAGAGCAGCATCAAAGATGAACTGACTGACTACACACAAAAGATAAGAATTGAGATTGTGTGCCCTGATGAGGTCGCAGATGCACTGATGGAAGTGATTATTTATGTTTGCCAAACTGGTCAAATTGGAGATGGTATTGTTTGGATGACCACAATTGATAAAGCCAGCTTTATTGCAAAATCTAAATAAAGCAGTAAATTTATTACTGCTTTAGCTTTAGCTTTTGCTCTAGGTGATACACCGAGATAATGGTTTTAACATCAGTGATCTTGCCCTCTGCAATCCACTGATGCATTTCATCTAGAGTTGCGGCAAAAACATCCAAGAACTCACCCTCATCCAGAGATCTTTCGCCAGCAGTTAAGCCCTTGGCCAAATAGATATCGATAAATTCAGTGGAATAAGAAATCACCGGGTGTATGCGACCCAAGAACTCCCATGTTGTAGCGCTATAACCGGTCTCTTCTAGCAACTCTCTTTGAGCGCACAACAATGGATCTTCGCCCACTTCTAATTTGCCTGCTGGAATCTCTAGCATGGCAGCATCTACTGGATATCTAAACTGCCTTTCCAAGATGATCCTGCCATCATCCAATATCGGCACTATTGCTATAGCACCTGGATGAATCAAATACTCACGAAATGTTTCATTGCCATCAGGCAACTTCACAATGTCTTTTTTTAACTTAAGGAATTTGCCTTGATAGGCATCTTCAGAAGAAATAGGATGCTCACGTAAGTGATCATCTGTCACTGGTAAATCTGATAGATTTTTTTCAGGTTGGGTCACAGGTATTGATGGTCAGAGGTAGTAAAGGCTTTGCTTATTGATGACCATCATTGCGATGCTTGACCAAAAAGCGCCAAGTAAACCCTGGGAATGCAGCCACCAAGAAGAGGCAAACTGTTACCGCAACGAATTCCCAGCGCTTAGGAAAGACGTTGCCCATCATGCTCTCTAAGCTATAGCCAATTAAACCAATCACCGCATACCAAACGAGCATTTCTAACAAACACCAACCAACGTGCTTTTGCTCAAGCGCTTTAATGAATAAGAATTTAGGCGACACAAAAGCCAAATTGGCCGCGACCAGCGCGACCAATATAAATACCCAAGACTCTAGGCTTAAGCCTGTTGGAGACATAATTAACTAAGCAATGTTTTAGACATGGCCGTTAAACAAAGAGCCATTAATGTTGCAGGATAAATACCGCACACCAGAACGAACAAACCGTTTAATGTGAACACAGTCTTCGCAATCGCACCACCTTCAATCGCAGCAGTTTGCGCTGGCTCATCAAAGTACATGCACTTCACAACGCGCAAGTAGTAGAAGGCACCGATCAATGAAGTCATGACAGCGATGATGGCAATGTATAAGTGGCCAGCATCTACTAATGTCTCAAGGATAGATAGCTTTGCAGCAAAGCCCACTGTTGGAGGAATACCTGCCAATGAGAACATCAAGATCAAGCCCATGAAAGCCATCCATGGGTTACGACGATTAAGGCCCTTTAGGTCATCCAATGTTTCGCACTCGTAACCTTGACGAGACAAGATCATCAATAAACCGAATGAACCTAACGTTGTTAATACATAAGTCACCGCATAGAACAACGCTGCGCTGTAAGCATGCTGATCGAAGATCGACAACATACCAAGCATCATGAAGCCCATATGCGAAATCGTTGAGTAAGCCAACATACGCTTCAAATTGGTTTGCATGATGGCGGTAAAGTTACCAATTACCAAAGATAAGACCGCCAAAATCATGATCATCGGCTGCCAATCTTGAGTTAATGGCAATAAGCCACCCACCAACAAGCGGAATAACAGACCAAACGCAGCCACTTTAGGAGCACCTGCAATCATTAAAGTAATAGCTGTTGGTGCGCCTTGGTATACGTCAGGCACCCACATATGGAATGGTGCTGCACCCAACTTAAATGCCAAGCCAGAAACAATAAATACCACCGCGAAAGCCAAGACTAAGCGATTGATACGCTCATCGCTCACAGCCTTTAGGATCTCATCAAGATCCAAGCTACCTGTTGCGCCGTAAAGCATTGACATACCGTATAGCAAGAAACCTGAAGCCAAAGCACCCAAGATGAAATATTTCATCGCAGCTTCTGTACCCACATCTGAATCACGCTTCATCGCAACCAATGCATAGGTTGGCAAAGCCAATAACTCAAGACCCAAATACAAAGTCATCAAGTTAGAACCTGAAATCATCACGCACTGACCCAACAAGGCCAATAAAGACAACACAATAAAGTCAACTCGGAATAAACCACGGTCAATCAAATATTGCTTAGAGTAAATCAAGCTAATAAATACAGCCAAGCAAGCTACTGACTTAAGGATGCTTGATAAAGCATCCACCATGAATAGGTTATTAAACGCATGCACTGGCTGATCAACTGCTTGCAAACCAAATGCAGCACTAAGACCAATCAATAAAGCCAAGGTGATCTTGTAAGCCAAAGATGCGCCACGAGGAGCATGGAAAATATCTTCGTCTGTTGCCTGTGGCTCATTCATAAAAGCGGTCAATAACAATAGGCAAGCTACTGTTAAAAGAACCAACTCTGGCAACATGGCAATGAGGTCAATCGATTGCATATATTTCTCTTTCCTCTTTCAGGATCAAAGCTTGCTAACTGCTACGTGCTTTAAAAGCTCGATAACAGAAACGTGCATCACATCTGTAAATGGTTTTGGATACACACCCATGCCAATAGTGAAAATGGCCAAGATGCTCATAATTAAAAATTCACGCTTGTTAATGTCTGTCAGCTCTGCAACGTGTTGATTAGCCACTTCGCCAAAGAAGACGCGCTTAGTCATCCACAATGAATAAGCCGCACCCAAAATAAGTGCTGTAGCAGCCAAGATACCGATCACGAAATCGTAATCAACAGCGGCCAAAATCACCATGAACTCGCCCACGAAACCTGATGTTGCTGGCAAACCGCAGTTAGCCATCGCAAACAAGACAGCAAACGCTGCAAACTTAGGCATGGTGTTCACAACGCCACCGTAATCAGCAATTTGACGTGAATGCATACGGTCATACAAAACACCGATGCTCAAGAACATCGCACCAGAGATGAAACCGTGAGAAATCATTTGCACAATCGCACCTTCAACACCCATTGGGTTGAAGATAAAGAAACCTAAAGTAACAAAGCCCATGTGAGCGATTGATGAATAAGCCACTAATTTCTTCATGTCAGATTGAACCAGGGCCACTAGACCAATGTAGATAACAGCTACTAGCGACAATGCAATCACTGCAGGAGCCAAATATTGGCTAGCATCTGGAGCAATTGGTAATGAGAATCTCAAGAAACCATATGCACCCAACTTCAACATAATTGCTGCCAAGACCACAGAACCACCTGTAGGCGCTTCTACGTGAGCATCAGGCAACCAAGTATGAACTGGCCACATTGGTACTTTCACAGCAAATGCCATAAAGAATGCGCCAAAGATTAATACTTGTTCAACGATGTCCAATTTAGCTTTGTGCCAAGCCAAAATACTGAACGTATCTGTCACGTTGTACAAATACAAGATCGCGATCAAAGTCAGCAATGAACCTAACAATGTGTATAGGAAAAACTTAAATGCTGCGTATACACGGTTTGGACCGCCCCATACACCAATGATGATGTACATCGGAATCAACGTTGCTTCAAAGAATACGTAGAACAGCAAACCATCTAATGAGGCAAATACGCCAATCATCAAACCAGATAGGATCAAGAAAGCAGCCATGTACTGAGCAACGTTCTCAGTGATCACTTCCCAAGCAGCCATCACCACAATCACCGTGATAAAGGCTGTTAGGACTACGAACCACATAGAGATGCCATCCACACCTAGGTAGTAATTGATGTCATAACGAGGCACCCAAGCCACCTGCTCAACGAATTGCATCGCAGCAGTCGTTGTATCAAATCCAGTGATCAATGGAATAGTGGCTGACAAACTGATCAAAGAACCAATCAATGCCATCACGCGAACATAGCCTTTGCTATTGTCCGAGCCTGTGAACAAAATAATTAGACCGAAAATAATCGGCAACCAAATTGAGAAAGAAAGAATCATGTCGTGGCGCTCTGTCTGTTGTTTTATTTAATGGAGCCTAAATGGGTATACAAAATCCAGCCGATCAAACCAATCAAGCCAAGAATCATTGCAAAGGCATAGTGATATAGATATCCAGACTGAACTTGACGAACAGTTGCTGAGAACCAAGCCACCACTTTCGTGCTGCCGTTAACAACTAGACCATCAATCAAACCTTGATCAGCACCCTTCCATAAGCCCGTACCTAATACGCGGGCACCTTTGGCAAATACGGCCTGGTTGAAATCATCCAAGTAGTACTTGTTATCCAAAATAGCTTTTACTGGGGCAAGCACTCGAGCAAAGAATGCTGGAATCTGCGGCAACCAAAGATAGAACACGGCAGCAGTTACAACACCACCAAGCGCCAAATACAGCACAGGGCTATGTAATGAGTGTGCGGCCATCGCTACTGGGCCATGGAATGCATCTGCCAGCTCTTTCATAGAGTGATGTTTAACAACATCAACAAAAATTGCATTACCGAAGAAGTCGCCAAATAACATTGGGCCAATCGTGAAGTAACCAACAATCACTGATGGGATCGCCAATAAAACTAAAGGCAAGGTAACAACCCATGGTGACTCATGTGGTTTTTGGCCCGGCGCCAAACCGTGATGATGATCATCGTGATGGTCATCATGAGCATCGTGACCATGATCGTCATGCGCTTGACCAAAACGTTCTTTACCGTGGAATACCAAGAAGTACATACGGAATGAGTAGAAAGCTGTAATGAATACACCAGCCATCACTGCAAAGTAAGCAAATCCTGAACCGTAAATATGACTCTCAGCTACTGCTTCAATGATCGAGTCTTTTGAATAGAAGCCTGAGAAGAATGGTGTACCAATCAAAGCCAATGAACCAAGCAATGATGTTAGCCAAGTAATTGGCATGTATTTCCACAAACCACCCATGTTGCGCATATCTTGATCGTGGTGCATACCCATGATCACACTACCCGCACCTAAGAACAATAATGCTTTAAAGAACGCGTGCGTCATTAAGTGAAATACAGCAATTGGGTAGGCTGAGACACCCAAAGCCACTGTCATGTAACCCAACTGAGATAGCGTTGAATAAGCCACTACACGTTTGATGTCGTTTTGCACAATGCCCAAGAAACCCATGAACAAGGCTGTGATCGAACCAATGATCAATACGAATGACAAGGCTGTATCAGTTAATTCGAACAATGGTGACATACGGCTCACCATGAAGATACCTGCTGTCACCATCGTTGCCGCGTGAATCAACGCAGAAATTGGTGTTGGGCCTTCCATTGAGTCTGGCAACCAAACGTGCAATGGGAATTGAGCTGATTTACCCATCGCACCGATGAATAAACAAATACAAGCAACAGTTAATAAGTTCCAGTCTGTGCCTGGCAATACTTGCTGCATCAATACATCTTTTTGTGCAAATACGCCGTCATAGCTCATGCTGCCGCTATAAGCCAATAACAAACCAATACCCAAGATGAAACCAAAGTCACCTACACGGTTCACTAAGAAGGCCTTCATGTTAGCGAAGATGGCTGTTGGACGTGTGTACCAGAAACCAATCAATAAGTAAGACACTAAACCAACCGCTTCCCAACCAAAGAATAGTTGCAAGAAGTTGTTGCTCATCACCAACATCAACATAGAGAATGTGAAGAGTGAGATGTATGCGAAGAAACGTGAATAACCTTCGTCTTCAGCCATGTAACCAATGGTGTAGATATGAACCATCAATGACACAAATGTCACTACCACCATCATCATGGCAGTCAAAGGATCCACCAAGAAACCTACCTCAAGGCTTAACTCACCTAATTGCATCCATGTGTAGATCGTCTCATTAAACCGCGCACCGGCTAGAACATCATTCAGAACCATGAATGAGAGAACGCAAGCAATTGCAACACCCAAAATAGTTGCTGTGTGCGAAGCTGCTCTACCGATTAAATTACCAAAGAACTTGGTACCAAACAAACCAGCAATGGTTGCACCAACCAATGGTGCTAACGGAATCGCTAGAAGTAAAAGAGGATTTAGAGTTGGAGTAGTCATAAGTATCTCTGCTTAGCCCTTCAGTTGTCCAAGGTCTTCAGCATGAATCGTGTCAAGCTTGCGGAACATGGTGACCAAAATAGCTAAACCAATCGCTGCTTCAGCAGCAGCTACAGTCAAAATGAAAAATACAAAAACTTGACCGGCCATGTCACCCAAGTAATGAGAGAAAGCAACGAAGTTCAAGTTAACTGCTAAAAGCATTAATTCAATTGACATCAAAAGAACGATCAAGTTCTTGCGATTCAAGAAAATACCCACAATGCCTACGGCAAATAGGATGGCGCCTAGCACTAAGTAATGAGCCAAGGTAATAGTCATATATTGATCCTTTTTCCCTATTCCCTATTATTCTTTTGTCGCTGAAGTATCAGCATTCATTGTTGAGACCATGCGTACGCGATCTTCTTTACGTGTACGAACCTGCTCAGCAATATCTTGAGTTTTAGTATCTTTACGACGGCGCAATGTCAAAGCCACCGAAGCAATGATTGCCACCAACAAAATCACACCAGCAACTTCAAAGCTAAATAGATATTCCGTGTATAACAAAGTGCCTAATGCCTTTGTGTTGTTTGAAGCAACGTCTGAAGCTAATACTTGAACTGGTTGAGTAGTTCCGATAAAACCACGAATCAACACAATCGACATCTCAGCAACAATCACCGCACCTACCAAAGAGGCGACTGGCATGAATTGCTTAAAGCCCTTGCGCATGTGATCTAAATCGAGGTCTAACATCATGACCACGAACAAGAAGAGCACCATCACAGCACCGACATATACCAAGACCAACAAGATGGCCAAGAATTCTGCGTGCAACAACATCCAAATGCCAGCGGCTGTAAAGAATGACAACACCAAGAACAATGCAGCATGTACTGGATTGCGCGCAGTAATCACACGCAAAGCAGCAATCACCAAAATTGCTGAGAAGATGTAAAAGAGAAGTGTTTTAGGTTCTAGCATCATTTGTATTTAGCATCCGCTGATTTATTGGCTGCGATTTCATTCTCATAACGATCACCAACCGCTAACAACATGTCTTTTGTGAAATACAAGTCACCACGCTTTTCGCCGTGGTACTCATGAATGTGAGTTTCAACAATCGCATCCACTGGGCAAGCTTCTTCACAAAAACCACAGAAAATGCACTTAGTTAAATCAATGTCATAGCGAGTCGTACGACGTGAACCATCTTCACGCTGATCAGACTCAATTGAAATCGCCATCGCTGGACAAACTGCCTCACACAATTTACAAGCAATACAACGCTCTTCACCGTTTGGATAGCGACGCAATGCATGCAAACCACGGAAACGTGGCGACATAGGAGTTTTTTCTTCTGGATACTGAACAGTAATTTTTGGTTTAAACAAATATTTACCAGTCAGCGCCAAGCCTTGAAAGAGTTCTTTCAACAAAAGGCTGCTTAAAAATTCACGGATACGTTGGAACATAGTCAAATCCCCGCCTTATTTCCAAATATTCCAGGGTGACAATACCCAAGCACCCACCAACAAGATCCAGAAGATCGAGATAGGGATAAATACCTTCCAACCCAAACGCATGATTTGGTCATAACGGTAACGCGGGAAAGAAGCGCGCAACCAGATAAAGCATGACAAGAAGAAGAATGTTTTACCAACCAACCAGAAGAAACCTGGAATGTCGCGTAAAACAGGTGCGTCAATAATTGGAGACCAACCACCAAAGAACATGATTGAAGTTAATGCAGCAATCAAAATCATGTTGGCGTATTCAGCCAAGAAGAACATCGCAAAGGCCATGCCTGAGTACTCAATCATGTGACCGGCCACAATCTCAGACTCGCCCTCAACCACGTCAAATGGATGACGGTTTAATTCAGCAACACCAGAGATAAAGTAGATCAAGAACATTGGCAACAAAGGCAACCAGTTCCACGACAAGAAGTTCAAGCCCATGCTAGCGAAGTAACCAGTTTGCTGTGACTTCACAATATCAGTGATATTTAAAGTTCCAGAAACAATCAAAATAGACGCTAATGCAAAACCCATCGCGATTTCATAAGAAACCATTTGAGCTGAAGCGCGCATCGCACCCAAGAAAGCATATTTAGAGTTAGATGCCCAACCAGCCAAAATAATGCCGTACACACCAATCGATGTGATTGCCATCACATACAACAAACCGGCGTTCACGTTAGCAAGAACCAATTCCGCTTGGAAAGGTATTACTGCCCATGCAGCAAAAGCAGGTGCAATCACCATCACTGGCGCAACGATATAAAGAACTTTATTGGCTTTACTTGGAATGATGACTTCTTTAAGCAATAACTTAAGAGCATCTGCAATCGGTTGCAATAAACCTAACGGGCCAACACGATTTGGTCCTAAACGGATATGCATCCAACCAATTAGCTTACGCTCCCACAAAGTGAGGTAAGCCACGCAGCCAAACATCGGCAATACGATGATGACAATCTTTAATAAAGTCCAAACAATCGGCCAAAGCAACTCACCAAAAAGTGCCAAGCCGTGCGTGTTGATAGTTTGAATTAATTCGGTCATACACGCTCCACTGTTAATAGACCAAACATCGAGCCCAACTGAGCGCTCACTGATGTTGCAGCAGATAAACGAACAACGCCATCAGCCAATACTTTTTCTTCAGTAGCTGGCATCGTGACACTCAAGCCAGACTGACTTACCTTAACAGCATCACCCTCTTTCAAGCCCAACTGCATAAATAGACTTGATGGCACACCTAACTTGATCGCACGCTTAGCATCTTGCGTTAATTGCAAAGCTGGTGCGCGACGCACAATCGCATCGCTTGAATGAATCGCCACGTCGGCTAGACGTTCAACTGCCGGAGTAAACAAACTAGTTACTGCTGGCGCTACTGTTGTTGCGTTATTCAACTGTGCAGCAAAGTTAGCTGGAACTGCCTCACCCAAAACTTCTTCAGAAGAATTGAAGTAGAAGTTATCCAAGTTCAATAGGTTGCCTAATACTCGTAATACTTTCCATGCTGGGCGAGCGTCACCCAATGGGCGAACTGCTGCTTGTACAGATTGCAAAGTACCTTCAGCATTAATGTAGCTGCCAGATGTTTCTGAATACGGTGTAATTGGTAATAGCACATCAGCAACTTCACGTAACTCTGCGCTATCAAATGCTGTCATTGCAATCACGGTGCCAGCTTTAGCCAAAGCTGCCTTCGCAGCTTGTGGATTTGCCAGGTCTGCACTTGGCTCTAAACCTAACAACACAACAGCCTTAAGTTCTTTAGCCAAAATACCTTCTACACCCGCAGAAGCAACAGCTTGAACAACGTGAGCACCTACAGAGTTACCACCCTCTGGCAAGAAACCTAAGGTAGCGCCTGTGTTTGTCGCAATGAATTGCGCATAAGCATGTAACTGAGCGAACTGTGGATGCGCCATTGCAGCAGCACCCAAGAAGACCGCCTTACGTTCACCACTTAACAAGCTATCAGCAATCGCTTTTGCATTAGCACTAACGTTTGCGTTACTTGGTGAACTAATTCCTTTTGCTTGCGCAACAGCTGCAGCAACGCCTGCCAACTCAGCTGGCCAATTAGATGGTGCAACTTGCGCACTAGCTGCCACCGGCATGAGCCAATCTTCAGAGCTAGCACCCAAACGAGTTACTTTTAAACCACGCTTAGTTGCTGCGCGTACGCGCGCTGCCAATAAAGGCTGGTCTTTACGTAAGAAGCTGCCAATGAAGAAAGCGCGTTGTAACTGACCAACTTCAGCAATCTTCATGCCAAGCCATGGAGCTTTAGCTGCGCCGCTAACGTCTTGCTGACGCAAACGTGTCTCGATGTTTTGCGAACCCAAACCACCCAACACTTTTTTCAACAAGTGCAATTCTTCAACACTAGCCATTGGATGAGCTAACGCTGCGATAGCATCAGAGCCATGATCCGCTTTAATTGAATTCAAAGAACGACTCACGTAATCCAGAGCCGCTTCCCAATCTGTTTCAATCCAACGGTTGTCTTGTTTAACCATTGGTTTTTTCAAACGATCAGCACCGTTCAAACCTTCATAGGCAAAACGATCTTTATCACTGATCCAGCATTCGTTAATCGCTTCGTTTTCCAAAGGTACTGTGCGCAACACTTGGTTGGCTTTAGTTTGCAACACCACATTTGAACCCAATGAATCATGTGGGCTCACTGAGCGCTTGCGACCTAATTCCCATGTACGAGCTGAATAACGGAATGGCTTGCTTGTCAAAGCGCCCACAGGGCACAAATCAATCATGTTGCCTGACAATTCAGAATCAACAGATTTACCAACAAACGAAGTGATTTCAGAATGCTCACCACGGTTGAGCATGCCCAACTCCATCACACCAGCAATCTCTTGCCCAAAACGAACGCAACGTGTGCAATGAATACAACGGCTCATTTCTTCCATCGAAATCAATGGGCCTACATTTTTATGAAATACCACACGCTTCTCTTCAGAATAACGTGAAGTAGTTTTACCGTAACCCACTGCCAAATCTTGTAACTGACACTCACCACCTTGATCGCAAATCGGACAATCTAATGGGTGGTTAATTAACAAAAATTCCATCACAGATTTCTGAGCTTGCACTGCTCTCTCAGAATTAGTGTGTACCTTCATGCCAGGCGTCACAGGTGTTGCGCAAGCCGGCAAAGGCTTAGGCGCCTTTTCCACTTCCACCAAACACATGCGGCAGTTAGCAGCTATTGATAATTTCTTGTGATAGCAAAAGTGAGGAATGTGCGTACCCAATTTCTTGGCCGCATCCATCACCATAGAACCCTGTTGGACTTCTACTGCTTTGCCATCAATTTCGATTTCAACCATCTTTTTTCCTGTCGATCTCTTTTAGACGCTTAAACGTAAGCCGGCACAATGCAACGCTTGTGCTCAACGTGATACGCAAACTCATCCATGTAATGCTTCAACATGCCACGCACTGGCATTGCCGCAGCATCACCTAATGCACAAATTGTTCTACCTTGAATATTTGCAGCAACATCGTTCAAAAGATCTAAATCTTCTGGACGACCTTCGCCATGTTCAATACGGTTCACGATGCGCCACAACCAGCCTGTACCTTCACGGCATGGCGTACATTGGCCACAAGACTCTTCGTGATAGAAGTAAGACAAACGCAACAAAGACTTCACCATGCAACGCGTTTCATCCATCACAATCACAGCGCCCGAACCCAACATAGAGCCAGCTTTTGCAATGCTGTCGTAATCCATGTCTGTTTCCATCATCATGGCGCCCGGAACAACTGGTGCAGATGAACCGCCAGGAATAACAGCTTTAATCTTCTTGCCGCCACGCATGCCACCAGCCAACTCCAAAAGAGTGGCGAATGATGTGCCCAACGGAATCTCATAGTTACCAGGACGCTCAACGTCACCAGAAATTGAGAAAATCTTTGTGCCGCCATTGTTAGGCTTACCTAATTTGGCATAAGTCTCGCCACCTACTGCAAAGATAAATGGCACAGCAGAGAAAGTCTCAGTGTTATTGATCGTTGTTGGCTTACCGTACAAACCAAAACTAGCAGGGAAAGGTGGCTTAAAGCGTGGCTGACCTTTTTTGCCCTCTAATGATTCCAACAACGCAGTCTCTTCACCGCAAATGTAAGCACCCCAACCATGGTGTGCATGCAATTGGAATGAGAACTCTGAACCACAAATCTTGTCACCCAAGAAACCTGCTGCACGAGCCTCTTCTAAAGCTTCTTCAAAGCGCGCATAACCTTCCCAGATTTCTCCGTGAATGTAGTTGTAACCAACTGAAATGCCCATGGCGTAAGCAGCAATCGCCATGCCTTCAATCAAAGCATGTGGGTTATAACGAATGATGTCGCGGTCTTTAAATGTACCCGGCTCACCTTCGTCGGTATTGCAAACTAGGTATTTGTTGCCTGGGAACTGACGTGGCATAAAACTCCACTTCAAACCCGTTGGGAAACCAGCACCGCCACGACCACGTAAACCAGAAGCCTTTACTTCTGCAATCACGGCCTCAGGCGTAATACCTTCTGTCAAAATTTTGCGCAATTGAGCATAGCCACCACGCGCAACATAATCTTTTAGATGCCAGTTATCACCATTTAAGCCAGCCAAGATCAATGGCTGAATGTGACGATCGTGCAAACAGGTCATGCTGCACCTCCCTGGGCTTTAGCTTTTAATTCTTCAATCAAAGCGTCTAGCTTTTCATTACTCATAAAGCTACACATCGTTTTATTGTTAACAATAGCTACTGGCGCATCACCGCAAGCACCCATGCACTCACCCTCTTTTAATGTGAAAGTGCCACAAGGCGTTGTTTCGTTGTAACCAATGCCTAATTTCTTTTTAAGATATTCACCAGCACGAGCACCGCCAGATAATTCGCATGGCAAGTTTGTGCAAACCGCTAATTTGAATTTACCAACTGGCTTGGTGTCATACATGTTGTAAAAAGTTGCTACTTCTTGAACAGCAATTGGAGGCATCTCCAAAATCACTGCTAGCTCTTCAATAGCTTCTGGCGTTACCCAACCATACTGGTCTTGAGCAACAACCAATGCAGCCATCACTGCAGATTGTTTTTGGTCAGCTGGATATTTAGCAATGTTGCGATCTATCTCAGCGCGGGCTTGTGCAGACAACATACGTTCTCTTATCCTTTTAGCGGTCAATCTCGCCGAACACAATGTCCTGCGTACCAATAATCGTTACAGCATCAGCCAACATATGACCTTTTGCCATCTCATCTAAAGCTGATAAATGCACAAAACCTGGTGCACGAATCTTCAAGCGATAAGGCTTGTTAGCACCGTCAGAAATTGCATAAATACCAAACTCACCTTTTGGATGCTCAACCGCTGCATAAGCTTCACCAGCTGGTACGTGAATACCTTCAGTGAATAACTTGAAGTGGTGAATCAACTCTTCCATGTTGGACTTCATGTCCACACGTTTAGGGCTTGTTACTTTGTGGTTATCACTCATCACAGGGCCTGGGTTAGCACGCAACCAGTTCACACACTGCTTAATGATTCTGTTTGATTGGCGCATTTCTTCTACACGCACCAAGTAACGGTCATATGAGTCGCCGTTCACACCAACAGGAATATCAAAATCTAATTTGCTATAAACCTCATACGGTTGCTTCTTACGTAAGTCCCACTCAATACCTGAACCACGCAACATCGCACCAGTGAAGCCCATTTGTAACGCACGCTCTGGAGACACAACACCAATACCTACCAAGCGCTGTTTCCAAATACGATTGTCTGTGAGCAATGTTTCATACTCATCAACATACGTTGGGAATCTATTTGTAAAGTCTTCAATGAAATCCAACAAAGAACCTTGACGGTTTTCGTTCAATTTCTTAACTGCTTTTTCACCACGAATCTTGTTAGCCAAATACTGTGGCATTGCATCTGGTAAATCACGATAAACGCCACCTGGACGATAGTAGGCAGCGTGCATACGCGCGCCAGAAACCGCTTCATACATATCGAATAGATCTTCGCGCTCACGGAAAGCGTACAAGAACACCGCCATCGCGCCAACGTCTAGGCCGTGACAGCCAATCCATAGCAAGTGATTCAATAAACGCGTGATCTCATCAAACATCACACGGATGTATTGCGCACGCTCTGGCACTTCAATTTGCAATAACTTTTCAATGGCCATCACATAAGCATGCTCATTAGCCATCATTGATACATAGTCCAAACGATCCATGTATGGAACGTTTTGTACCCATGTACGTGTCTCAGCTAGTTTTTCTGTAGCACGATGCAATAAACCAATATGCGGATCAGAGCGCTGAATAACTTCACCGTCTAACTCCAACACCAAACGTAAAACACCGTGAGCCGCAGGGTGTTGCGGACCAAAGTTAAGTGTGTAATTTTTAATGTCTGCCATGATTAAGACCCGTAGCTTTCTTCACGAATCACTCTTGGAGTTACTTCGCGAGGATCAATCGTGACGGGTTGGTAAATAACGCGTTTTTGCTCTGGGTCGTAACGCATTTCAACGTTACCTGACACAGGGAAATCTTTACGGAATGGGTGACCAATGAAACCGTAGTCAGTCAAGATACGACGCAAGTCGTCATGACCTTCAAATAGGATGCCGTACAAGTCAAACGCTTCACGCTCAAACCAGTTAGCAGAACTCCAAATAGGCGTCACTGAAGCTACCAGCGGGAAACTATCGTCTGGAGCAAATACGCGTAAACGCAAACGCCAGTTGTGTTTTACAGACAATAAGTGACTTACCGCTGCAAAACGTGGACCTTCCCAAGTTGCATTGTCATAGTCGCTATAGTCAACGCCACACAAGTCGATCAACTGATCAAAGCCCAAAGTTGGCTCATCACGCAATGTTGTTGCAACATCCAAGTAATCTTCTGAGCGCACGACTAGTGTTAACTCACCAAGTGCCTCGTGCAAACGAGATACTTTTTTACCAAGAACTTTTTCTAAACGCTCTTTAAGCACAGTTAGCATGTCTGACATATCAAGCCTTTCTCGCTATTGTGCTGGTGCGCTTGATCTTGGCTTGCAACTGAATGATGCCGTACATCAAAGCTTCAGCGGTTGGAGGGCAGCCCGGCACATAAACATCTACCGGCACAATGCGGTCACAACCACGCACTACTGAATATGAATAGTGGTAGTAACCACCACCATTAGCGCAAGAACCCATTGAAATAACCCAACGTGGCTCAGGCATTTGGTCGTAGACCTTACGCAAAGCTGGAGCCATTTTGTTACACAATGTGCCCGCAACAATCATCAAATCTGATTGACGTGGTGATGGTCTAAATACCACACCGAAACGGTCCAAGTCATAACGTGAAGCACCTGCGTGCATCATCTCAACCGCGCAACAGGCAAGACCAAAAGTCATCGGCCACAGTGATCCTGTGCGAGTCCAGTTGATCAGCTTGTCAGCTGACGTCGTTACAAAACCTTCTTTTAAGATACCTTCAAGAGCCATGTCCAGTCCTTACTCCCAATTAAGGGCGCCTTTCTTCCAGATGTAGGCAAAGCCAATCACGAATTCCAATAAGAAAATGAACATGGAAATGTATCCAGCCCAACCAATCTCAGATAGCGCTACACCCCACGGAAAGAGGAAAGCAGTTTCTAAGTCAAAAAGAATAAAAAGAATCGCTACAAGGTAATAGCGCACATCGAATTTCATGCGAGCGTCTTCAAACGCATCGAAACCGCACTCATAAGGGGAAATTTTTTCAATATCAGGCTTGTTGGGGCCAAGAATTTTGCCCAAAGCCATAGGAACCAAGCCTACGCCAATACCAACAAGGATAAATAGCAAAACGGGGAAATAGTTTTCTAAGTTCAAGAGCGTTCCAATTCGTGACTCTAAACAACAACTTCAAATTTTCTCTAACTGGTCTTGCAGCTTTCTGACAGGCTACAGACCCCCATTTGGTGCCGTCGGCGAGACTCGAACTCGCACAGCTTTACGCCACTACCCCCTCAAGATAGCGTGTCTACCAATTCCACCACGACGGCCTACGGTAAAACCCTAAGATTTTAGCCTAATGGCGCGCCTTTTTTAGGGTTTTTTGAGGTTTTCCTGAATTATTTAGGAACGCTTTGGCCAGATCCGGCAGCCGGGGCTGTGCTTGCTGGGGCAGCTGCTGGAACTTCAGGAGCAACTGCAGGAGCTGGGGCGCTAGTACCTGACAAAACGCCCGGATTTTGAGATTTTGTAGAACCCATCAAAGTGATGGCCAAAGTAGTCACAAAAAACACTGTGGCAAAGCCAGCTGTTAGACGTGAAAGGAAGTTGGCTGAACCAGCAGCACCGAACAAACCGCCTGATGAGCCACCGCCAAAGGCAGCACCCATATCAGCGCCCTTGCCTTGCTGAACCAATACCAAAGCAATTACGCCAATAGCAGCAATAATTTGCAACACAACTAACAATGTTTTAAGCCATTCCATCTGATTCTCCAAAAACTAATTTAATTACTTGCTTGGCATAAAGCCAAAAAATCTTTTGCATTATCAGGCTTTAAGCTGCCGCCATACAAAATTGCCACTTTCGATGCTGCCTCAGCATCAAATTTTGCCAATTGCAAACGCAACTCTCTATGTACATCCTGGGCTTGCGCCGGAGTAGGCACTTTACCTGTACCAATCGCCCAAACAGGCTCATAAGCCAAAACACAGGAAGCCACCTGACCTTGCAACAAATCCAAAACAGCCTGAAGCTGACGCCTTACAACCACCAATGTTTTGCCGTCGTCATGCTCTTCTTCGGTTTCACCCACACAGATAATCGGGGTCATATTGGCTTGTAAAGCGGCTTTAGCTTTTCTGGCCACCAAACCATCACCTTCATGGTGATATTGACGGCGCTCAGAATGACCAACAATGACATACTGACAACCCAGCTCTTGCAACATATTGGCACTCACATCACCCGTATAAGCTCCATTAGGATGATCGGATACGTCTTGAGCGCCCAAACCAATGCCTGAATTAGCCAACAGGTCAGCGACTTGGATTAAATAGGGGTAAGGCACGCAAAGAGCTAAACGCGCATTTTTAGCCATGTCAGCCAACCCTGAGCCAAGTAGGCCCTGGATCAATTGCTGATTAGCGCTCAAGCTGCCGTTCATCTTCCAATTACCAATGATGGTCAATGGTCTCATTGCAATCTCTTTTAATTAACAGTTAAAACAATCTTGCCAATATGCTGACTCGATTCCATGAGTTCATGGGCACGAGCAGCTGCTTCTAATTCAAAAACCTCATGAATAACCGGCTTAATTTTCTTCGCCTCAATCAATGGCCAAACATAAGCCCTCAAAGACCTAGCAATAGCGCCCTTAAATTCCACTGACCTTGCTCTTAATGTTGAACCAGTAATCGTTAAACGACGACGTAAAACTTGTCCAACATCTATTTCTGAAATTTTACCGCCTTGATGAGCAATGATGACAATTCGACCATCATCAGCCAAACATTGAATATCCCGCCCAACATAACTGCCACCCACCATATCGAGAATGACATTCACGCCTTTGCCAGAAGTAAAAGATTTCACTTCTTCAACAAAGTCAGCTGTTTTGTAATTAATTGCCAATACGGCGCCTAGCTCTTTACACGCCTTGGCTTTTTCTTGACTGCCCACTGTAACAATCACATCATGACCCATGGCAGTTACCAACTGAATCGCTGTAACACCAATGCCACTGCTGCCACCATGAACTAGTAACGTTTCTTTACCGCGACCATCCAAACCCAAACGACCACGATCAAACACATTACTCCATACCGTGAAAAATGTTTCAGGCAAGCTCGCTGCCTCAACATCAGAAAGACCTCTTGGTACTGGCAAACACTGCGCCAAAGGAGCAATACAGTACTCAGCATATGCGCCACCAACTACCAGGGCACAAACGCGACTACCTATTTCTAAACTAAAAAAATTATCAGGGTGAGCAAGATCGCCACCAATGATTTCTCCTGCGAGCTCCAAACCAGGTAAATCAGAACCGCCCGGAGGAACAGGATAAAAACCTTGACGTTGAAGCACGTCAGGCCGGTTGACCCCTGCAGCTCTGACTCTGATGAGGACCTCACCAGAACCAGGTTGCGGCAAGGCCAAATCTGGCCTTACCACCGCCTTTAAAACTTCAGGGGCACCATACTGGCTAATTTCAACAGCACGCATGCCGTTTCTTAGCCCAATTATTGTTGCTGTTGTTCAGCTTGTTCTGCAGGAGCAGCTTCAGCCGCAGGTGCAGCACCATTCAAAGGAGCAATACTTGTTCCTTCGTCAGCACAAGCAGCCTTCAAAGATAAACGTAGACGACCACGCTCATCAGCAGCTAACAACTTCACGCGCACAACTTGACCTTCTTGAAGGTAGTCTTTGACATCTTTCACACGCTCATTAGCGATTTCTGAAATATGTAACAAACCATCTTTACCTGGAAGAATGTTTACTAAAGCACCGAACTCTAGCAATTTAACTACTGGACCTTCGTAGATCTTGCCTACTTCAGCTTCAGCAGTGATGCCTTCGATACGACGCTTAGCTTCTTCCATGCCTTCAGCACTTGTTGAAGCAATTGTTACTACGCCATCATCAGTGATATCGATGCTTGTGCCAGTTTCTTTTGTCAGAGCCTGAATCGTTGCGCCACCCTTACCGATTACTTCACGAATCTTGTCTGGATGAATCTTGATAGTCACCATGCGTGGTGCATGTGCAGACAATTCTGTACGAACACCGCTCATTGCTTCTTGCATTTTGCTCAAGATATGCAAACGACCTTCTTTAGCTTGTGCCAATGCAACTTGCATGATTTCTTTAGTGATGCCTTGTACCTTGATATCCATCTGCAACGCAGTAATACCATTCGATGTACCAGCCACTTTAAAGTCCATGTCACCCAAGTGATCTTCATCACCCAAGATGTCTGTTAACACTGCGAAACGGTTGCCATCCAAAATCAAGCCCATTGCAACACCAGCAACGTGAGCTTTAACAGGAACACCCGCATCCATCATCGCTAAACAGCCACCACAAACTGAAGCCATTGATGATGAACCGTTTGATTCTGTAATTTCTGAAACAACACGCAAGCTATAAGCAAACTCTTCTGGAGACGGCAATACAGGAATCAATGCGCGCTTAGCTAAACGGCCGTGACCAATCTCACGACGCTTAGGGCTACCAACACGGCCAGTTTCACCAGTAGCAAACGGAGGCATGTTGTAGTGGAACATGAAACGATCACGTTGCTCACCTTCTAAGGCGTCAATGATTTGCTCATCGCGTGCAGTACCCAAAGTTGCTACTACCAAACCTTGTGTTTCACCGCGTGTGAACAATGCAGAACCGTGTGTACGTGGCAATACGCCTGTACGAATTTCGATTGGACGAACTGTGCGTGTATCACGACCGTCAATACGTGGCTCACCATTCAATACTTGACCACGAACGATCTTCGCTTCGATTTCGAACATGATGTTGCCAACTTCAACTTCATCAAATT
Source organism: Polynucleobacter sp. (assembly GCA_030157655.1). Classification (GTDB taxonomy): domain Bacteria; phylum Pseudomonadota; class Gammaproteobacteria; order Burkholderiales; family Burkholderiaceae; genus Polynucleobacter. The sequence continues at coordinate 18,261 of JAOAUK010000043.1, read as the reverse complement.
CGCCTTCTTCAGCCAATTTAGCCAAAACGTCTTTTGTTACTTCTTTCAACTTTGTTGAACGAGCTTGCTTTTGACGAATTTGATACGCTTCACGCAAACCTGCTTCAGCCAAGGCTGCTACTTTAGCAATCAAAGGCTCGTTCTTAGGAGCTGGTGTCCAATCCCACTCAGGCTTACCGCCTTCGCGTACTAGATCATTGATCGCATTGATCGCTGTTTGCATTTGCTCGTGACCGTAAACAACTGCGCCCAACATAATCTCTTCAGATAATTGATGAGCCTCAGACTCAACCATCAACACAGCAGATTGAGTACCAGCAACGATCAAATCAAGCTCGCTAGTAGCTTGTTCTGTGCGTGTTGGGTTCAACATGTATTGACCGTCTTTATAGCCAACACGTGCTGCGCCAACTGGGCCATTAAATGGAATACCTGAAACAGCCAAGGCTGCAGAAGCACCAATCAACGCTGGAATATCAGCAGGCACGTCAGGATTGATAGATACAACGTGTACAACAACTTGTACTTCGTTATAAAAACCTTCTGGGAATAATGGGCGAATTGGACGGTCGATCAAACGAGAAATCAATGTTTCGCCTTCTGATGGACGACCTTCACGACGGAAGAAACCACCAGGAATCTTACCGGCAGCATAAGTCTTCTCTAAATAATCTACTGTTAACGGGAAGAAGTCTTGGCCTGGTTTTGCATTCTTTGCACCAACCACTGTTGCCAAAATTACTGTGTCATCCACATCAACTAAAACTGCACCGCCTGCTTGGCGAGCGATCTCA
>JAOAUK010000043.1:13095-17457 GCA_030157655.1 Polynucleobacter sp. | reverse complement strand
CTTTATTAAACATCGTCATTTATGTATATCTCCAATCAACATTTGCCATAGAAATAGCAGCGCTATGGCAGCACTGGAGCATTGGGGGCTTTGCGGAGTAAGGATGCCATTCCAGGGAAAGGCTAGGAGGGAGTGTTTAACCTGTCCTTGGAATGACACGGTTCCTTAACTAACGAGCAGCCACCGACCGCTCTAAACGATAATGCCTGCCAAAGTATTACTGAGGCAGGCATTTTCGGTATTACTTACGTAGACCGAGCTTCTCAATCAAAGCGCGATAACGATCAAAATCTTTACCCTTCAAATAGTCGAGCAAACGACGACGACGGCTAACCATCTTCAACAAACCACGACGGCTGTGATGATCTTTAGCGTTAGCTTTGAAGTGAGGTGTTAAGTCATTGATGCGAGCAGTTAACAAAGCAACTTGAACTTCAGGACTGCCTGTGTCATTTGCTGCACGTGCGTTATCTTTAACGATAACGGCTTTATCAGCTGTAAGAATAGCCATTTTTATACTCCATACTTGCGAACATTTGAGCTTGAACTGATTCTGAATCTGCTCTTACCCAATATGTCGTGCGAATTGTAAAAACTGTTTCCAGTCTGCTTTTCTGTCTATTTCTAGACTCTTTCCAAGAATTACCCCAGAAAGAGCCAAGATTATAGCCTAAACTGTCATTTGGGCGTTCAATTTCTGCTGAGCCGGGTCATGGAGCTTATTTAAAGCTGCCAAGTAAGCTTTGGCAGATGCCGCCACAATATCTGGATCCGTACCCACACCGTTCACAATACGACCACCCTTAGCAAGGCGAACTGTGACCTCACCCTGAGACTCCGTGCCAGTTGTAATAGCATTCACAGAGTACAAAAGCTGTTCAGCGCCACTTTTTACTTTAGATTCAATGGCATTGAGAGTTGCATCCACCGGTCCATTACCTTCGGCTTCAGAAACAAACTCTTCTCCGCCCGACTTGAAAATAACCTTAGAAAATGGACGCTCCCCGGTCTCAGACTTTTGAGACAAAGAAATAAAGCGATAGTAGTCACCAGCCTCTTCAGCATTATTTCCTACGATAGCAGTGATATCTTCATCAAAAATCTCAGCTTTTTGGTCTGCCAAGGTCTTAAATCTTGAAAAAGCATCGTTCAACTCAGCTTCGGTACCCAACTCAATACCCAACTCTTGCAAACGTTGTTTAAACGCATTGCGACCTGACAATTTACCCAAAACAATCTTATTAGCTGCCCAACCCACATCTTCAGCACGCATGATCTCGTAGGTGTCACGAGCTTTCAAAACGCCGTCTTGGTGAATGCCAGAAGCATGGGCAAAAGCATTAGCGCCCACCACTGCCTTATTAGGTTGAACTACAAAGCCAGTAATTTGAGACACCATCTTTGAAGCCGGCACAATTTGAGTGGTATCAATACCGACAGATAAATCAAAATAGTCTTTGCGCGTTTTAATCGCCATGACCACCTCTTCCAAAGAGGTATTGCCCGCACGCTCACCCAAACCATTGATCGTGCACTCAATTTGGCGAGCGCCACCAATTTTGACGCCAGCCAATGAATTAGCCACACCCATGCCTAAGTCATTGTGGCAATGAACAGACCACACTGCCTTGTCTGAGTTAGGAATACGCTCACGCAAAGTTTTGATGAAATTGCCATAAAGCTCTGGGACGGCGTAACCCACTGTATCCGGGACATTGATTGTGGTTGCCCCTTCAGCAATAACCGCCTCGATCACGCGACACAAGAAATCAACTTCAGAGCGATAACCATCTTCTGGTGAAAACTCAATGTCATTGGTGTGATTACGGGCAAATCGCACTGCCGCTTTAGCTTGCTCAAAAACCTGATCAGGCGTCATGCGCAACTTCTTCTCCATGTGTAACGGAGATGTCGCAATAAATGTGTGAATACGCTTAGAGTTAGCGCCCTTCAAGGCTTCAGCTGCACGACCAATATCTTTTTCATTCGCGCGAGCTAAAGAACATACGGTTGAATCTTTAATGACTTGAGCAATTGCTGAGATCGCGGCAAAGTCTCCATCAGAACTGGCAGCAAAACCTGCTTCAATCACATCCACTCTAAGGCGTTCTAGTTGACGAGCAATGCGAACTTTTTCATCTCGCGTCATGGAGGCACCAGGTGACTGCTCACCATCTCTTAAGGTGGTATCAAAAATGATTAATTTATCTGTCATTGCCAACTCTCCAACTCACAAAAATTCTCAATAAAAAACCCCAGCTTGACTGGGGTTCGTGTTTGTTTGCTTTTACTCTAAGTGTTTAAGCGTGCACCGACCCCAGGTTTTGACCTAGTTCTAGTAGTAATAGCAGTGACAAGCTGTAATTCATAAACTCCAATATACACAAAAAATGAATTAATTGTTAGAAAGAATATCCGAAGCTTTTTTCTTGCGCAAGCCAATTTTTTGCCAAACCCAAAAAACATAGCCAGATATCGCATAAGCCACAAATAATCCAAATAGCGCTACAGGCGGATCGCTAGAGACCAAAATAAAGCCAATAATCACCAAAATCATGACGCCAAAGGGTGCTCTGTAACGTACATCCAAAGCTTTACCGCTATAGAACATCGCATTCGATACCATCGTGATACCAGCATAAATTGTTAAAACAAACATCACCCATGGCAAAGCCAATTCTTTAATAGGTAATTTGTTATCAACGGCCAACCAGACAAAACCGGCAATTAATGAAGCAGCTGCAGGACTTGGCAAACCTTGGAAAAATCTCTTATCAACCACACCAATGTTGGTATTAAAGCGAGCTAAACGCAAAGCAGCGCCAGCGCAATAGGCAAACGCAGCTAACCAGCCCCACTTACCCAAGTCTTTTAAAACCCACTCATAAGCGATTAAGGCAGGCGCGACACCAAAAGACACCATATCTGTTAGCGAGTCATATTGCTCACCGAATGCACTTTGGGTATTGGTCATACGAGCCACACGACCATCCATACCATCCATCACCAAAGCAAAGAAAATGGCAATGGCCGCAATCTCAAAGCGTTGATTCATGGCTTGCACAACAGCAAAGAAACCGCAAAATAAGTTAGCGGTCGTAAAGGCGTTTGGTAACAAATAGATGCCGCGATTACGAGGCCTCATTTGATCTTCTGAATCTGCACCACCCCAGTCACCCTGACGTAATGGGGTAACGTTACCTGACAAGCTCTTTGTAGAGCGTAATTTTCTGCGTCTAAATGTAGTCATAGACTACTTTTTAGTCCAATCCGGGCAATTTGGCTAGTACCGTACTAGTTGCAGATACTTTATCGCCAACACTCACCATTGGCTCTGCAGTTAATGGCAAATACACATCAACCCTAGAACCAAAGCGAATAAAGCCATAACGCTCACCTTTTTTAAGCTTTTCGCCAAGGTGTGCGTAGCAAAGAATTCTGCGTGCAATCAAGCCAGCCACCTGGACCAAAGTCACAGTCTGACCATTAGCATCAATCACTACTGCATTACGTTCATTTTCAGTCGAAGCTTTATCCAGATCAGCATTAACAAACTTACCTGGGAAATATTCGATCTTCTTCACAGTACCGTTCACAGAAGAACGATTAGAGTGAACATTGAATACGTTCATGAAAACGCTAATTTTTAGCGCTTCACGATTAGCGTAAGGATCGAATGATTTTTCAACAATAATCACTCGACCATCAGCTGGAGATAGAACGGCATCTTTAACGACTGGGACTAAGCGTCCCGGATCTCTAAAGAATTGCAAAACAAAAGCAAAAATAATCCAGAAAGGCCAAGACCAAGCACCGCCAAAACTTGAATGGACCACAAACAAAACAAAACCTGCGATGGCCACATGTGGCCAACCTTCTTTTGCAATGATTGGGTGCGGGTAATGAACGGCCATCTTGTCTCTCTTTCTGGATCTCTTTACTTGTTTGTCTTAGTTCTTGCTTTGATCAACTAACTTGTTTTTAGCAATCCAAGGCATCATCGCACGCAACTTACCACCCACCTCTTCGATTTGATGCTCAGCAGTCAAACGACGACGTGAAATCAAAGTAGGAGCACCTGCTTTGTTTTCCAAGATGAAGCTCTTAGCGTATTCACCAGTTTGAATATCTTTCAAACATTGACGCATTGCATTCTTAGTATCTTCAGTCACAACGCGTGGGCCTGTTACATACTCACCGTACTCAGCATTGTTAGAAATTGAGTAGTTCATGTTGGCAATACCACCTTCGTAGATCAAGTCAACAATCAACTTCAACTCGTGCAAGCACTCAAAGTAAGCCATCTCTGGAGCGTAACCAGCTTCAACCAAAGTTTCAAAACCAGCTTTGATCAATTCAACT
>JAOAUK010000043.1:3710-13085 GCA_030157655.1 Polynucleobacter sp. | reverse complement strand
GAACAAGTCAGTTTCAGTTTCTTCACGGAAGTTTGTTTCGATGATGCCAGCACGACCGCCACCGTTAGCTGTTGCATATGACAAAGCAACATCACGTGCAGAACCAGTCTTGTCTTGATGAACGGCGATCAAATGAGGAACACCGCCACCTTGCGCGTATGTGCCACGCACTGTATGACCTGGAGCCTTTGGAGCGATCATGATCACGTCAACGTCAGCACGTGGAATCACTTGACCATAGTGAACGTTAAAACCGTGAGCGAATGCCAAAGCAGCGCCAGCTTTAATGTTTGGAGCAACTTCTTTGTTGTAAACCTCAGCGATTTGCTCATCAGGCAACAACATCATTACAACGTCAGCACCTTTAACAGCTTCAGCTACTTCTTTAACTTGCAAACCAGCATTAGCAGCTTTGTTCCAAGATGCGCCACCTTTACGTAAACCAACAGTTACCTTCACGCCAGAATCGTTTAAGTTCTGTGCATGAGCGTGGCCTTGTGAACCGTAACCAATGATTGTTACTTGTTTACCTTTGATCAAAGATAAATCTGCGTCTTTATCGTAAAAAACTTTCATGCTATTTCCTATGTAATATCAGTTTGTTGTTTGTTAAAAATTTATACCTTCAAGATACGCTCACCGCGACCAACACCTGAGCAACCAGTTCGGACTGTTTCCAAAATGGCACTGCGGTCTGTGGCCTCAATGAATGCATCTAACTTACTGCTGTCGCCTGTCAATTCAATGGTGTATGCCTTATCCGTGACATCGATGATACGCCCGCGGAAGATGTCAGTAATACGTTTCATCTCTTCGCGTTCTTTACCAACAGCACGAACCTTGATCAACATCAGCTCACGCTCAATATGAGGACCGTCAGTTAAGTCAATCAACTTCACCACCTCAACAAGGCGATTCAAATGCTTGGTAATTTGCTCAATAACATCTTCAGAGCCAACTGACACGATTGTCATACGTGACAAAGATGGGTCTTCTGTAGGAGCTACTGTCAAAGTTTCAATGTTGTAACCACGGGCTGAAAACAAACCCACCACGCGAGATAAAGCACCTGGCTCATTCTCTAAAAGGATAGAAATAATATGGCGCATTACAAGTCCTCACTTCCTAAGAGCATTTCTGTGATGCCCTTACCAGCTTGAACCATTGGCCATACGTTTTCAGTAGGGTCGGTTTGGAAATCCATGAATACAGTTCGATCTTTCATCTTGAAGGCTTCACGCAACGCTGGTTCAACGTCAGACTTTTTCTCAATACGCATACCAACGTGACCATATGCCTCCGCCAACTTCACAAAGTCTGGCAATGAATCCATGTATGAACTTGAATAGCGCTTGTTGTAAGTCAACTCTTGCCACTGACGAACCATCCCTAAGTAACGGTTATTCAAAGAAACAACCTTCACTGGCGTGTCATATTGCTTGCAAGTAGATAGCTCTTGAATACACATCTGGATAGAGCCTTCACCCGTGATCGTGACAACTTCAGAATCAGGGAATGCTTTTTTAATACCCATCGCATATGGCAGACCAACACCCATGGTGCCAAGGCCGCCTGAGTTAATCCAACGGCGTGGTTTATCAAATTTATAGAATTGAGCTGCCCACATTTGATGTTGACCAACGTCAGAACAAACAAAAGCATCACCCTTTGTTAGCTCCCAGATTTTTTCAACAACATACTGCGGCTTCACAATCTCTGAATCGCGATCAAAGCTTAAGCAATCTTTTTTGCGCCACTCATTAATTTGCGACCACCAAGCATCTAACTTAGCTTTGTTCTTCAATGGACCTGCGGCCTTGATCATCGCTGACATCTCAACCAATACTTCTTTGAGGTCACCAACAATAGGTACATCCACCTTAACGCGCTTAGAAATCACTGATGGATCAATGTCGATATGGATGATTTTTCTTGGCACGCTAGAGAAGTGGCCAGGATTACCAATCACGCGGTCATCAAAGCGAGCGCCGATTGCAATCAAAACGTCGCAATGTTGCATCGTCATGTTTGCTTCGTACGTACCATGCATACCCAACATACCCAAGAAACGTGGGTCTGTGCCCGGGAAACCACCCAAGCCCATCAAAGTATTTGTTACAGGGTAACCAAGTAAATCAGCAAATTCTTTTAACTCAGGAGCTGCGTCTGAAAGAATCACGCCACCGCCTGTATAGATGTATGGGCGCTCTGCTTCCATCAACATCGATACAGCTTTGCGAACTTGACCGCTATGACCTTTGATCACAGGGTTATATGAACGCATTGTCAATTCGCTTGGATAATTAAAGCGTGCTTTTTGGAAAGAAACGTCTTTAGGGATATCCACCACAACTGGACCTGGACGGCCAGTTCTAGCAATGTGGAAAGCCTTCTTCAACGTTAAAGCCAAATCAGCTGGATCTTTAACTAAGAAATTATGTTTAACGATTGGACGAGTAATACCAACTGTGTCGCACTCTTGGAAAGCGTCTTCACCAATAGCATTGGTTGGTACGTTACCAGTAATGATCACCATCGGAATCGAATCCATATAGGCAGTAGCAATGCCTGTCACGGCATTCGTCACACCAGGACCTGAAGTCACAAGGGCAACACCTACATTACCTGTGGCACGAGCATAACCATCGGCAGCATGTACAGCTGCTTGCTCATGGCGCACCAAGATATGTTCAAACTTATCTTGTTTGAAAATTTCGTCGTAGATAAATAAAACAGAACCGCCTGGGTAACCCCAGACATATTCCACACCTTCAGCATGAAGAGCATGGACCAAGATTTCAGCACCAATCATTTCTGGGCCGTCTTGGCTTTGATTTTTGTTAGCAGGGTTCAAAAGTTCCGCGCTGTTGTTTGCATTCATTTTCATTAGTCCTTTGCAATTTTCGGCAAAAAATTGTTTGGGCTACTCTGGCTCCGTGCTTATGGCTCGGGTTCGAGTGGCGGTCGCTTAATCCGGGAAAAACCATCTTATGAAAGGTCCGGTAAGTCGAACCTGTGATTTTAGCTCATAACGCCATATTAGGGGTAGGTTTATTAAGCGTTGTCTAATAGAGGGTATGGCATCAGAAAAAGAACTGTCCGACTTCCTTAAGGGGGTAGAGGCAAAATCCTTCAAACGAACCGTGTTTGCTACACGGGACGAGGAGGCCGCCTTGGATATTGTTCAAGAAAGCATGATGAAATTGGCTGAAAAATACGGCCAACACGACATCAGCGAGATGCCCCTGCTGTTTACCAGAATCCTCCAAAACACCACTCTCGATTGGTTTAGGCGCCAAAAAACCCAAAATACGTGGGTTAGCCTGTTCTCAGCTCTCAAAGGGGGCAATAAAGATGGCGGCGAGGAGTCTGAGTACTCTGATCCACTGGAGTTCATTGAATCTAAAGAAGAAAATCTTGGCTTTGAGGACGGATCTACCGTTTTAGAGCGCAAACAATTGATTGAAATCATGGAAACTGAAATTTCAAAACTGCCATCACGTCAACGTGAAGCCTTCCTCATGCGTTATTGGGATGACTTAGGTATTTCTGAAACAGCCAAATTAATGGCTTGCTCAGAGGGTAGCGTAAAAACACACTGCTCTCGAGCAGCCGCTTCTTTGGCGAAAGCCCTTAAAAAACAAGGATTTAAACTGTGAGCATCGATACTAGAAACAACCCATCGACGACCAATGCGGAGTTGCGCATGGCTATGCTCGCTCGAGATTTGCTCGACGACAGTTCAGAAAATCTACCCACCCACATCTCAGAACGCTTAGCTGCAGCCAGAAAATCTGCCTTAGCAGTGCACGCGGCAGAGAAAAAACCAGTTTGGCATCAAGTGTTAGCTCTACCTGGATTTGGCAATCGCCATAGCACTGGCTCAGATTGGCGCAATAGAGCCTGGGGCACCTTGGGTGCTGCACCTATCTTCGCTCTAGTTTTAGGCATCTTTTTAATTTCTAACTGGCAACAAGATGAGCGCATTTTGGATATCGCGAAGGTTGATAGCGCCATTTTGGTTGATGTTGTACCGCCAGAAGCCTACAAAGACAATGGTTACGTACGCTTCTTGATGACGAATGGCAAAGACTTGGTCGTTGAAGAAGATGAGGAAGAGAAAATCTAATCAAAGTTTGTCTTCTTTAGATAATTTGCAAATATGAAATACCAAAATCAATATATCTACTCAAGCTGTCGCATGATTAGTCGTGTGATGGTGATGCTAGCCTTGATATTTGGTTATCAACTATCAGCTCATGCTCAAACATGGCAGCAACTCAACGATCAGCAACGCACTGTTCTTGCTCCACTCGAAGAAGACTGGACATCACTAACAAAAGCGCGCCAGAAAAAATGGGTAGAAGTAGCTAATCGCTACCCACAAATGTCTGACGCTGAGAAATCCACCCTTCAATCAAGAATGACTGAATGGGCCAAGCTATCGACCACTGAGCGTCAGGTTGCCAGGGATAACTATCTACGCACCATCAAAATTTCTCCAGAGAAAAAAGCTGCTGCATGGGAAAGCTACCAACAACTATCTGATGAAGATAAGAAAAAACTGGCAGACAAAAAAGCATCTACCAGCAAACCCACCGCAGTGACATCACCAGCGCTAAAATAGCGCTTGTGAAAAACACCGAACAATTCATCCCACTTCCGGCTGACTACTTAAAGTCACTGCCAGCCCCAACGATCAAACGTCGCATAGCGCTCAACCTTTATGAGTTGCTAGTCCTCTTTGGCGTCCTAGCGTTGACATTTTTAGTGCCTCATTTGTTAATCGGTGTTTTATTAGAAATAACAGCGCCATCATCTCTGTTGATGGCACACGTCTACCTTGTATTGGCTTTTTACTTTTCTTGGTACTGGACCAAAACAGGACAAACCTTGGCCATGCAAACTTGGCGCATACAACTGGTTAGTGAAGATGGAAAAATTTTGCAGCAATCACAAGCATTGATGCGCTACGCGATAGGCTCGCTATGGTTAATACCGGCAGCCATGATGTTGTTCATTGCTATTAAATTTGATCAATCAAGAAGTATGGGTACGCACGTCTCCATTATTTTCTTCTTCATGACTTTATTTTTCTGGCCTCTAACTGCCTTACTCGATAGAAAAAATCGTCAAGCACTGCCAGATCGATGGGCGAAAACTCGCCTAGTGCAACTACCCAGCCTGATTCCGCATCCAATCAGCAGTAGTAAAGAATGATTGCATTAAGCGCTCAAATAAAAGTCCATTAACACCCGTATCTTTAAGTGCTTGGCGCATGCACTGTAACCACTGATCTCTTTCAGAGAGGCCAATCGGGAAAGGCAGATGTCTTGCCTTTAAACGGGGATGACCGTATTGCTGGACAAATAAATCAGGTCCACCCATCCAACCACTCAAAAACATATATAGCTTTTCTCTAGATGAACTGAGATCCGCGGGATGCATCACCCGTATGCCTTGATAACCCTCTTCTAAGTCCATCAAATCATAAAAACGATCGACTAGCTCGCGCAATTTTTCGGCACCGCCAATCAGCTCATACGTGGTTTTTTGTTCTGCCATAACTGTGTAATTTAACTCAATTAATTATCTGAATATAAGTTTTCAAATTTGTCTGAGTACTTCCATGGAGGATGTATTTGATATTTTTCTTTGCAACCACAAACCTCCCATCAAACAAATCATCATGCCAAATATCGTTCCATATAAAAAAACAATCCAAGGTATTGGGAAACTCATTTCAAAAACAAAGTGCGCCAAACTCCAGCCAACTGCAATAGCACCACCCCCAGCCAAAGATCCGGAAATAAAGCCAATCACTAATAGTTCTGTAAAAAATGATTTCTGAATTTGAGCCCTACTTGCACCCAATGTTTTTAATAAAGCAGCATCTTTTAGACGCTCATCTTGTGTTGCGCCTAGAGCAGCGCCCAGCACCAACACACCGGCCGCAATTGTGAATAAGAACAACAACTCAATCGCCGCGGACAATCTGTCTAAAACATCTTGCACTTGATTTAATGCAGACTCCACATCAACCACTGTGATGTTGGGAAACTTCGCCACTAAAGCAATATCAATCGGCAATTGCTTATCTTTACTTGGCGTCTGACGATAAGCAGTGATCCACGTTTGCGGCATATCTGACATCAAAGTTGGAGGGAGAATGGCAAAGAAGTTAACTCTCATACTGCCCCAGTCCAACTGCCGAATAGATGTGATCTTGGCTTGCACATTTAAACCTGCAATATCAAACATCAATTGATCACCCAACTTTAGCTGCAGGGTCTTAGCTATACCCGCTTCAATAGATAACTCGGCCTGGGTCGTGTTGCCATGCCAACTACCTGCCACCACTTTATTTTTTTCTGGCAGCTCTGCTGCGTAAGATAAATTAAATTCTCGATCAACCAAGCGCTGGGCACGTCCATCTTGGTAGTTCTGTGGCAACACCAACTGTTCATTGATGTGAGTTAGACGCCCACGAATCATCGGGTACAAAGTCACCTTCTCAACCCCAGAATCCAATAAGTCTTGCTCTAGTTGATTTTTTTGCTCTGGCTGAATATTGATCAAAAATCTATTAGGTGCATCAGGAGGCGAACTACTCTTCCACGCTTGAAGTAAATCCTGCCGCACAACTGCTAAAAGTAACAATGCCATGATGGCAATAGCTAGGGAAGCAATTTGCAAGCCAGTGAATAATGAACGGCGCGACAGAGATTGCCAAGCAAACCTTTGCACAACATCACGACCCAGTATGGTGTGCTCTGCTAAGTTGGCCGCCAATTTAACGATCAACCAAGCAACCCCTACAAACAGAATTGCCGCCAATCCAAAACCACCTAAAGTTAAGGAGGCCAACTTCAAGTCTTTTGCTACTAGCAATAACAAACCAAAAAAAGTAGCCAAACCTAAAAACATTAACAACCATGCTGAAGGGGCATTAACAATCACTTCTTTTCTGATAACTCGTAATGGTGAAATTTGACTAAGCGATAACAGCGGCGGCCAAACAAAACCTATCAATAAGATGATGGAAACCATCACAGACCAAATGAGCGGCCAAATAGAAGCCGGCGGCAAATCGGACACCAATAAGTCGCCCAAAAAATAAAGCAGTGCCTGATGCCCCAACCAACCCAAGAATGCGCCACCAACCCCGCCTATTAAAGCAATAAATAAACTGGCCCTACCATGCTCCCAAAGCACCTGCTGGCGACTAGCCCCCAAACACTTCCATATCGCTGTAGATTGAGCTTGCTTAGTGATATAACGCTTAGCGGCTAACGCCATGGCTACAGCAGCCACCATGGCCGTTAACATTGCAACCAAAGATAAAAACTTTTCCGCTCGATCCAAAGTGGCTTTCATCAGAGGTTGACTGTTATCCACCCCCTCAGACTTAATACCTCTTAATTGCTGATCTTGGATTTCTTGATCTGCCCATGCGGTGAATTTGGCGATATCTCGTTCATCACCTGACACAAGCAATCGATACGTCACACGACTACCCAATCCAATTAATTGAGTTTTCGTTAACTCATCTTCACGAATCATCACTCTAGGTGCAAAATTTAAAAATCCAGCGCCCTTATCCAACTCTTGGGTAATGATGGCCTCGACCTTAAATTTTGCTTGCCCCAAAGCCAGCTCATCACCAATATTGATATTTAAGCTAGGCATGAGAGCCGAATCGACCCAAACAGCCCCAGGATTTGGAATAGCTGTCGTTGCGACTCCTTTTAGGTCGGCAAGACTGTCGCTTGTCTTCATCACCCCTCTTAAGGGGTAACCGTCACTAACCGCTTTCAAAGCCACCAATCTTGTTTGAGACTTAAAACTAGACATGGTCGGAAAGACAATTGTTTGAGCCGTACTCAACCCTTTTAAGCGCGCATTTTTTTCGAATTGCTCAGGGATTGGTTGGTCAGCCTGTACCAAGACATCAGCAGCAATCAACTGCTTGGCATCTCTTTCAAATGCGCGTTGCATACGGTCTGCAAGATACGCCACGCTACTCAAAGAAGCGACTGAAATAATCAGAGCCACCAAGAGCCAAGCAAACTCAACGGATCGAAATGAACGAGGAATAGAAATCATTATTTAGTGGATAAAACATAAAGGCCATCAATTCAGTTGATGGCCTTTGATGAATTGTTACTAATCAGTGTATCTGATAAGTATTGAGTCTGCAGATGTCTTACTGCACCGGCAAAACTTAATTAAGGTTCAAATTTTGCTTAGCGACAACATCTTTATAAATTTCGTATTCCGCCTTAATTTCTGCGGCGAATTGATCAGGTGTATTACCAACAATCAAAGAACCTGTATCTTCAATACGCTTTCTAACTGCAGGGTCTTGCAATACTTTTTGAACCCCTGCATGAATCTTATCAATCGCTTCTTTTGACATTCCAGAAGGCCCTAATAAACCGTAGTAAGCCATGCGATTAACTGGTGCCAAACCCACTTCTGCAAAAGTTGGCACATTTGGCAAAACAGCTAAACGCTTAGATGATGCAACCACAATTGGCACCAAGCGGCCATCTTTAATAAATGGCAAAGCTGAAGGCAAATTATCAAAAATCATCGGCACTTGTCCTGCGACGGTGTCGACTAATGCAGGGCCTGCGCCTCGATATGGGATGTGCACAAGGAATGCACCCGTCAAGCTTTTAAATAATTCTGTTTGCAAGTGACCAATGCCACCAGTACCAGAACTTGAATATGAATATTTACCTGGATTCTTTTTAATCAAATCAATAAACGATTTGTAATCTTTAGCTGGAAAGTTCGCTGTTACAGCAATCACATTAGGTGTTGCAGCAATATTGGTGATGGCCTGAAAATCTTTAATAGGGTCATAGCCAATTTTTTTGTTGATTGCTGGATTAGAAGCAGTCGTTGAAACTGTTGCCATACCAATCACATGACCATCTTTGGAACCCCTAACCACTTCTAAGGCGCCAATCGAGCCACCGCCACCGGCCTTGTTTTCAACAACAACCGTTTGACCCAATATTTTTGACAAAGGCTCTGCAATAGCGCGAGCAATAATATCTGTGCTGCCACCTGGCGCAAAAGGCACGATTAATCGAATCGGCTTACTAGGAAAACTCTGAGCGTGCGCAACACCAGATACCAACAATGCACTTGTGAGAATCATGCCAAGCAGACGAACAGGTTTCATAGCAACTCCATTTATTTAGTCTTGTCTTTCCATTTGAACACACAAGCTTTAATTAAAGCTTATCAAAAACTTACAACGATTTCGCTTGAATGAAAAAGGGCCTAGTTATAAACTAGGCCCTTCTATTTGGTGCGGCTGGCAGGAATTGAACCCACGACCCCTTGGTTCGTAGCCAAGTA
>JAOAUK010000043.1:0-3700 GCA_030157655.1 Polynucleobacter sp. | reverse complement strand
AACTCCTGCAGGACATCAACGAATGAAGGATGAACTTCTACACCTTTTGGATGTAGAAAGACCTGAGGTTGTGAAGGTTGTATCTTGGGCTGCCTCGAACGGTGACCGCTCTGAAAATGGAGACTATCAGTACGGAAAAAAGCGTTTAAGAGAGATAGATCGTCGCATTTATTTCCTCACGAAACGCCTTGAAGATGCCTTAGTCGTGGATCCGGAAAGTAGAGAAGCCACTGACCAAATATTCTTTGGCGCGACTGTTTGTTATGCAGATGAAGATGGCTGCGAAACCACCATCGCCATAGTTGGCGTTGATGAAGTGAACATGGACAAAAATTATGTCAGCTGGATTTCGCCAATTGCCAAAGCTTTTATCAAATCTAGAGAAGGTGATACCGTGAAATTGCAGACCCCAACAGGTCTTAAGGAGTTAGAAATACTCAGCGTTACTTACCAAAAGCTCGAGTAATTCTTAAAACGTCTTGATTCTGTCTCAAACGACGCATCACCTTAGATAGGTGATATCGGCCTTCCACCTGCAGAACAAATCGAATAGATACTGCAGATTCAGTAAAACGATCATCCATCGCAACGTGGGCAATGTTGGCATCGGCAGACGTTAATGTGCCAGCAATCTTGGCCAAAACACCTTTGCCATTCTTCACATCCACACGAATAGCCACATCAAAACTTCTCTTAGGTTCTTCAGCCCAAAGAACATCCACCCAATGATTAGGGTCACGATGATGCAAACGCTGAGCCTGCCTACAGTCATGACGATGTATTTGTAGACCCTCACCCTTACCTAGGTACCCCAAAATGGCGTCGCCTGGAATGGCATAACAGCATGATGGGAAAGTAACAGATTCGCCACCTGCACCATCGATCATGATCGACTGGCGATGAATCGGCAGATCCTCAACAGGCGGCTCCCAGTCTTCAGAGTCCAGACGCATCTGCTCTGCATGACCCTTGGTGTCTTGCAAAATAAATTCAATGCGCTTAGCAATCACTGCCGGCACACGATGTCCCATGGCGATATCAGCCAACAGTTCCTCACGCCCTTTGGCGCCCGTCCAATGCAATAATTTTTCCCAAACCTCATCAGTGACCAAAGCTGGGTCGCCACCCTGTTGGCGCAATGCTTGAGATAACAAGCGCTCTCCCAACTGAATTGCCTCTGAATATCTTCGAGTCTTCAAGTAATGACGAATCGCCGCCCTTGCTTTACCTGTCTTCACAAAGGTTAGCCACACCGGATTAGGCTGAGAATTAGGTGATGAACTAATTTCTACAATATCGCCATTTTTTAGCTCTGTTCTGAGCGGCAACTGCACGCCGTTTACTTTTGCGGCCATGCACTCATTACCCAAATCGCTATGAACTGCATAGGCAAAATCAAGAGCAGTCGCACCTCTTGGTAACGCTCTAATTTGACCTTTGGGGGTGAAGACGTAAACAGCGTCTGGGAACAAATCAATCTTGACGTGCTCTAAGAATTCTTGAGAGTCACCGCTGTTATCCTGAATATCAACCAAGGATTGCAACCATTGATGCGCCCTAACTTGCATCTCAGTTAAATCACTCTCACCATCCTTGTATGCCCAGTGAGCAGCAACACCCTCTTCCGCCACTTTGTGCATATCTTGAGTACGAATCTGGAACTCGACAGGCATGCCAAATGGGCCCACCAAGGTGGTATGCAATGATTGATAACCATTTAATTTTGGAATCGCGATGTAATCTTTAAATTTGCCTGGCATCGGCTTATACAAAGCATGCAAGATGCCTAAAGTGCGATAGCACTCATCAATGGTTTTAACCGTTACTCGAAAACCATAGACATCCAAGACTTGAGAAAAGCTCAAATGCTTTTGGCGCATTTTCATGTAGATGCTGTAAAGGGTTTTTTCTCTACCGCGCAAGTCAGCCTCTAAGGCTGCTTTGGTGATCGACATGCGGGCCGCATCCAATATTTTTGCGACCATCTCTTTTCTATTGCCTCTGGCTTTTTTAATAGCTTTATCAAGAGTGGCATATCTAAAGGGAGAAGAATGTTTAAAACTTAAATCTTGAAGCTCTCTATAAACCAAGTTAAGGCCTAGACGATGAGCAATGGGAGCGTAAATTTCGTTTGTCTCAAGAGCCACACGCTTACGCTTAGCTAAAGCCATCGCATCGAGTGTGCGCATGTTGTGCAAACGGTCTGCTAACTTCACCAAGATCACGCGCACGTCTCTGGCCATTGCCATAAACATTTTTCTGAAGCTTTCAGCCTGCGCCTCAGCATGACTTTGAAACTCTAATTTATCGAGCTTGGTCAAACCCTCAACCAAATCAGCCACCTTGCCGCCAAACACCTCGACCAACTCTTGATGAGTGCTGCCCGTATCTTCGATCACATCATGCAAAAGCGCCGCCATGATGGAAGGTGCATCAAGACGCCAACTGGCGCATAACTCAGCAACAGCTAAGGGGTGAGTGATATAAGGCTCGCCACTTTGACGATACTGGCCTAGATGGGCAGAGTCAGCGTACTGAAATGCTTTTTTAATTAAAGCAATTTCTTCAGGCTTTAAGTGGGTAATCTTTTCTGTGAGGCCCGCAATCGATATGACTTGGGCTTTAGGGGGTGTTGCCGGCTGGGACGTAGGTCCGAATAAATGCCGGCTAGACTGCTCCAGGATGGCGGCTAGGATGCCTTGGGCATCTGAGTTAGGCGCCACCTGATCACCTCTTATAGAGGTACTTTAACCAACATATCTCGATCTGTAACGCCAGCTGCCACTTCGCGCAAAGCAATAACGGTTGGCTTGTCTTTAGCGTTCACTCGTGGGGCGTGACCTTGCGCTAACTGACGTGCGCGATAAGTAGCCGCCAACACCAATTCAAATCGATTAGGAATTGTTTTTAAGCAATCTTCAACAGTAATACGTGCCATGTGTTTAACTCAAAAAGTACTAGGAATACCTAAAGGATAACGCACTTGTGGAAAAGTGGCAGAAAGTTCAATTTGTACCACTGATTGCGCCGAGCTCTTTTGCCAAGTTATGTTGGCGAGCCAATTGAGGTCCAGTGCGTAAACGGCTGGCTAAAACCACTTGATTTAACTCGTTCAGAGCTTGTTCAAAATCATCATTCACCACCAAATAATTAGCCTCTGCAACATGGGCTAACTCATCTTTTGCGGCCGCTACTCGCTTTTGAATCGTGGCTTCATCATCCTGCGCTCTTTTACGTAAGCGCTCTTCTAAGGTCTGAATTGATGGCGGCAAGATAAAAATCCAAATAGCTTGCGGAATTAATTGTTGTACTTGTCTTGCGCCTTGCCAATCAATTTCCAAAATGACATCTTTGCCATTTTGCATTTGAGACTCAATCCATGATTTAGAAGTGCCGTAATAGTTACCGTGAACATTGGCCCACTCTAAAAAATCACCAGACTCTTTGCGCTTCAGAAATTCTTGTTCAGATAAAAAGTTGTACTCACGGCCATCCACTTCACCTGGACGAGGTGCGCGGGTCGTAAATGATACGGACAAACCGATATCAGGATCTTTTTGCAAGAGAGCATTCACCAAAGAGGATTTACCCGCTCCTGAAGGTGCTACCACCATCAACATGCTTCCGGTATATGCCATGAACTACTCTCCTCAACCACCCAAACTACTTATATTGAAATCTATTCAAGATTCTGAACTTG
>JAOAUK010000042.1:9537-13146 GCA_030157655.1 Polynucleobacter sp. | reverse complement strand
GAATTAGAGTTTCCGAAGCTCTCGATACAGGTTCGATTCCTGTCGGTCGCACCATGACCTAGCTCAATAAATACCCATCAAACAAGGCAAACTTGCCTAAAAACCCTTAAAATATCGGTATCTTGAATTCCGCGCTATAAAAGGTAGCTATGTCATCAAATACAGCAGAGTTAAATATTGACCAACCAATACCTGTTGGCCAGCCTATTCCACACCGAAAAGTTATTAGGTCATGGCTTACGCCGCTAACTGAAAGAATTGTCGTTAAGGCAATTGCATTGCAGTTGCTCGACACAATTATTTTGACGGCTGGCATTGTTGGTACGGTTTATTTCGAATCTTTTTTAGTGAAGCTTTTTTTGGCCCTATTCTCAGGATTCATGATTGGTCGCATCTTCATTCTTGGCCATGATGCATGCCATCAAAGCTTTACACCTCACAGAGGCTTAAACAAATTATTAGGCCGCCTAGCATTTTTGCCATCTCTCACACCATATAGCCTGTGGGAGGTTGGTCACAACGTGGTTCATCATGGCCAAACAAATTTAAAAGGCTTTGACTTTGTATGGGCGCCATTATCGCTAGAGGAATATAACAACCTAACCGATGGCCAAAAGGCGCTTGAGCGTCACTATCGAAGTGGTTGGGGTCCTGCCCTTTATTACTTCTTAGAAATTTGGTGGAAAAAAATGTTTTTCCCTAACAAGACAAACATGCCAGCGACTCGCCCAGCTTTCTTATGGGATAACGTACTAGTCTCTGTGTTTGCGGTTGTTTGGAATGTGGCATTAATTTTTGCAGCATTGGCAACCGATCAATCTGTTTTATTAACTCTTGTGATGGGCTTTGTTATTCCTTTTATTTTCTGGAATGCAATGATTGGTTTTGTGGTTTATGTGCACCACACTCATCCAAGTGTTTCTTGGTATTCAGATAAATCTGAGTGGTTGCGCGCCCAACCATTTGTATCAACAACTGTTCATCTAGTCTTCCCATTCAAATGGGGCGCTTGGATGCACCACATCATGGAGCATACTGCTCACCACGTTGACATGAGCGTACCCCTATATCAGTTAAAGCAAGCCCAATCAAAGCTAGAAACCATGTTGCCAGGCAGGATTATTGTGCAAAAGTTTTCATGGGCTTGGTACTTTGAAACAGCCAAACTTTGCAAGCTTTACGATACACAGAACAAGTGCTGGCTTGATTTTGAAGGCAATAAAACAGCAGATTCAATAAAAGTAGTTTTAAGCTAAATAGAGACAAAAAAGACGCCCGAAAGGGCGTTTTTTAAAAAGCCGTTAAAATAGACGGCTAATACTAATAGAGAAGTTCATATGTCAACGCCGCCAACCACCCTGGAAAGCAACACAAGAGTCATGAAGTTTTGCTCTTCTTGCAGCAGAGAAAAACCCCTTGAAGGTGGAACTTGGATACCTACAAGCAATCGCAAGCAACGCTGGATTTGCGCTAGTTGTTTATATAACAGAACACACCGTACTGGCTCTGCTAAAGCTTAATATGCGCCATCCCCAACGTAGGGATTGCTCTTTCTTTCTTCACCAAAAGTAGACATTGGGCCGTGTCCAGGGACGAATGCAATATCGTCCCCTAGCGGAAACAATTTACTCCTAATTGCTCCAACTAAATCCGCATGGTTGCCGCGTGGGAAATCTGTACGCCCAATTGAGCCCGCAAATAAAACATCTCCGACAATAGCCAAATGGTCTTCTGGGCTATAAAAAACAATATGTCCCGGGGTGTGACCAGGGCAGTGTTTAACTGTTAGCAAGACCTTGCCAACAGTTACAACATCCTCATCATCTAACCACTTGCTCGGAGTAAATGCATCAGCTTTAGGGAACCCAAACCTCTGGCTTTGAAGAGGCAATTGATCTAGCCAAAACGCCTCATCTTTATGAGGCCCTTCAATATCAATATGCAACTCATTGGCTAAAGCAACGGCTCCAGCACAGTGATCAATATGACCATGCGTTAATAGAATTTTTTCTGGGGTTGCGCCTGACTTGTTTAAGGCGTCCAATATCTTAGGAATATCGCCACCTGGGTCAACGATAGCCGCTTTATTGGTTTCTTCACAAATCAATATTGAGCAGTTTTGCTCAAAGGGAGTTACCGGAACTATGAGTACTTTTAAAGTCATAGCTCCGATTATCCAAATAAATTAAAAAATTACCAGTTAGATTCGCGATCAGGCGTGGCTGTGATTCTATGAATTGCCAAATCAGCCCCATCAAACTCTTCCTCTTGGCTCAAACGCAAGCCTACAACTGTCTTTAGCACACCATATACAACGATGCCTGCCAATGCAGCAAAAGCAACGCCTGTAAGGGTTCCAATTAGCTGCGCTGAGAAACTAACTCCGCCTAAACCGCCCAATTCCTTTTGTCCAAATACACCAGCAGCTATGCCGCCCAAGGCGCCGCATAAACCATGCAATGGCCACACACCTAATACATCATCAATCTTCCAACGGTTCTGAACTAATGTAAACATCACAACAAATAGGCCTCCAGCAACTCCGCCAACAACTAACGCACCCATCGGATGCATTAAATCAGAGCCAGCACAAACAGCTACCAAACCAGCTAAAGGGCCGTTATAGCTAAATCCTGGGTCATTTTTGCCCAACAACCAAGCTACCAAAGTTCCGCCAACCATCGCCATTAATGAATTCATCGCAACTAAGCCACTTAGCTTATCAACTGTTTGTGCGCTCATGACGTTAAAACCGAACCAACCTACCGCCAATACCCAAGCGCCTAGCGCTAAAAATGGAATATTTGATGGTGGGTGAGCAGAGATGCGACCATCTTTTGTATAGCGACCATGACGGGCGCCCAACAAAATGACTGCTGGCAATGCGATCCAACCACCCACGGCATGAACAACTACAGAGCCAGCGAAATCGTGGAATTCTTCACCTGTTAATGCCTTGATCCAAGCTTGGTAACCAAATTGTTGATTCCAAACCATGCCCTCAAAAAGTGGATATACAAAACCTACCAAAATGAATGTGGCAATCAATTGAGGATTAAATTTTGCGCGCTCAGCTATGCCACCCGAAATAATGGCTGGTATTGCTGCTGCAAAAGTGAGCAAAAAGAAAAACTTAACTAGCTCAAAACCATTTTTCTGGGCCAACACCTCAGCGCTTGCAAAGAAATTAACGCCGTAGGCAATGCTGTAACCAATAAAAAAATATGCAATAGTAGAAACTGCAAAATCGATCAATATTTTTACCAATGCATTTACTTGGTTTTTTTTGCGAACTGTTCCCAGTTCTAAAAATGCAAATCCTGCGTGCATGGCAAGCACCATAATGGCGCCAGTCATAATAAAAAGGGCGTCTACACCAGTTTTAAAATTTTCCATAAAGCTTCTCCATGTAAGGCTTTAACAAACTTATGCGATTATGAATTGACCCAGTTCATCAATTTGGTACTTTTTGCACCAATAATGTGCAAAAAAGGATTTTTGGTGTATGACAAGACCTTAGGTACAATATCTTATCGATGGGAGAGTTTGGTTTACCCAACGCCGAAGGCGCAATGCCCATGAACGCTCAGGCAAATGGACCGTCGATAT
>JAOAUK010000042.1:899-9527 GCA_030157655.1 Polynucleobacter sp. | reverse complement strand
GGGGCATCAATTCCTTTAAGGAGTTTGGATGTCGGCTGTCCCTACAAATCTAAAACGCACAATTCTTTTTGAAACACACCAAAAGGCCGGCGCCAAGCTTGTCGATTTTGGCGGTTGGGAAATGCCTGTTAATTACGGCTCCCAGATCGAAGAACATATTGCAACACGAACAAACTGTGGCATTTTTGACGTATCTCATATGGCAGCTGTTGATGTGATTGGCAAAGATGCCAAATCTTTCTTAGAAAAGGTTGTCGCTAATAACGTCAATAAACTTAAAAATAATGGTCAAGCACTATATGGATGCCTATTAAATGAGCATGCCGGCGTTATAGATGACCTTATTGTTTATCGACTAGACCCAAATTACAGGCTGGTTATTAATGCTGCAACTGCCCACTCGGATCTCGAGTGGTTAACAAAACAGGCGAGCGCTTTCAGCGACATCACATTAATTCCTCGCAGAGCTGATTTAAAAAATAGTCAAGATGCTCAGGGCATGATTGCTGTTCAAGGCCCCAACGCACTGTCTTTAATTAAGCAAGCCATTCCTGCATTAGCAAATGCAGCCAACGAATTAAAAGTTTTTCACGCAGCCTGTGTAGAAACACCACTAGGCGAAATAATGATTGCCAGAACTGGTTACACAGGTGAAGACGGCGCTGAATTATTACTACCTCTAGCAAACACAGCCAAGGCGTGGGATTTGCTGGTGAATGCTGGCGCACAACCAGCAGGCCTTGGAGCAAGAGATACCCTAAGACTAGAGGCAGGCATGAACCTGTACGGTCAAGACATGAATGAACAGACCAGCCCGCTAGATGTTGGATTATCTTGGACTATTGATAGATCTACAGAAAGAGACTTCATTGGTAGATCGGCCCTAGAAAAAACACCCCAGCAATTTGTTTTCATGGGATTAATTCTGCAAGATAAAGGTGTGTTGCGCGCCCATCAAATGGTTAAATCAAATAAAGGGCAAGGCGAAATCACTAGCGGCGCATTTAGCCCGTCACTACAAAAATCTATTGCTCTTGCAAAGTTACCAATTAATAGCGAAGTTGGTGACATTGTCCAAGTTGTTATTCGCGACAAAGAACTTAACGCTATCGTTGTAAAAGCCCCTTTCGTACGCCATGGCAAAGCCTTGGTTTAATTTTTGGAGAAAACTATGAATATCCCACAAAACCTACATTACACAGAATCGCACGAATGGATTCGTAAAGAAGCTGATGGCACCATTACTGTTGGCATTACAGACCACGCGCAAGAAGCATTAGGAGACATTGTTTTCCTAGAGCTACCTGAAGTGGGTAAAAACTTTAACGCTGGTGATGCTTGCGCAGTTGTTGAATCTGTAAAAGCGGCAAGCGATATCTATGCTCCAGTTGCTGGAGAGGTTGTTGCAATTAATGATGCGGTTACTACAACACCAGAAGCGGTTAACTCTGATGCATATGACTCTTGGCTATTCAAAATTAAACCTGCTGACATTAGCAAAGTTGATGCTTTGCTATCTGCAGAAGCCTATGGCAAAAATATTGGTGCATAAATAATGAAAAGCTCCCTGACTACTCTAGAGAACCACGATGCTTTTTTAGGGCGCCACATTGGCCCCTCATCAAATGATGAAGCATCTATGTTGAAATTCTTGGGATTTGCTCAACGCGAAGATTTAATTAATTCCGTTATTCCCAACAAAATTAGAAGCAAAGATAAATTGCCTTTAGGCTCATATAGTGATGCCAAAAGTGAAACTGAAGCACTAGAGTTATTGGCAAGCATTGCCAATCAAAATAAAGTTTTCAAATCTTTTATTGGTCAGGGTTACTACAACAACATTACCCCAGGCGTGATTCAAAGGAACATTCTTGAAAATCCTGCTTGGTATACCGCATACACACCATACCAACCTGAAATTTCTCAAGGTCGTCTAGAGGCGATTGTTAACTTTCAACAAATGTTGATTGATTTAACGGGCATGGATATAGCTAATGCCTCAATGCTTGATGAAGGCACTGCTGCTGCTGAAGCAATGACTTTGGCATTAAGAACTTGCAAATCAAAATCAACAACATTCTTTGTTGCTGATGACGTGCTTCCTCAAACATTAGCGGTGATCAAAACGCGCGCAAAGCCACTAAATATCAACATACAAGTTGGCAAAGTTGATGATGCTTTAAGCGCGGATGCATTTGCAGTACTTCTTCAATATCCTGGCGTGAATGGCTCAATTGAAGGAAAAGAAAAGTATCTGGCTATTGCAGAGTCTATCCACGCCAAAGGTGGTTTATTAATTGCTGCTGCAGATTTATTGGCGCTAACTCTCTTAACCCCTCCAGGGGAGTGGGGCGCTGACGTTGCGATTGGTAGCGCACAGCGATTTGGCGTGCCATTAGGTTTTGGCGGACCATCTGCGGGCTATCTAGCAACAAAAGATGCTTTAAAAAGAAGTATGCCTGGTCGCTTAGTTGGCGTAACGGTAGATGCACAAGGTCAACCTGCATATCGTCTAGCACTACAAACTAGAGAACAGCACATCCGACGCGAAAAAGCGACGTCAAATATTTGTACAGCCCAAGTACTGCTTGCAGTAATGGCGAGCATGTATGCCGTGTATCACGGCCCTAATGGTTTAAAAAAGATTGCTCTTAAAGTTCATCGTCAAACAAGCATCGTTGCTTTAGCTCTAAAAAAACTTGGGTTTGAAATTGTTAATCAAAATTGGTTTGATACGCTGACAGTCAAAACAGATGACGCTGCAAAAATTCATGCGGCAGCTCAAGCATTGCAATGTAATTTGAGATTGATTGACAATCAACATGTTGGTATTTCAATTGATGAAACAACTAACAGAAATGAACTTAATTTGTTGTGGGCTATTTTTGGCGGACAAGGTGATTTAGACATTGACGGCATTGATGCAGCAGTTACAAATGCTGTTCCGAATTCGCTTATTAGAACTAGTGACTATTTAACGCACCCAACTTTTAATCGTTATCACTCAGAGCATGAAATGCTTCGCTACCTCCGCAGCTTAGCTGATAAAGATTTGGCGCTTGATAGAACAATGATCCCATTGGGCTCTTGCACAATGAAGCTTAATGCCACAAGTGAAATGATGCCTGTTACATGGCCGAACTTTTCTCAAATACATCCACTGGCACCAGAATCTCAGTGGACAGGTTATGCAAAACTCATTGAAGATACTGAACGCATGATGTGCGCAGCTACCGGTTACGATGCTGTTTCTTTACAGCCAAATGCCGGATCTCAAGGTGAATATGCTGGTTTATTAGTGATACATGCTTACCATGAGTCTCGCGGGGAAGGGCACAGAAATATTTGCCTCATTCCGTCTTCAGCACATGGCACCAATCCTGCATCTGCACAAATGGCAGGCATGCAAGTGGTGGTGGTTAACTGTGATGCCAATGGCAACGTTGATTTAGCAGACTTAAAAGCCAAGGCAGAAGAGCACTCTAATAACTTGGCAGCAATCATGATCACTTACCCAAGTACGCACGGCGTATTTGAAGAGGGTGTTCAAGAGTTATGCGACATCATTCATCAACACGGCGGCCAAGTCTATATTGATGGCGCGAATATGAATGCTCTTGTCGGTACTGCAGCACCAGGTCATTTTGGTGGCGATGTTAGCCATCTAAATTTACATAAAACATTCTGCATCCCTCATGGCGGTGGCGGCCCAGGTGTTGGTCCTGTAGCTGTTCGCTCTCACTTAGCGAAATTTTTACCGTGCTCATATACAGCAGGTACTGCATCAAAATGGAATGATCTAGATTGGATGCGTATTAGTGCCGCGCCATTTGGTTCAGCATCTATTCTGCCAATCTCTTGGATGTACGTTGCCATGATGGGCTCCGCTGGCCTTGCCAAAGCAACGGAAACTGCGATTCTTTCAGCCAACTATGTTGCTAAAAAACTAGAAACTTACTTCCCTGTTTTATACAAAGGCAACGACGGTTTAGTCGCACATGAATGTATTCTTGATCTACGTCCACAACAAAAAGAGTCTGGTATTAGCAATGAAGATGTTGCGAAGCGTTTGATGGACTTTGGATTCCATGCGCCAACCATGAGCTTTCCTGTGCCAGGCACTTTAATGATTGAGCCAACAGAGAGTGAGTCTAAGTTTGAGTTAGATCGCTTTATCGAAGCCATGGTGACCATTGCTGAAGAAATTAAAAAAGTTACCGGTGGCGTTTATGACAAAGAAGATAATCCTTTGAAGAATGCCCCTCATACAGCAGAGGTGGTTTTATCTAATAACTGGAATCATTCATATAGTCGCGAAGAAGCTGCATATCCAGTTGGTCGCCTGAGAAAGAATAAATACTGGCCACCAGTCGGGCGGGCGGATAACGTTTATGGCGATAGAAATCTTTTCTGTACGTGCGTTCCAATTGCTGAATACGCGTAATTTAAAGATTGATTAAATCATGATGGGGTCGCGCTCGATATACCAGCCGACCCCTTTTCTTTTTGTATTTTGCTCTGTTAAATAGTGCTGCATGATTTGAATAGCCAGTTGTAATGACTGTCTATTACTGCTTTCGATTAAAACTTGAGCTCGCTCTTTGCCCGCGACACGCACCATCGCTCTAGGTATAACATCGCTTAATAAAACATTGGGCGGCAAATTTATATCAGCCTTTGTAAATTTAGCAGCATCCCTCAACATATCCATGGCCGCCAATAAAGTTTTGTGTTCAGCATGCACAAGAGCTTGATATGAAAATGGTGGCAATCCAACTAGCTCTCTTTCACTCTTAATTTCCTCTAAAAACCCATCTACATCATTTGTTTTTAAATATGTGTATGGCGCAGCATTTGGATATCGCGTTTGAATCACCACCCTTGACTGCCCGGTTTTTTCGCTACGACCTGCGCGACCTGCCACTTGCATCAGCTGTGCAAATAAACGCTCGCTTGCTCGATAGTCTTGTGAAAATAGGCTTGCATCAGCATCAATTACGCCCACCAAAGATACCGCCTTGTAGTCGTGTCCCTTGGTAATCATTTGTGTTCCTACAATGATGTCAGCTTCGCCATCATGAACCGCGCCAAACAGATTATCTGCGCTACCTTTTTTTCTGGTGGTATCCGCATCTATGCGCAGTATCTTTGCATGCGGAAAAGTTTTAACTAGAAACTCCTCGACTTTTTGAGTTCCCTTACCTACAGGCTGTAGATCAGCATTGCCGCACTCTGGGCATGTTTTCGGTATTTGCTTGATCAATCCACAGTGGTGACAACATAAATTCTTTTTATGATCAGAAATCTTATGCAACACCATGTGTGCGGAACATTTTTGACAATCTGAAATCCACCCGCATGCCTCGCAGGATATAACTGGCGAATAACCTCTTCTATTAATATAAATAAGGCTTTGTAGACCAAAGTCTATGTTTTTTTGCAAACTATCTAGTAAATATGTACTAAAGCCATGATCATTTTTTGAACCAGTTTTTCTGTCTTGATTCATATCGATCAACTCGATGATTGGCGGCTCAGAATCTTTGGCAGCTCGATTCGAAAGAGTTAGCTTTTGATATCTTGATTCTTCTGCATTAAACCAAGTCTCCAAACTAGGCGTTGCAGACACGAGCAATACTGGTATACCTATTTTTTTTGCGCGCCAAATGGCTAGATCACGAGCGGAGTACCTAACGCCTTCTTGTTGTTTATAAGATAGATCGTGCTCTTCATCAACAACAATTGCCTTTAAATTAGGAATTGATGCCATGATTGCCATGCGAGTACCCAAAATAATTCTTGCATCTCCCGTGTGAGCACTGAGCCATTGGTCTGCTCTACTCCTGTCAGTTAGGCCGCTATGCAAAACCGCCACCTTCTTATCTGGAAATGCCCCTTGTATTGCGATCTCCATTTGTGGGGTCAAATTAATTTCGGGAACCATGATTAATGCTTGTGCACCTGGGGTTTCTAAGACATTTTCTAGCCAGCGCAAATAAGTCAATGTTTTACCGCTACCCGTTACCCCCTGCAGCAGGTTGCATGAGTATTCTTGATTAACTGTTTTACCAGCCAACTCATTAACAATTTCTTGTTGTTCCGCATTTAAGACAATTTCTTTTATGGGTGCATCTTTTACTTTGAGGGCTTTTTTATTTTTTCTTTCTTTGCTTAGTATTTCCCACTTATTTTTTTGACGCCACAGTTTTGGTATCGCTGGTAACAAAACTTCGCCAAGCGTGCGCTGATAATAGCTAGCTGCAAATTCGGACATGCCCAATAAATCCTCTGCCAGTTGGCTAATTGGGGCGATAGCTTGTACGTCCTTTAATTTATTTAAGTCATGCTCAGTGCTGTCATTGATATTGATAACAACCCCGACACAATCTTTTCTACCAAAATTTATAGCTACGACTTGGCCTCGTTGAGGTTTTATTTTTAGCTCAGACTCATTCCACTGGTAATCAAATAGTTTGTTTACAGGGCTATCAATAGCTACCTGAACAATTATTATTTTTTCAGAATTATGCAAAAAGCTCATGTTTTACTTTAAGTCTACGATGAAGAGCATTGGGAGGAATGACTTTTTTCTTAATGCGTTTTATCTGTGGAAAACCTTGTGGATAACTGCTTAATTATTACAGTTTTTTATTTGTTAAAGCTTTTTTATTGTTTTATACTTTTTTACGAAT
The DNA here is from genome assembly GCA_030157655.1 of Polynucleobacter sp. GTDB lineage: Bacteria > Pseudomonadota > Gammaproteobacteria > Burkholderiales > Burkholderiaceae > Polynucleobacter. The sequence goes on along the minus strand of JAOAUK010000042.1, from coordinate 2,835 downwards.
TTGAATTTTTACTCAAATAAATCAATGGCTTATGAAATAACAAAAGGGCTTAAGGGCTTTTTTTGGTGCGCTGTAATTGCTTCGCCGCACAAAACAAAGCCTGTGCATAAGTTACCGCTCACATGCTCAAATTTATTGATTTCTAAGTGTTTTTGAGTAGCTAACAACTGTCTCAGTCAATGCCGTGACATGTTCTGGATTTGTAAATTGAGAGATGCCATGGCCCAAATTAAATATATGGCCGTCTAATGAATGCAGTCCTGAGCCCAAAGAGGGTGACTGCGCTAACTCATCTAAAATTCTTTTCGCTTCTTGGCTAATTTGTTCTGGACTTGAGAATAATGCCAAAGGATCAAAATTACCCTGCAAGGCTAACGGCTTATTTGCCGCTAGTAAGCGCTTACGTGACTTGGCAACTGAGGCAGTCCAATCCAAGCCAATAACATCCGCACCAGAATTTGCAATATCCTCTAACCAAATACCGCCACCCTTAGTAAATACTAAGATAGGGATTCTTTGGCCATCTTTTTCACGTGGTAACAGATCAATAACAGCCTTCATGCTAGCCAAAGAAGTTTTTTGATACCAACCATCTGGCAGTAGCCCGCCCCAAGTGTCGAATATCATCAGTGCTTGTGCGCCAGCATCTACTTGCGCCTTCAAATAAGCGGCTACCGATTGAATGTTCGCGTCTAGAATTTTCTTCATCAAGTCAGGTCGCTGATAAAGCATTGTTTTTGTATGCTTAAAATCATCTGAACCTGAACCCTCAACCATATAGCAGGCCAAAGTCCATGGGCTACCAGAGAACCCAATTAATGGAACTCTTTGTTGTCCATCTTGGATGAGTGCTTTTCTAATCTCTGAAACCGCATCAAAAACATATTTCAGCTCGTTAAGGTCGGCAACTCTTAAGTTGTTGACAGCCTGTTCATCTCTTAACGGCTTGCTAAAACGCGGGCCTTCACCTGCCTCAAATGTTAACCCCAAGCCCATTGCATCAGGTATTGTCAAAATATCTGAAAACAAAATAGCTGCATCCAACGGATATCTATCCAATGGTTGCAAAGTAACTTCTGTGGCTAACTGGGGATTTTTTGCAAGTGCTAAGAAGCTTCCTGCGACAGCGCGTGTTGCGTTGTATTCAGGCAAATAACGACCTGCCTGGCGCATCAACCAAATAGGAGTTCTATCTGTTGACTGCTTTAAGCATGCGCGCAGGAATCGATCGTTAATTAAAGCCAATTATCTTTTTTGACGTAACTTAGCAATAGCAGCCAACTGGGCAGCAGCCATTGCAAACTCTGATTGAGCATGAGCAAAATCAATATCAGTGCTACGATTTTGCATTGCCTCTTCAGCAGCTTTTTTCGCTTCTAATGCCTTAGCTTCATCAAGGTCATGACCACGAATAGCAGTATCAGCAAGTACTGTTACTTTATTTGGTTGAACCTCTAGAATGCCGCCGGCAACGAAAACAAACTCTTCATCACCATCAGACTTTTCAATACGTACAGCGCCTGGACGAATTCTTGTGATGAGCGGGGTGTGTCCTGGAAGGATACCCAACTCACCACTTTCACCTGGCAAAGCTACAAACTTAGCTTCGCCAGAGAAAATAGACTGTTCAGCGCTCACTACATCAACGTGGATGTTAGACATGTGCGTTCCTTGGTATTACTGCAACTTCTTAGCTTTTTCGATAGCTTCGTCGATGCCACCAACCATATAGAATGCCTGTTCTGGCAAGTGGTCAAGTTCACCATCAACAATCATCTTGAAGCCGCGGATTGTTTCTTTCAATGGAACGTATTTACCTGGAGAACCAGTAAACACTTCCGCAACGTGGAACGGTTGTGACAAGAAACGCTGAATCTTACGAGCACGTGCAACAGCTTGCTTGTCTTCTGGTGACAATTCGTCCATACCCAAAATA
>JAOAUK010000042.1:0-889 GCA_030157655.1 Polynucleobacter sp. | reverse complement strand
GATGTCACGTGACAAAACAACAGTTGAGTCTAAGTGCAAGAATGTTGTAGCAGGAGATGGGTCTGTTAAGTCATCCGCAGGAACGTAAACGGCCTGAATAGATGTAATAGAACCAGTCTTAGTTGAAGTAATACGCTCTTGTAGACGACCCATTTCTTCAGCCAATGTAGGTTGGTAACCCACGGCTGATGGCATACGACCCAACAAAGCAGACACTTCAGTACCGGCCAATGTATAACGATAAATATTGTCAACGAAGAACAAAATGTCACGGCCTTCGTCACGGAAACGCTCAGCCATTGTCAAACCTGTCAACGCAACGCGTAAACGGTTACCCGGTGGCTCGTTCATCTGACCGAACACCATCGCAACTTTATCCAAAACGTTTGAATCTTTCATCTCGTGATAGAAGTCGTTACCTTCACGAGTACGCTCACCCACACCAGCAAACACTGACAAACCTGAGTGTTGCTTAGCGATGTTGTTAATCAATTCCATCATGTTAACGGTCTTACCTACACCCGCACCACCGAATAGACCAACTTTACCGCCCTTAGCAAATGGGCAAACTAAGTCAATAACCTTAATACCTGTTTCCAACAAATCAACTGATGGAGACAACTCATCAAACTTTGGCGCTAATTGGTGAATCGCACGACGCTCATCTGTACCAATTGGACCAGCTTGGTCAATTGGGCGACCTAACACGTCCATAATACGGCCTAAAGTTGCTGGGCCAACAGGCACTGAAATTCCAACGCCTGTATTTTTAACGCCCATGCCGCGACGCAAGCCATCACTTGAGCCCATTGCAATGGCACGAACAACGCCATCACCTAATTGTTGTTGCACTTCAAAGGTCAAACCTTTTTCTGCAAAAGATGCCTCA
>JAOAUK010000041.1:1364-3184 GCA_030157655.1 Polynucleobacter sp. | reverse complement strand
GAATTTTATTGATTAAGTTTTTCATGGATCAATTCCTTTGTTGTTTTGGTTAGCTGACATCGTATCTTTAAAAATACATCATCGTATTCTTTAGGGAATCTCCCTAGTTAAGCTAAGGTTTTTGTCGCTTAAATCACAATATCGACTGATATTTACTGCATAGTTATTTCTATACTATCTGCAATTAATCCTTATTTTTGTGTAGGTTAATTAGCTTTTAATGGAATCATCTATGATTACTACATGAGTAATTTTTTAGACCCAGCTATTCTTTTTTTTATCTTTGGGGCTTTTGCCGGAGCGGTCAAATCTAATCTAGAAATCCCTCAGCCCATCGCTAGATTTTTGTCCCTCTATCTCCTAATGGCTTTGGGGTTAAAAGGTGGTTTTGCCCTACATAAATCTGGATTTACTTTAGAAATTGTTCTGGCCTTGGGTTTAGCTGTTTTCTTGGCAGTGATTATTCCCTTGATTGGCTATGCAGTTCTAAAGACCAAATTAAATCATTACGATTCTGCAGCCATAGCTGCTACTTACGGTTCTGTCAGTGCCGTGACATTTATTACTGCAACCCAAGCTTTAGATCAATCTGGTATTGCCTTTGGCGGCCATATGGCTGCAGCGATGGCCTTAATGGAGTCTCCTGCCATCATCTTGGCAATCCTACTGGCTAATAAAGCGAGGGCGGCTTCGGTCAATGCGGTAGAGCCCATTCGGATATCGAAAGTTCTTCACGAGTCTTTCACGGATGGCGCGCAATTGCTTTTATTGGGTTCAATGGTGGTCGGTTTGGTGAGTGGTGATGATGGTCAAAAAATTATGGCGCCATTCTCTATTGATTTATTTAAAGGCATGTTGGCTTTCTTTTTGTTAGACATGGGCTTGATGGCAGCTAAAAACTTTGGCGGTCTTAAAGGTAAGCCGTCTATTACTCTCGTATATGCTTTGTGCTCACCATTAATACATGCATGTCTAGCGCTAACCTTGGCCACATTCGTGGGGTTACCATTGGGTGAAACTATTTTGTTAATGGTTTTGGCTGCCAGCGCATCTTATATTGCAGTACCAGCTGTTTTGCGCCATGCTTTACCAGAGGTCAATCCTGCTTTGTATATGGGTATGTCATTAGGCATCACATTCCCGTTTAATATCATTCTGGGTATACCGCTATACATTTATATTGCAAAGTTAGTGCAACTGACATAACTCATGAAATTATTAAATACATTACTAGGCTTATTTTTCGTGTGCTGCCTCAGCACTGCATCAGCCAATCCCCCAACAATTGTGGTGGCTGCCAATATGAAGCCCGCCATGGACGAAATATATGGGCAATATAAGTCTGCAACAGGACAAGAGTTTCGAATAATCTATGGCGCATCTGGCAACTTAACCCGCCAGATACAGCAGGGTGCACCATTTAATCTGTTTGTATCTGCAGATGAAAGTTTTCCTTTAGCGTTAAGTAAGGAAGGTTTTACTGTTGATGATGGAAAGGTATATGCGATTGGCCGATTGGCAATGATTGCCAATAAAAATAAAAGCGTCAAACTCAGCCTAGGCCAGGCTGATTTAAAGAAAATCATTTTGAGCACTAATAAGGTGGCATTGGCTAAACCTGAGATTGCGCCTTATGGAAAGGCAGCTGTTGAATTTTTGACTAAACTTGGATTAATTGACCTTGCGAAAGAAAAGTTTGCGTATGGTGAAAATATCTCATCAGCAACCAATTTTGTAGTGGTAGGTGCTGCCCAAGTTGGTTTTACCGCCTACTCTTTGGCTATCTCAAAAGAGGTGGCTAAAGAGACAGACTACATACT
>JAOAUK010000041.1:0-1264 GCA_030157655.1 Polynucleobacter sp. | reverse complement strand
CATCGTATTGAGTGCGTGCTCAAGATGTTTAATAGTTCGATCGATATTCTGTAATTTCTCAAGACCAAATAAGCCAAGACGGAAAGTTCTAAATTCTGGACCTTCATCGCATTGCAAAGGAACGCCAGCGGCTGTTTGCAAGCCCACGTTAATAAACTTTTTACCTGACTGAATCTCGGGGTCTGTGGTATAGCTAACCACAACGCATGGTGACTGAAAACCCGGCGCCGCAACACTTGTAAAACCTCTTGCAACTAATAATGCTCTTACCTTGTTGCCCAAATCAAGTTGTGCTGCTTTGAGTTTTTCAAAGCCAATACTTTGGGTTTCCTTCATCACATTGCGCAAGGTTTTTAGTGCATCGGTTGGCATGGTGGTGTGATAGACATGGTTGCCGCTCTCGTAGGTCTCCATGATTTGCAGCCATTTTTTTAAGTCACATGAAAAGCTTGTGCTGGTCGTACTATCAATCTTAGTTCTAGCTCTATCGCTCAAACCTATTAATGCGCAGCATGGTGAGCTGCTCCAACCTTTTTGTGGTGCACTAATTAAAACGTCTACCTGGCAATCGCGCATATTCACCCACATCGCACCTGATGCAATGCAATCTAAAACAAATAAACCATCGACTGATCTAACGGCCTCACCAATTTTCTTGAGATAGTCATCCGGGAGAATCATGCCGGCAGAGGTTTCAACATGAGGAGCGAAGACTACGGCTGGCTTTTCAGTTTTGATGAAATTAATAATTTCATCAATAGGAGCTGGCGCAAATGGGGCAGTGGCAGAATTGCTGCTTCTGCGGGCTTTGATGACATGAAGATCTTGGCTGATTTGTCCTGCTTCAAAAATCTGAGTCCAGCGATAGCTAAACCAACCATTTCTAATGACTAGGCATTTCTGATTGGTGGCAAATTGTCTTGCCACAGCTTCCATGCCATAAGTGCCGCTACCCGGAATCACAACAGTAGAGTGTGCTTGATAGACATCTTTGAGTACGCTAGAGATGTCTGTGATCACACGTTTAAATTCGTTAGACATGTGATTCAGTGAGCGATCCGTGTACACCACGGAAAACTCTAACAAACCGTCTGGGTCTACATTAGGCAATAAACCAGGCATAACTACTCCTCAATAGATTATTTTGGGTTTTGTATAAGCATACAGAAAATATTAATTAATGGAATAAACAGATATTTATTGACGCAAAGCAAGGTATTTTATGAACAAGCTCTAAAAATCAAGTAGAGTGAATATGCCTACT
>JAOAUK010000040.1:45022-50565 GCA_030157655.1 Polynucleobacter sp. | reverse complement strand
TGAAGCGTCGCGGTGATGTACGTCGTGCTAAGTTGTACTACTTGCGCGATCGTTCTGGTAAATCAGCACGTATTAAGGAAAAGCTACAAGCTCGTACAAAGGAAGTTGCTGCTGAGTAATCAGTATCACTTTCAACACGCTTGTGTATCAAAGGCAGCTTCGGCTGCCTTTGTTCTTTTTGGTTGCGGCATTTTGGCAACAGGATTGATATTTCTATAAACTAGATGCATGTCTAGCTCATCAGAGTCATCCAGAGTAAGTGCGGCGCGACCGCCTGTATTTGACCCCACCATCGTGCCGATTGTGAGTCGGGATACGCACCTGCCTAGTGTGAGTGAACATCTGCTGAGTGTTGATGGAATGCGTGCCAGATTTTTAGAGAATCGTTCTTGGGATGTCGAAGTCACTGATGAGAATCGAGCTGCTAGATCTGCAGAAGGAGCTATGCGTGCGGGAAGAGGTAGTGAGCCAACGCCAGCATCTGTCTTGATTCCTGTTGTGGCTCACGAGGCTGAATTAAAGATATTACTCACGCAACGAACCAGTCATTTGTATGACCACCCAGGGCAAATTAGTTTTCCCGGTGGTAGAGCTGATCCTGATGATCAATCTCCGGAGCACACCGCTTTGCGTGAGGCAGAAGAGGAGATCGGGTTGCCTTCTCATCGCGTGGAAATTTTAGGGCGCCTACCTCATTACTTAACCATCACTGGTTATCAAGTCACGCCAGTAGTGGGTTTAGTGACTCCAGGTCATCAGTATCAAGCTGATCCATTTGAGGTGGCTGAGATCTTTGAAGTACCCATGAGTTTTTTAATGAACCCGCATCATCACGAGCACAGAATGTGGCAAAGTCCAGAAGGTGCCCGTCGTTTTTATGCCATGCCTTATGAAAATAAATTCATTTGGGGTGCAACAGCGGGTATGCTACGGAATCTTTATCATTTTTTAAGAGCATGACATTCTTTTCTATTCTATTTGCGCTCATCGCTGAGCAATATAAGCCGGTTGAAAAAGACCATTGGATTCGTCGCTTGTCAGCCGCATGGCTTGATTTTGTGGTGAGGAGTATTGATAGTGGTAGTGAGCGAAGCGGGCGCCTAGCTTGTGTTGCTGCATTCGTGCCACCTGTTATTTTGGTGTTGGCAGTCCACGTGATCTTGCTAGCTACTCAGCCCTTACTAGCATTTGTTTGGAATGTATTTGTTGTTTATCTATTCTTAGGCTTTAGACAATTTAGCCATCCATTCACAGCAATTCATGAAGCGTTATTGGATCGAGACTTGGATGAGGCGAGACGTTTGTTAGCCGATTGGCAAGGTGCAGGCATTAACACTGACACCATGAGTGAGTCTGAGGTGATTCGTTTGGCCCTTGAGCGTGCGATTGTTGGCTCACACCGTCATGTATTTGGCACTATTTTCTGGTTCATGGTGCCTATGGGTCCTGCTGGTGTTGTGTTGTACCGCTTGGTGGATATGGCCGCGCAACGTTGGCCATCTCAAGCGAGTGCATCCTTGGGTCATGCTGCAAGAGATTTCTTCCAATTGATCGATTGGATTCCTGTGCGCTTAACTGCCATGGGTTTTGCGATCGTGGGTAATTTTGAAGATGCGATGTATGGTTGGCGTTATCACTTGCGCAAGTGGAGTAATGAGCTGGAGGCGGTTATCTTGGCTGCCGGAGCAGGTGCTCTAGGAGTGCGTTTAGGGGCGCCATTGCCTGAGCCTGATAGTGATGAAGCCTTAAGAATGGCTGAGGCTGGTGAACCACCGATTCATGATTTAGGCCATGAGGCTTCGATTAGAAGTTTGCGTTCAGCTGTTGGTTTGGTTTGGCGTGCCGTGATCTTGTGGCTCACGCTAATTGCGCTTATGACTATTTCAGTCTGGATTGGATAGCATCCGCATTGTGTGATTCGTGGCGCAACTGGCGGAATAGTTCTACACGTTGCGCAGAGATCTCTCCAATATCAACCGCTGCACGCACAACGCAACCTGGCTCATCGCCATGACTACAGTTATGAAATTTACATTGACCTAATAGGGGTCTGAACTCAACGAAGGCGTGTTGTAGTTCGCTTTCTGATAAGTGCGCTAAGCCAAATTCTTGAAAGCCTGGTGAATCGATTAATGCACCAGCAAAAGACTCAGAAGAACCATTATTAGGTAAGTCGTAATAGCGACATGCTGTGGTGGTGTGTTTGCCACTATCTAATTTTTTAGAGTGCTCTTGAGTTTGAGCGGCTGCATTAGGGATCAAGGCATTTAATAAAGTTGATTTACCCATACCTGATTGCCCCACCAATACCGACACCTTGCCTTGTACGTGTGGCAATAATGCGGCCACGGATGATGGGTCATGTTTGACTGACATCTCATGCACAGGGTAGCCCATCGCGATATAGGGCTCTAGCATTTTTCGTGCGGCTGGTAATTTGTCAGGTAAATCACATTTATTCAAAATGATTCGAGGTGTGATGCCAGCAGTTTCTGCTGCAATCACCGCGCGACCTAATAGGTCAGGTGAGAAACCAGGCTCAGTGGCCAGCATGATCAATATCTGATCAACGTTACTGGCTATTGATTTGCTTTTATAAGCATCAGAGCGATACAAAAGATTTTTACGTTCAAGAATCTTTTCAATCACTGCTTGTTCGGGGCCTGTTTCAGAAACTTCTAAAACATCACCAACAGCTCCCAAGTGCTGTTTGCCACGAGAGGTCACCTGATACAAGCCTTCTTCATGGCCATCAATGGCTCTAGCTAAATAATGGCGACCGTATGAGGCAACGAGGAGAGCTTTGAATGATTTCATCAATGACTATCTTAATGCCAGCTTTTGTAGGTGAGCAATACGCAGTGGTGCTGGAGGATGTGAGTCATAAAACTTAGAGTAAAGAGGATCAGGCGTTAGGGTGGCTGCATTGTCTTGGTAAAGCTTGACCAAGGCAGTAATCAAATCTTTGGCAGATGATTTTTCGGCAGCGAAACTATCTGCTTCATACTCGTGTTTACGAGATCCCATGCTGTTAATGGGTGTTAAGAAAAATCCAAAGACAGGCATCACTAAACTAAATAACGCCAAGGCTAATCCTGCGTTATAGCCATTGAGGTCAGGCATGACACCTAGGCTCAGATAAAACCAAGCCTTCGTGGATATCCAACCGAGTAAGCCCAAGACTAAAAAGCTTAGGGCGAATGATTGGATGAGGCGTTTACGTATGTGTTGACGTTTAAAGTGACCTAATTCGTGAGCAAGTACTGCCTCGATTTCTTCAGGGTTCAAGCGTTCAATCAATGTGTCAAAAAACACAATACGTTTTGCCTTGCCCATACCAGTGAAGTAAGCATTGCCATGAGCGCTGCGCTTGCTGCCATCCATGATGAAAAGCCCTTGGCTGGTGAAGTCGCAGCGTTTGAGTAAGTCTTCAATGCGATCTTTTAAAGGACCATCTTCAAGGGGTTTAAATTTATTGAACAGTGGGGCAATAAAAGTTGGGAAGAGCCAAAGCATGAGTGCATTAAAGCCTACCCAAACGAACCAAGTCCATACCCACCAATATTCACCTGCTTCAGCCATGAGCGTTAGAACCACCCAAAGAAGCGGTAAGCCAATTGCGAGACCTAACAAGATACCCTTGATTAAGTCTGTGAAAAACAAAGCGGGAGTCATGCGATTAAAGCCAAATTTTTCTTCGATTGTGAACTGGCGATACCAAGAAAAGGGTAAATCAATCACACCGGTGATGAGGCTGATGGAGATCAATAAAGAAATTTGCTGAAGCGTTCCAGGACCAAGTAGCTCTAAGGTGAGGTTGTGAACGTATTGCAGGCCACCTAAAAGCGTAAAACCAATCAAAATAGCGGCTGAGAGTGCGATTTCAAATAAACCCAAACGTAATTTGGCCATTGTGTAGTCGGCGGCTTTATGATGCTCGGGTAATGAGATTTTGCTAGCAAAATCAGCGGGAACTTGGTTGCGGTGTTGTGCAATATGACGAATATGTCGTCCTGCTAAGTAATAGCGGGTGGCAACACTCAAAACCAAGCCTAAGATAAACAAAAAAGTAAATGTCATGAGAAGATTATAGGGATGAGTACAACAAGAAAGAATGACCGTTTAGTTTGGGTGGATATGGAGATGTCTGGTTTGCAGCCAGAAACCGACCGAATTCTCGAAATTGCCATGATTGTGACAGATGGCGACCTCAACATCATAGCGGAAGGCCCTGTATTGGTGGTGCATCAAGAAGATGCGGTATTGGATCGTATGGATGCCTGGAATAAAGGTACCCACGGCAAATCTGGCTTAATTGATAAGGTAAAGGCTTCTACTCTTACTGAGGCAGAAGTTGAGGCTCAGTGCTTGGCTTTCTTAAAGCAGCACGTGAAGGCCAGTATTTCACCGATGTGTGGCAACACCATTCATCAAGATCGCCGCTTCATGAACCGTTACATGCCTAAATTAGAGACTTACTTTCATTACCGCAATATTGATGTGTCAACCATCAAAGAGTTATGTAAACGTTGGCAGCCAGAATTGGCTAAGGGGTTTGCGAAAAAACAGGCTCATACCGCTTTGGCAGACATCATTGAGTCAGTAGAGGAACTACGCTATTACCGTGAAAAATTATTTATTCCAACAGTAGGTGATGAGCCTATTGCTGAGGGCAACTAAATGTTTCTCAGAATCGCCGCCATCATTACGCCGGTTGTATTGATTATTTTTGCCGGTTGGATTTATGGTCGCAAAGCTCACCCGGATATGTCGGGGATTAATAAGGCAACATTGGATGTGATAGCGCCGATGTTGGTGGTCTCTGCTTTTGTGAGCAAAGATTTTGAGTTATTAGAGCAATGGAATTTATTGCTATGTGGTGTGGCCATTGTTTTGGGTTCAGGCATCTTGGCTTGGCCGATTGCCAGGTTGTCTGGCATGGACCCTAAAACTTTTGTGCCGCCTATGATGTTTAATAACTGCGGCAATATGGGCTTGCCTTTAGCTGTCTTTGCCTTTGGCACAGTTGGTTTGGCGCCGGCGGTAGCATTATTTGCTGTATCTAACTTGATGCATTTCACATTGGGTGTGAAGTTGGTTAACCCAAAAGCATCAGTTAAAGGTGTATTTGCTAATCCGATGGTGATTGCAACGATTCTGGGTGTGTTCTTATCAACCACCAAGCATCTTTATACCCTGCCCGAACCCCTCTATCAATCAATCAAGTTATTGGGCGATGCCACAGTACCTTTGATGTTGTTCTCCTTGGGGGTGCGCATGAAAGATGCGAACCTTAAGCATTGGCGTGAGGGTTTTTTGGGTGCCGCTATTTGTCCGATCGCGGGCTTAACCGTTGCACTATTAATTGCGCCATTTATTCAGATGACAGATCTTCAAAGAGGTCTCTTATTTGTCTTTGCGAGCTTGCCGCCTGCAGTACTTAACTTCTTGGTGGCTGATCGCAACAAACAAGATCCAGAGCTTGTGGCATCCATCGTGCTACTTGGCAACCTCTCTGCCATGATCTTTGTGCCAATTGGACT
>JAOAUK010000040.1:27329-44922 GCA_030157655.1 Polynucleobacter sp. | reverse complement strand
TTTGGTCTAAATGCCTTAATGACTGCTTCGTTGGTTTCAACATAGGGTCCGCCAATCAAATCGATGCAGTAGGGTACTGCCGCAAAAATTCCAGGAACGATTGATTTACCATCAGCATCTTTCAAGCCCTCTAGGGTTTCTTGGATGGCTTTGGGTTGACCGGGCAAATTAATAATTAGGGCTGCATGGTTGTCGATTTCACGTAAGGCTGCCACCTGGCGCGACAAAATAGCCGTAGGAACAAATTTAAGGCTGATTTGGCGCATTTGTTCGGCAAAGCCAGGCATTTCCCTGGTTGCGATGGCCAAAGTCGCCTCTGGCGTTACATCGCGTCTTGAGGGGCCTGTACCACCTGTGGTGAGCACTAAGTCGCAACCAACCTCGTCAATTAGTTCCACAATCGTTTTTGAGATCAATGCTTGTTCGTCCGGGATTAGGCGAGACTCCATGTGCCATGGGGAGCTCAAAGCTTTCCCAAACCATGTTTCAAGCGCCGGTATACCTTCGTCTTGGTAAACGCCACTGCTGGCTCTATCGGAAATCGATACCAAGCCGATCCAAATTTCGTCTGGATGGCTACGTTTTGTATTTTTAGTATTTGTATTTTTTGCACTCATTCTGTAATTCTAGCTATGATTGCGGAATGTTTTCACATACACCCGAACAATTACAAGAATTAGTATCTTTTTTATTGACCGAAGCCAAGGCTTTGGGAGCTACAGACGCTGCTGCAGAGTTATCTGAGGGCAGTGGATTATCAGTGTCTGTGCGTAAAGGCGATATTGAGACCATTGAGCAAAATTTAGATAAACAGGCTGGCGTGACTGTCTTCATTGGACAAAGACGAGGCAATGCAGGCACGAGTGATTTTTCTAAAGAATCTCTTAGGGCTAGTGTTAAGGCAGCCTTTCATATTGCTCAACATACTGCAGAAGATGATTGTGCTGGCTTGGCTGAAGCAGACCTGTTGGAGAAAAATCCTAAGGATTTGGATTTGTATCATCCTTGGGCCATCAATACTGCAGAAGCAGTTGAAATTGCCAGGGATGCTGAACGTGGCGCATTTGCTGTAAGTAAAAATATTACTAATAGTGATGGGGCCAGTGTTTCTGCACAACAGTCTCATTTCATGTTGGGCACATCGAATGGTTTCATGGGTGGCTATGCCATTTCTCGCCATTACATTTCTTGCACACCGATTGCCAGCGCCTCCACAAAAAAGGGTGCGGCAATGCAGCGTGATGATTGGCACACCACATCACGTGTACCAGAAGAATTAGCAAGACCTCAAGATGTGGGGGCTTATGCCGCAAAAAGAGCATTGGCAAGATTGGGTGCTAGATCGATTTCAACGCGCCACTGCCCAGTACTTTTTGAAGCTCCTTTAGCGGTTGGTTTGTTGGGTGCCTACGTACAGGCAACTTCAGGCGGCGCTTTGTATCGGAAGTCTAGCTTCTTGTTAGATAGCTTGGGTCAGCAAGTATTCCCTAAGCATTTAGATCTACTTGAAGAACCGCACATACCTCGTTTAACCGGTAGTGCGCCATTTGATGAAGAGGGTGTGCGAACACGCTCACGCAAAGTTGTTGATGCGGGTGTGGTGCAAGGTTATTTCTTATCCACTTACTCTGCTAGAAAGTTGGGCATGCAAACCACGGGTAATGCTGGGGGTTCGCATCAGTTGCAACTCAAGAGTCGTTTAACTAAGCGCTCCGATGATTTGCCAGCCATGTTGAAAAAAATGGGTACAGGACTATTGGTGACTGACTTAATGGGTCAGGGTGTTAACTATGTGAATGGTGATTATTCTCGAGGTGCATTTGGTTATTGGGTTGAGAATGGAGTGATTGTTCATCCTGTTGAAGAAATCACCATTGCGGGTAATTTAAAAGACATGTTTAAACAAATTGTGGCAATTGGGGCTGACACCATTGTCAGAGGAACTAAAGAAACAGGTTCCATCTTGATTGAGAACATGACTGTGGGCGGTCGCTAATTAATTCACAAAAATGAAGCAAGTATTACGTCAAGCAGTTTTCTTTGCGCAAGGTATTGATCACATCACCAATCTATTTGCTTCTTTAGCTAAATGGGCGCTGGTCTTGTCGTGTTTGATCAGCGCTATGAACGCATTTATTCGGTACATCTTTGATTACAGCTCGAATTCTTGGTTAGAGATTCAGTGGTACTTGTTTGCAGCTGCTGTGATGTTGGGTGCAGCCCAAGTGTTGAGAGTCAATGAGCATGTGCGCGTAGACATCATCTATGGAAAATTATCTAGTAAAGCCAGGATCTATATCGATCTATTGGGTTTATTGTTATTTTTGTTGCCTGCCATGACGTATATCGCTTACCTAGCTTGGCCTTTATTTCTTAGTATGTATCAGTCTGGCGAAATGTCGAGTAATGCCGGTGGCCTGATTCGTTGGCCAGCGATGTTGATGCTACCCACAGGATTCTTCTTGGTCACCATCCAAGGTTTATCAGAAATCATTAAACGACTTGCATGGTTAGCTCATGTTTATGAAATGGACTTTCATTACGAAAGGCCATTGCAATGAGTATGGAAAACTTTGCACCTCTGATGTTCTTGGGTTTGATACTCATCATGTTGATGGGTTTTCCCGTGGCGTTCTCGTTAGCCGCCTTAGGTTTAATCTGTGGCTTCTTTGCTGTTGCTCAAGGCTGGTTCCCGATCAGCTTTATGTCGAATTTGCCACTAAATATTTTTGGCATTTTGTCGAATGACCTTTTGTTAGCAATCCCATTTTTTACCTTAATGGGGGCTATCTTAGAAAAGTGTGGTCTGGCTGAAGACATGCTTGAGTCGATGGGCCAGCTATTTGGATCTGTGCGCGGTGGCTTAGGTTACTCAGTCATTATCGTCGGCTTTATCTTGGGCGCCATTACTGGTACTGTGGCGGGTCAGGTGATTGCTATGGCAATGATCTCTTTGCCGGTGATGATGCGTTACGGATACAACATGCGTTACACCACGGGTGTATTGGCAGCCTCTGGAACCATTACTCAGTTAGTGCCGCCATCATTGGTCTTGGTGGTGATGGCTGATCAGTTGGGTCGTTCAGTGGGTGACATGTATAAAGGGGCCTGGGGTCCTTCGATTCTTCAGGTATGTTTGTTTGTACTCTATACATTCTTATTGTCACGCATTCGACCAGGAGACTTGCCAGCGATTCCTAAAGAGGCACGCACGCTCACAGGTTGGAAGTTATGGCGAACTTGTTTGAGGGGCATCATTCCTTCTGCTATTTTGATTTTTGCAGTTCTAGGTAGTATGGGTGGTCTGCCGGGTATCAATGTAGCAATTGCCACGCCCACAGAGGCGGGTGCCATGGGTGCCTTGGGCGCTTTTGTTTTGGCTGCAATACATGGGCGCCTCAATTGGCAAATAATTAAAGATGGCATGACCAACACAATGCGCATCACTGCCATGGTCGTATTTATTTTGATTGGTTCAAGGGTCTTCTCATTGGTCTTCCAAGGTGTAGATGGCGGCGTTTGGATTGAGAGCATGTTGTCTAATTTGCCGGGTGGTCAAATCGGTTTCTTATTGGCTGTTAATGCATTTGTTTTCTTCTTGGCATTTTTCTTAGACTTCTTTGAGATAGCCTTCATCATCTTGCCGATGTTAGCTCCTGTGGCTGAGAAGATGGGCATCGATATGGTTTGGTTTGGTGTGCTCTTATGTGTGAACATGCAAACTAGTTTTATGCACCCACCGTTTGGTTTTGCTTTGTTCTATTTAAGAGGTATTTCGGATACTTTGTTTAAGAGCAAATCAATACCCAAGAAAATCGAATCAAGAGACATCTACTTGGGATCGATCCCTTGGGTCATCTTGCAGTTACTGTTGGTGGTGATTGTGATCTTCTTCCCGCAAACAGTCACTGTGTTCTTGGATAAAAAAGAAGTTGTCGACTTAAATCAAATCAAAATTGAGATTGCGCCAGAGGATGTTTTACCGGCACCTCAATTGGATGATCAAAAAATGATGGATGATTTGTTTAAGGTTACCCCGAGTAAAGAGTAGTTATAAATTAATCGCAGTAAAACAGGTGCATCAAAATAATGACACCCAATAAAAAACCAGCCTAGGCTGGTTTTTTATTGACTTGAATAACTTAATTCAAAAGAGTCATTACAACTTTTGTGATTGCATAAAGTTGTCAAAGCTCATTTCTGAGAAGCGGAACCACAAGTTTTGGTCGCGACGGAAGTTGCTAAAGTCTGCGTAGATTTTCTTCCAGCGCGGGTTCTTGTTGCTTAGTTCTGCGTAATACTCTTGAGAAACCTTAAAGGCAGCATCCATCACTGGTTTTGGTAGGCGATGCAAGCGAACACCGTTGGCAACTAACTCTCTCAGAGCGCTTGGGTTGCGCGCATCGTATCTGGCCATCACTTGTGTGTGTGCGTAGTTGGCGGCAGTGTCTAGAATCGCTTTGTACTCAGTGGAGAGATTTTGATACGCCTTGCTATTCACGTACAAGCTAAGTTGTGCGCCACCTTCCCAGAAGGCGGGGTAGTAGTAATTCTTGGCGACCTTGTAAAGACCAAGTTTGAGGTCATCGTAAGGACCAATCCATTCAGCGGCATCAATCGTGCCTTTTTCAAGGGATTGATAGATTTCACCAGCAGGTAAGTTTTGTGGCACAACGCCTAGTTGCTCCAAGATCTTTCCACCAAAGCCACCTACACGGAACTTCAAACCCTTGAGGTCTTCAAGACCTTTGATTTCTTTACGGAACCAGCCGCCCATTTGTGCGCCAGAGTTACCTAAAGGGAAGTTCACAACGTTGTAGTTGGCATAAAACTCACGCGTTAACTTAAGGCCGTTGCCATCGAACATCCAAGCATTTTGTTGGCGACAGTTAAGGCCAAATGGCACTGCGCAGTCAAACGCAAAAGTTTCGTCTTTACCAAAGAAGTAATAGGCTGCTGTGTGTGCGCATTCAACAGTTTCTTGTTGGACCGCATCTAAAACGCCAAATGCAGGAACTAATTCACCAGCAGCGTGTGTGCTGATCGTAAATTTTCCGCCAGACAACTCTTTAACCTTGGCAGCAAAAATTTCAGAACCACCAAAAAGTGTTTCTAATGATTTTGGAAAGCTAGATGCTAAGCGCCATCTGATGGTGGCGCCTTGAGCGTGAACGGCTGGGGCAGTGCCGGTGGCCAAAATACCAGCAATACCAGTGCCTGCAATAAATTTGCGACGATCCATGGTTTCTCCGTTATTTAAAGTTTGCTGTTGTAGGTCACAAATGCGTAGGCAAGTTGACCATTGTTGTGTTCTTCACGAGCGATCTCTTCCCACATCATGTCATCTACATCTGGGAAGAATGCATCGCCATCGACCTCTGTATCCACTTCGGTGATGATGAGTTTGTCGACGTAAGCCAAGGCTTCGTCATAAATTTGGGCGCCACCGATGATGAAGGCTTTTTCAACGCCTGCACATGCGTCAATCGCATCTTCTAAAGAGCTGAATGTCTCTGCGCCTTCGGCTTTAAATTCTGGATTACGGCTCACCACGATATTGCGGCGACCTGGCAATGGACGACCTAATGACAGCCAAGTATTACGACCCATAATGATCGGGCAACCCAAGGTGGTGTTCTTGAAGTGCTTTAAATCTTCAGGTAAGTGCCAAGGTAATGTGTTGTTAACACCAATCACGCCATTTTTTGCGCGAGCGACAATAATTGCTAATTCCACAATGATCCTTTTAAACCGCTACTGGAGCTTTGATTGGGTCGTGGTGTTGATAACCAACAAGCTCAAAGTCTTCGTATTCGTAATCAAAAATCGAGGCAGGTTTGCGACGTATCGCCAATTGTGGCAATTGCAATGGTTCGCGTGAGAGTTGCAAGTTCACTTGATCCATGTGGTTGGAGTACAAATGGCAATCGCCGCCTGTCCAAATGAATTCACCTGGTGTTAGGCCTGCTTGTTGTGCAATCATGTGCGTGAGCAGTGCGTAGCTGGCAATATTGAATGGCACGCCTAAGAAAATATCAGCGCTGCGTTGATATAGTTGGCAAGACAACTTACCATCCGCCACATAAAACTGGAAGAATGCATGGCAAGGAGGCAGTGCCATACGTGGAATCTCAGCCACGTTCCAAGCAGACACAATCAAGCGACGAGAATCTGGATTATTTTTAATCTGATCCATCAATTGAGTAATTTGGTCGACATGTTCGCCGTTTGGTGCTGGCCATGAGCGCCACTGGTAACCGTAAATAGGACCTAACTCACCGTCTTCTTTGGCCCACTCATCCCAGATGCTCACACCACGTTCTTTTAACCAATTGTTATTGGTGCTGCCTTGCAAGAACCAAAGCAATTCAATAATGATTGATTTGAGGTGTAGCTTTTTGGTGGTGACAACCGGAAAGCCTTGTTGAAGGTCAAAGCGCATTTGATGGCCAAATACTGAAACAGTGCCTGTACCGGTGCGGTCTGATTTGTGAGTGCCATTCGCTAAAACATGGCGCATGAGGTCTAAATATTGCTTCATGGAAAGATTCTACTATTAGTTATTTGCTAAAAGTGACAACGTGATCTGCCACTAGTTTGATGCCAATTTTTTCACCGATAGCGTGATCGTGATGACTTGGCACCATTGTTAAGAGTTCTTGACCAGAGTCTAGTTTGACAGTGTATAAAAAATCACCGCCTCTGAAGGCCTTGGTTAATACCTCGGCTTGCAAAGTGCTGTCATCGTCGTGCACGATATCGTCAGCACGTAGCAACACATCCACTTCTTCGCCTGGCAAACCATAAGCTGCTTGTGGCAAAGGTAATGTGCCTAGTTCGATTTCTACAGCGGGGCCTGGGCGAGTAACGCCTGGCACAAAGACGCCATAACCAACAAAGCTAGCTACAAAGCGACTGGCTGGACGGTGATAGAGGTTGTAAGCGCTGTCCCATTGAACCAAGCGACCATCGACCATCACGCCAATATCATCGGCAATAGCAAAAGCTTCAAATTGATCATGAGTCACTAATAGAGCAGTTGTGCCATTGGCTTTTAGGATGTCTCTGATTTCGCCAGCTAAGCGCTCGCGCAAATCCACATCCAAATTAGAGAAGGGCTCATCTAAGAGCAATAATTCTGGTTCTGGTGCCATCGCACGCGCTAATGCCACGCGTTGCTGTTGTCCGCCTGACAATTCATGTGGGTAGCGAGAACCCACATTTTTAAGACCTACGCGCTCTAACCATTCTTCCGCTTTTAATAAAGCCTCTTTTTTAGGTAAATCTCTTAAACCAAAAGCCACGTTTTGAGCATTGGTTAAATGAGGAAATAGGGCGTAATCCTGAAACACCACACCCACACGTCTTTTCTCTGGCGCCAGGGTGGTTTCAGATGAGCTCACAACCTGTTTATCTAAAGTGATTTCACCCGCCTGTATTGGCTCAAAACCACAGATGGCGCGTAATACAGTGGACTTGCCGCAACCAGAAGGGCCTAGCAAACAACCAATACGACCATGCCTTAATTGCATAGTCAGACCTTGGATGACTTCATTCCAGCTACCTGATTTTTCACCAGGGTAGCCCACATGAATATCCTTTAAATTTAAATGAATTGGTGGCGTATCGATAATCATTCTTATAATTGTCGCATCTTGCGACTACGTTTAACACCCATACTCCTGTCATTAATATTGGCTTTACCAATATTAGGGATTTTTGCGGCTCTTGTAACCCCCCATGCAGCTAGCGGGGATGTGCTAACTCACCTAGTCGCCACGGTACTCCCAGGCTATGCCTGGACTACCTTATTGATGGCTATCGGGGTGGCTTTGGGCGTAGCTAGTATGGGTATTATCACGGCTTGGCTCGTGGCTACCTGTGATTTTCCGGGTAAACGTATCTACGAATGGGCCTTG
This sequence comes from Polynucleobacter sp., assembly GCA_030157655.1. Classification (GTDB taxonomy): domain Bacteria; phylum Pseudomonadota; class Gammaproteobacteria; order Burkholderiales; family Burkholderiaceae; genus Polynucleobacter. Next base: position 37,003 of record JAOAUK010000040.1, on the reverse strand, counting down.
ATTTTGCCTTTGGCCATGCCGACCTATGTGATGGCCTATGCCTACACTGATTTTTTCCAGTTTTCAGGCCCTATACAGACCTTTTTAAGGGATCTTTTGGGTGTGTCCAAGTTGGAATGGTTTCCTGAGCCTAGATCAGTTTGGGGCGCAGTTTGTGTTTTAAGTCTAGCTTTATATCCTTATGTTTATTTATTGTGTCGGACGGCTTTCTTGGAGCGTAGTCCGCGTTTGATCGATGCCGCAAGAACTTTAGGTGCTGGCCCATGGAGTGCATTTTGGCAAGTAGCTTTGCCAATGGCCAGGCCAGCGACCATGGCAGGCGTGGCTTTGGCTTTAATGGAAGCTGTTGCTGATTACGGTGCGATGTCTTACTTTGGCGTACAGACCATGACAACGGGTATTTATCGTGCTTGGTTGGGTATGGGCGATCGCATCGCGGCTGTACAACTATCTGCTGCTTTATTGGGGGTGATTTTCTTACTCTTGATGTTGGAGCATGCGAGTCGCCGTCAGATGCGCTTTGCTGCCAGTGGTCAGCGCTTTAGACAAATCAAGCCTTGGCGCTTGCAGGGTAAAAAAGCATTCTGGGCAAGTGTCTCATGCGCCTTGCCCATGATTTTTGGTTTTATATTGCCAGTCATCATCATGGCTTATTTAGCATTCACTAGCGGTGAAGCTTTGAATGATCGCTATTGGACATGGTTGACCAACACTTTGACCCTTTCAACGGTGACCGCTGTTTGTGCAGTCATCATTGCAGTCTGGTTGGCTTATAGCGCCCGCATGGCCAAAGGCGGAGTGCAGCTGTTGGCTAATCGGATGGTGAGCTTGGGTTATGCCGTTCCTGGCGCTGTTTTGGCGGTTGGCATTTTGATCTTATTGGCTCAATTAGATTTAGCCTGGCTGCTATCTGGTTCTGTATTGATTTTGATTTACGCTTATCTCACACGCTTTTTATCTTCTGGTTTGCAAACAGTGGAAGCTGGCTTGAGCAAAATTACCCCTAGTATGGATGCGAGTGCCATGAGTTTGGGCTCAGGGAAATTTGAGTTGCTCACCAAAATACATTTACCCTTATTGCGCCGCAGTTTATTAACGGCTGGTTTGTTGGTGTTTGTGGATGTGATGAAAGAATTGCCAGCCACCTTGGTATTAAGACCATTTAACTTTGATACCTTGGCAGTGATTACCTATCAGCTGGCGGCTGACGAGCGCTTGGCTGAAGCCGCTTGGCCAGCATTAACAATCGTTTTAGCAGGCCTGTTGCCAGTCATTATTCTTTCAAGAGCGATGTCACGCGACTCTTAAGGCTTGGCACTCACACCCAAAATTTCATGTAGTTTGGAAGATGTTGTTGTGTACTGTAGTAGCACGGGTTCATCTGGATGCATCATCTCTGCGCATGCAAAAGCAGCGAGTGTTGCCTCATGAAAGCCACTGACAATCAATTTTCTTTTGCCGGGGTAGGTGTTGATATCACCTACAGCAAAAATGCCTGGCACATTAGTCTGGAAAGTGGCGGTATCTACTGGAACCTGCTTGCGTTCTAAATCAATGCCCCAGTTAGCAATCGGACCAAGCTTTGGAGAGATGCCCATGAACACTAACAAAGCATCTGCAGGTTGATTAAGGATTGTTCCATCAGGGGCTGTGAACGAGATTGTTTGCAGTGATTGATTATTCGAAGAGAGGCTGGTGATTTGACCAGCCTTGAATGCAATCCGACCACTGGTACGCAATTGCTCAAATTCCGCTAATAATTTATCTGAGGCTTTTAGGGCGTCACGCCGATAAATCAATGTTACGCTTTTAGATAGGTTTGCTAATTCGATAGCAGCGTTCACGGCACTGTCTTCTCCACCGTAAACCACCACATCCAAATCTTTAAATTGAGATAAGTTATGCGGGTGATAAAACACCTGGGTGCCAACCAATGCATCAATGCCATCGATGGCTAAAGTCTTTGGTTTGAATGCACCGACACCATTGGCAAGCAGAATCGCTTTGGTAATAAAGGTATCTTGACCTGCACTTACTTCAAATCTGCCATCATCTTGACGAGTCAAACTGCTGACCTCTTGCCCCCAATGAAACGTTGCGCCCATGGGTTTAATTTGTTGCAAGAGATTGCTAACTAATTCTGAGCCAGTGCAATACGGAATGCCCGGAATATCGTAGATGGGTTTATCAGGATATAGTTCTGCGCACTGACCGCCAGCGTGGGGTAGGGTATCAATCACATGTGCTTTGATGCCTTGAAGTCCCAATTGAAAAATCGCAAATAAACCTACAGGACCTGCACCAATCACTAGTGCATCCGTTTCAATAAAAGCTTGGTTTGAATGATTTTGTTGATTCAGTTCTGACACGCAATCTCCCCATCGAGTTGGGTCGCTACTGTTAAGAGTACTGCTAAGGTACAACAAAAAGAAATCGCCTGCATAGCAGGCGATTGAGTAGGGTCTTTATTAGCGGACTAATTCGCCCAATTTATTCTTAACATCTTTCCAGTCTTCGGCATCAGCAAGAGCCTCTTTAGACTTGGTGATTGATGGCCATTTGGCAGCGAGTTCAACGTTTAGTTTGATGTACTCTTGTTGATCGCCTGGAACATCATCTTCAGCGTAAATGGCATTCACTGGGCATTCTGGAACGCAAACAGCGCAATCGATACATTCATCAGGGTCGATGGCTAAAAAGTTAGGGCCTTCGCGGAAGCAGTCTACTGGGCATACATCTACGCAATCAGTGTACTTGCAACGAATACAGGCTTCGGTAACTACATATGTCATGGCAATAATTTCAAATAAGACGAAAAGCGTTATTTTATCTTAGTGTGAGAATAATCATGCCTCATAACCTTGTTTATTTAGATGAATTAGTAATTTCTATATGATTTAAATCAATGACATACAATCAACTAACGAGCAAAAAGTCTCGCGAAAACATATAAAAATAGTAAAAAACAGGAGAACAAGATGGCAGAACAGGTGCAAAAACCTAAGATTTTGGTGGCAAGAGCCATTTTTCCAGATATTTTGGCCAGATTAGAGCAAGTGGCTGATGTGCAATCCAATCAGGATGATCATTTGTGGACTGCGGCTGATTTGAAGGCGGCGATGGCCAATAAAGATGCGGCGATTGTGACTGGTGGTGAACGGGTTGATGCTGACATCCTAAAGGCTTCACCGCAACTCAAGATTGTTTCAAATATTGCGGTGGGCTATAACAACTTTGATATGGCAGCGTTTGCTGCGAACAATGTGATGGCGACCAATACGCCTGATGTGCTAACGGATACCACGGCTGATTTTGGTTTTGCATTATTAATGGCTACCGCAAGAAGAGTCACTGAGAGTGAGCATTGGTTAAGGGCGGGGCACTGGAAGAAGTTTTCTATTTGCGATACGCCATTGTCGATGGATATTCATCACAGCACACTAGGCATCATGGGGATGGGTCGTATTGGCCAAGCGATTGCTAGGCGCGCGCGCGGATTTAATATGAATGTGAAGTATTACAACCGTTCACGTTTATCAGCAGATTTAGAAAAAGAGTGTGGTGCCACTTATGTGGATCGGGATACTTTATTAAAAGAGTCTGATCATATTATTTTGGTGATGCCATACACCCCAGAAAATCATCATCTCTTTGGTGAGAAAGAATTAAATCTCATGAAGCCAAGCGCCACTCTTGTGAACATTGCGCGTGGCGGTATTGTGGATGAGTTGGCTTTAGCAAAGGCGCTTAAAGAAAACAAAATATTTGCTGCCGGCATTGATGTGTTTGAAGGTGAGCCGACTGTTCGCCCAGAGCTATTGGCATTAAAAAATGTTGTCTTGGCTCCGCACATTGCCAGTGCCACAGAAAAAACTAGGCGCGCGATGACTGAGTTGGCGATTGAAAATTGTTTAGCTGGTTTAGCGGGCAAGGCGCCGCCTAACTTGTTAAAAGCCTAATCAATCTAAACAAGAAAATAGAAAAGAAATTAGATAAAAACTAAGACCAGAAATTAGTCTTGAGAAGAAACAGGTTTGGTGTCAGTGATAGTGGTTTCGCGAACAGCCACTTCAATGCCGCCAAACTTTTCAGCTACCCAGTTGTAGACCTTGCAGGCTAACCAGAGTAAGCCAAAACCAATCAAGGCATTGAGGATCAATGCAGAAATCACCGTAAAGCCAGGTAATTCGCCATCTCTGATAAATGCCACAAAGAGTGCTAGCAACACCACAGGTACAGAAAAGCTCAAGTAAACCAACACCAGCGTTTTGGCTGTGTGTAGAGGATCTACATAAACAACTTCTTTTTTGGTGTATTTAGTGCTTGGCATTTTTAAATCAATGGTGGGTGATTAACTCTTAGACGCGATTCTATACTAATTTTTTAGGCAATGTTGCAACGCAATAAGAAAAACAACACAAAAATCTTTATACCAAGCCTTCGAATAAGACCACTCCCACTGTATCGCCTGCCTTGATTTGGTCTTGGTCATGCCCTAAAACGATGAAGCAATCTGCTTCGCTCATGGATCTCAATACGCCAGAGCCTTGTGCACCTGTAATGCGCACTGTTCTGGTGCCCGTGGTATCAGTAGATAAGACGCCGCGCTGGAATTCTGTACGACCTGGACGTTTGCGGATCGATTCCAAAGCTTTGGCTTGCATCATGAGTGGTGCAACATCTGTTGCGCCGCTCATGGATAGTAGGGCGTTGCGCACAAATTGATAGAAGGTCACCATCACTGCCACCGGGTTGCCAGGTAGTCCAAATAGAACAGCTTGATGGTTATCGCCTTGGATAGAGCCAAATGCCATCGGGCGACCAGGACGCATAGCAATTTTCCAAAAGCTCACATCGCCTAATTCACGCATGATTTGTTTGGTGTAGTCAGCTTCTCCAACTGATACACCACCCGAGGTGATCACGGCATCGCAAATGGAAGCTGCTTGACTAAATGCTGCGCGCATCGCATCCGGTTCGTCGCGCACCACACCAAAATCATGTAGCTCAACACCTAGGCGTGAGAGCATGCCAAAGAGGGTGTAGCGATTGCTGTCATACACGCAACCATCATCTAGCGGCTCACCAATCGAACGTAGCTCATCGCCAGTTGAGAAGAAGCCAACACGCAAGCGACGTTTTACTTCAACCACGCCAATGCCTAATGAAGCAATTAGACCCAAATCAGATGGGCGGATTATTTTTCCGGCGAGTAAAGCTGGTTGACCTGCTGTTAAGTCTTCGCCTTTTAAGCGACGATTATCGCCAGCTTTGATCTGTGAAGATTTAAAACTAATTTGGTCGCCATCTACCTTCACCATCTCTTGTGCAATCATGGTGTCGCAACCAGTAGGCATCACTGCTCCAGTCATAATGCGTACGCATTGACTAGGACCTACATTTCCTTCAAAGGCGTTGCCTGCGAAACCTTTACCAATCATGGTGAGTGTTGTTGCTTCACTGCTGGCAATCGATGTGCCTGCAAAGGCATAACCATCCATGGCTGAGTTATCAGCGGCTGGCACATTAATCGGGGAAACAATGTCTTTGGCTAATACGCGGCCGAGTGCGTCGTAGATGTTCACAGACTCAGTGGCAAGTGCCAGCGCACCTGGGCGCACAAAATCTTGAACAATCTTGATGGCTTGGTCGACGCGCAATGACTCTGGGTCATAGTCTGACATGCAGGTCACTACAGAATTTAAGCTAGGTAAGTTACTCATCGTTGCTACAGTTTAATGGCTATTGTATTAACCACCAATGTAAGACATTTCTACTTTTGCTTTGCCTGCTAGTTCTGGTGAACCACGCAGTTCTGAATAGCGATCAGTGCGTTGTGCCCATACTTGAGCAATGGCATTACTGATTTCTAAATCAGATTTACCTTCTCGCAGGAGTGCTTTGAGGTCATGGCCTTCGGTGGCAAATAAACAGAGATACATCTTGCCTTCGGTCGATAAGCGAGCACGGCTACAGTCTTGGCAGAATGCTTGAGTAACACTGGAGATAACGCCCACTTCACCAGAGCCATCTAGATATCTCCAACGCTCGGCTACTTCACCGGGGTAATTAGGGTCAATGTTGGTGAGTGGAAATGTCTCATGAATCTTTTTAATCACTTCTGCTGAAGGTAATACTTCTGTCATATCCCAGCCATTTGACGCGCCCACGTCCATGAACTCGATAAAGCGCAGAATTACTCCAGTGCCTTTGAAGTGCTTGGCCATCGGAATGATTTCGTGTTCGTTGGTACCCTTTTTAACCACCATGTTGACTTTGATGTTTTCAAAGCCCACTTCACGGGCTGCCTCAATGCCATCCAATACATCGCCCACTGGAAAGCCAACATCATTCATTTGCTGAAAAACAGCATCATCTAAGCCATCCAAGCTGACCGTCATCCGAGTTAAGCCTGCATCTTTTAGCGCACGTGCTTTTTTGCGCAACAAACTACCATTGGTGGTGAGTGTTAAATCTAAAGGTTTACCGCTGAGCGTGCGCAGTGATGCTAATTGTTCAATGAGTCTTTCAAGATGTTTACGCAAAAGAGGTTCACCACCTGTTAAGCGAATTTTTTCAACACCATGTTCGATATAAATTTTTGCTAAGCGTGTGATTTCTTCAAAGCTCAACAAATCCCCATGAGATAGGTAGGGGTAATCCTTGTCGAAAACTTCCTTCGGCATGCAATACGTGCAGCGAAAGTTGCATCGATCAGTAACGGAAATTCTTAAGTCGTGAAGTCGGCGACCGCGTGTGTCAGCCAGAAGACCATTGGGAGCCAACAGTTGCAAGGGTATTGCCGGTATGTGGCTGCCAATCTTTCTTTGGCGTTCATCAATGAGGGGTATGACTCTTTCTGACATATCCCTCATTGTAGAACTAAGTTACTTTTATTACTTTTGAATCGTTTGTTCTTTTCCACCTGTTTCTACTAGAACCATAGGGCCTGTTGAAATCTCAACAGGTGGCTTTGGTTCGCGAGGTGGGTGAACGATGGCTGGTTCAGCAGCAATTTGCGCTCGAACTTCTTCAAGTTTTTGATTGTCTGTATTAACCCATACCATGCCGGCTGACTCAATCACAGATGTTAGTTCAGAAGTTTGTAGCGGTTTGAACTCTACTTTTGGTAGAGGCGCTGGAGCAGTCACTTCTACGGGGGTAGGTGCAACTACAGGCGCAACATGAACCACTGGTGCTGCATCAACTACCGTTGCAACGGTTGGTGTTGATACTGGAGTAGGTGCTAAATCAACCACAGGAGCAACAGCGGAAGCAGTTGCAGGAGCTACTACAGGAGCCACATAACTAGTTTCTGCAGCTTCGTTAACTGTTACTGCGCCAACTGGAGCAGCAGCTACTTCTGTTGCTACATCAGAGTTGTTCTCAGTACGCTCAGCACGATCGCGACCACGGTTGCGACCACGACGGTTGCGACCACGACGACGCTCATCACCTTCAGCACCTTCAGTTGCTTGAGGTGCTTCAGCATGCGTTAACAAGTCTTTAGCTTGTTCTGCTTTAGCTTCTTGATTAGCTTCTGGTTTGTTTTGACGCTGTTGGTTGCGACCATTGCGTTGATTAGGCTGACGCGCTTCTTTGTTATCAGTCTTTTCTTCACCGTTAGCGGCATCGCGACCTGCTTGATTACGTTCACCCGCTTCGTTCTTGTTGCGGTTACGGTTGCGATTATTGCGATTGCGATTGCGGTCACCGTTGCGACCTTCACGATTACCCGCTTGACGTTTTTCAGTAGGTTTAGCTTCTTCTTTAGAGCCAAATAGTTTCTTAATGAAACCAATTAAACCGCCAGAAGATCCTTTTTCACCTGCAGCCTTACGCTCAGCGCGCGGCACACTCGTTGGAGCTGGTTGGCTTGGGCGAACACCTTTGACCGCAGCTTCTTGACGAGGTTTCGCTTCTTCAGCTTTGCGATTAAGGATGGTGTCTGACTCAAGCTCTTTGCTAGCTTCTTCAGCCATGGCATAGCTAGCCTTTGGATCATCTAAACGAGGATCGTCGTGGCGTAAGCGCTCTAACTTGTAGTGAGGTGTTTCTAAATGCTTGTTAGGTAGTAACAAGACATTTACTTTGAAACGGCTCTCAATTTTGATCACTTCAGCACGTTTTTCATTCAATAAGAATGCGGCAACATCCACAGGTACTTGGCAGTGGATAGCTGCGGTATTTTCTTTCATCGCTTCTTCTTGAATAATGCGAAGAACTTGTAATGCTGATGATTCAGTATCGCGGATATGACCTGTGCCGTTGCAGCGTGGGCAAGTCACGTTGCTGCTCTCAGATAGAGCAGGGCGTAAACGTTGGCGTGATAACTCTAATAGACCAAAGCGAGAGATCTTGCCCATTTGTACACGAGCGCGATCGTGACGTAGCGCATCTTTTAAGCGTTGCTCCACATCTTTTTGATTCTTTGAAGACTCCATGTCGATGAAGTCGATCACGATCAAACCGCCTAAGTCACGAAGACGCATTTGACGAGCTAATTCGTCAGCAGCTTCTAAGTTAGTTCTTGCAGCGGTTTCTTCAATATCTGAACCGCGGGTTGAGCGTGCTGAGTTCACGTCTACAGACACCAAAGCTTCTGTGTGGTCAATCACAATCGCGCCACCTGATGGCAACGATACTGTGCGTGAGTAAGCAGTTTCAATTTGGTGTTCGATTTGGAAGCGTGAGAACAAAGGCACGTCGTCTTGATAGCGCTTAACGCGTGACATGTTGTCAGGCATCACCACAGACATGAATGAGCTAGCTTGTTCGTAAATCTCGTCGGTATCGATCAAGATTTCACCGATATCCGGTTGGAAATAGTCACGGATCGCGCGGATCACTAGGCTAGATTCAAGGTAAATCAATAATGGGGCTTGGTTGCCGCCAGCTGCTTCGTCAATTGCCTTCCAAAGCTGCATGAGGTAGTTCAAGTCCCACTGAAGTTCTTCGGCACTTCTGCCAATACCAGCAGTTCTGGCAATAATGCTCATGCCATCTGGAACTGTTAATTGACTCATCGCTTCACGTAATTCGTTGCGATCTTCGCCTTCGATGCGACGAGATACGCCACCGCCACGTGGATTGTTAGGCATTAATACTAGGTAACGACCTGCTAGGGAGATAAAGCTAGTAAGTGCGGCACCTTTATTGCCGCGCTCTTCTTTTTCTACCTGAACAATAATTTCTTGACCTTCGCGCAAGGCATCTTTAATGCCGGCGTTGCGAACGTCCACGCCTTCTTTGAAGTAAGCGCGTGAAACTTCTTTAAATGGCAAAAAGCCATGACGCTCTTCACCGTAGTTCACAAAGCAAGCTTCTAGGGATGGTTCGATGCGTGTGATCACGCCTTTATAGATATTGCCTTTACGTTGTTCACGTCCAGAAGTTTCAATATCAATATCGATCAGCTTTTGGCCGTCAACAATCGCTACGCGCAGCTCTTCTTGCTGTGTAGCGTTAAACAACATTCGTTTCATTTAAATTTTCTCCGTACTTCGGCTTGGCAGCCATCGCGGGGCGCGAAACGGAATTGAAAGGATTGTGCGAGACAATCCTCTGTGATGACTTACTTCACTACGCTCGCTGACTTATTCTTCTTTGCGGGTCAGCGCGCGCTTAAATTCTTTTATCTGTTTCGCAGTTCGCGGCACTATGCCAGCCAACTT
>JAOAUK010000040.1:8512-27319 GCA_030157655.1 Polynucleobacter sp. | reverse complement strand
GCTACCATGCAAACAATAAATTTGATGTTGCGCAGCAAGATAGGTCATTATATGACATATGAACAGTAATTCGGTAACCCAACACATTGTTTTATTTGAAGAAGCTGGCCAAAGGCTGGATAACTTCCTATTTCGTATGGCCAAAGGGGTGCCAAAAACCCATATTTATCGAATTATTCGCTCCGGAGAGGTCCGAATTAATAAAAAAAGGGCGGATGCGAGTCAAAAAATCCAAGAAGGCGACGTTTTAAGGTTGCCTCCGATGAGGGTTTCTGAAGCAAAAGCCCCGACTAATGACTTCATTTCGAAGAAGATAAGCTCAGAAATACATATTTTATACGAAGATGACAGCATTTTAGTGGTTGATAAGCCATCCGGAATTGCTGTTCATGGTGGATCTGGGGTGTCTTTAGGTCTCATTGAGGCTATGAGGGCTCAGAGACCCGATGCCAAGTTCCTTGAATTGGTCCATAGGCTTGATCGCGACACTTCTGGCATTTTGATGTTGGCCAAAAAGCGCAGTGCCCTTGTCCATTTGCACGAGCAAATCAGAGAAGGAAAAATGGAGAAGCGCTACTTATTAATAGTGCATGGTGAGCTGTTGGTGTCTAACAAGTCCATCGCACTTAAATATCCACTGCTTAAATATTTGCTACCTAATGGTGAGAGACGAGTGAGAGTTGCCTCTGATGGTGGTCAACCAAGCCACACTAATATAAGGGTCAAGGCAAACTATCGGGATGGTTTGTGCAGCCTGGTTGAGGCGCAGCTAAAAACAGGTCGAACACATCAAATTAGGGTGCACTTGCAAACCTATGGTCATCCAATCTTGGGCGACGATAAGTATGGTGATCAAGAATTAGATAAAGTGTTGCGACCTAAGCGTTTGATGTTGCACGCTAGACATTTATCTTTTGTGCACCCCAAGACTGAAGAAAAGATGACCTTTGAGGCAGAAATACCTGAAGCATTTGAAAAAATCGCACAAAATAAATAAAAAACTTTAAAGAAATAAAAAAGAAGGCTGGAGACAAAATGAAATTAGCAGCTTATCAATACAAGTCTGAGCAATACGTAGGTGTTGTTTCTGATGATTTAGAAACGGTCACGCCTTATCAGTTGAGTCAAGAGGATGCGAAGCGTGGCGCCTTGAGCGTGATTGAGATCATGGCAGAAGGAAAGAATCTTCCAGTCATGGGGCAAGTGGTGGCACTCAAGGATGTTTGCTTGCGCGCCCCGATTCCACACCCTAGAAGAAATATTTTTTGCGTGGGCAAAAATTACCTGGATCACGTTAAAGAAATTAAAGATAGCAAATTAGGTGAGGCGCAAGGTTCTATGGCAAATCTACCTAAACATCCTGTGGTGTTTAGCAAGGTGCCAGAAGCAGTGATTGGCACTCGTGTGGGGATTGATAGTCATCCAGCTGCTACACAAGAAATGGATTACGAAGCAGAGTTAGCGGTGGTGATTGCCAAGCAAGGCAAAGCCATTAGTAAGGCTGATGCGATGAAGTATGTGTGGGGTTACACCATCATCAATGATGTGAGCGCGCGTGATGTGCAAGCCAAGCATGTGCAATTTCATATTGGTAAAAGTTTTGATACGTTTTGTCCCATGGGGCCCTGGTTGGTGTCTGCGGATGAGATTAATGAAAAAAATACCAAGATTCAGTGTTGGGTGAATGGCGAGTTGCGCCAAGATGGCAACACTGATCAAATGATTTTTGATATTCCTACAGTGATTGAGTCGATTTCTGCGGGCATGACTCTTTATCCGGGTGATGTGATTGCTACTGGTACACCTAGTGGAGTGGGCATGGGATTTAAGCCGCCACGTTTCTTGAAAAAAGGGGACGCCGTCAAAATCCAAATTGATGGCATTGGTGTTTTAGAAAACCCAGTGGTTTAACGATGTCGTCAATATCACTGCGCTACGAGCTCATTGTTTGGGATTGGGACGGAACCTTGATGGATTCCACGCCGACTATTGTTCAATGCATTCAGGATGCTTGTAGAGATTTGAATTTGCCAGTGCCCGATGACTCTATGGCAAGTCACGTGATTGGCTTAGGTATTCAGGAGTCTTTACGTAAAGCTTGCCCGACTGTTTCGGTCGATGATCACTACAAACTGATTGATCGTTTCCGCTTTCATTATTTAAGTAAGGATCATGAACTCAGTTTATTTGAGGGCGCCAGAGATTTACTGTATAGCCTCAAAGATAAAGGGCATTTACTGGCTGTTGCAACAGGTAAGAGTCGTAAAGGTTTGGATCGCTCATTAGGCTTTCACGAGCTTGAAGACTTATTTGATGACACGCGTACAGCGGATGAAACTTTTTCTAAGCCACATCCAGCGATGTTGATTGAGTTGTCAGAGTCATTGATGGTGCCGATGGAAAAAATGCTCATGATTGGTGACACCACTCATGACCTGTTGATGGCCAACAATGCTGGTGCTGATGCTGTTGCAGTTACTTATGGCGCACATCCAGAACACGTTTTAAAAACAGAAAACCCCCTGACTTGCGTTAGTAATGTGGCGGAGTTGTCTGATTGGTTGGCGGGAAACGCATAAAAAGATTAAGCTCTTAGGTATATACATTTAATACAGTTCTAATTAAAGAAAGCATGACATGTCAGATGAAAAAGTCTGGGAGCGCCAAGCCCTAGAACACCTCTTATTAGAGAACCTCAAAGAACAACGTCGTGGCCGTCGTTGGAGAACGGCGGTTCGCTTGATGACTTTGGTGGTTTTTGTGGGTTTAGCTATTAATTTATTTGACCTTGATTGGGGTGGTAAGTCTGCTTTAGGTAAGCACACTGCCTTGGTTGATTTGCAAGGTGAAATCGCGCCTGATTCAAAGGCAAGTGCTGATGCTATTAATGCTTCTTTGAAAGCTGCTTTTGAGAGCCATGAAAGTGTTGGTGTGATTTTGCGTATCAATAGTCCGGGTGGTTCACCGGTGCAGTCAGGGATTATTCATGACGAGATCTTACGTTTAAGAGCTAAGCATCCAGAAAAGCCATTGCACGTTGTTGTAGAAGAAATTTGTGCTTCAGGTGGTTATTACGTAGCAGTTGCGGGAGATAAGATTTTTGTTGATAAAGCCAGCTTAGTTGGATCAGTGGGTGTGATCATGAGTGGTTTTGGCGTGACTGGTCTCATGGACAAGTTGGGCATTGAGCGTCGCGCGATTACTGCAGGAAAAAACAAAGCTTTATTAGATCCGTTTACTAAAGAAGATCCTAAGCAAAAAGCTTTCGTTCAAGACATGCTTTCTGAAGTGCATCAGCAGTTTATTAAAGTAGTGCGTGATGGTCGCGGTGATCGATTAAAAGAAACGCCTGATATGTTTTCTGGTTTGGTGTGGAATGGCGCAAGAAGTGTTGAGTTAGGTTTAACTGATGCGCTAGGTACTGTGGATGGCGTGGCTCGTGAAGTATTCAAAGCGCCTGAAGTGGTCGACTACACCATGAAAGACAATCTTGCTGAGCGTGTGGCCAAACGTTTTGGGGCTGCGATGGGCGAGAGTGTGGCTAAAGTAATGAGTAGTCCACGCCTTAACTAAGGCTATTCAATTGTTAGGTGCGTGAACCATCGCGCACCTTTTTCAATTGGGTTTCTTTCGCTAATGCCGTAGGGTGGCACATCTAATTTATCCGGTGGTGCAGCAATCAGGTTGAGATCAATCGCTTGAGGTTCGCCTCTGAAGCCATTGGCACCTAACTCCAATTTGAAATAAATACCATTCCATAAAACAGCGCCAAAGTTTTTGGGTGTTTTGAACATAAATAACAAAGAATGTTCTAGCCATTGATAGTTATCTTTACTGAATCTTTGAGGGTGTTTGTATGGGTACGGTACTTGGCACAGAATTTCTACTTGACCCTCTACGCATTTAAATTCACGCATCGATAAGAAGTGATCTTTCATCAACCGATGATCCCAATCGATTGTGTAACTCACTTGTGAGCCATCAGGTTTAAATGTGATCGCGCCAGTGAGTGTTTTTGCGCCAGTTTGATCGTGCAAGTAAATTGATTTTTTGCCGATCATGTCCCAAGCATTAGCGATACTAGGCAGAAACATCAATAAGGATGCGGCGATGCATAAACTTCTAAAAGTGCGAAAAGCCCCAATCATGACGTCCCCTTATATATTGGGAACTAGCTTACTACCAATTGAGCTTTCTTGCTCTGTTTAGGCGAGTAATAAGAAAACAGCAGGTCTTTGGTGAAGGGCTTGTAATAAGCCGGCTTCTTTTTTGAGGCTTGCTTGCCATGCGCAGACTGTTTGAGATTTCACCCACTCTGTTGGCAAGCTTAAATCAGCTGCTACGCAAATCTGCGTAGAACCTTGTAATGATTGCAACATGGTTTCAATCATGGCGCCGTTGCGGTACGGCGTCTCAATCCAAAGTTGAGTTTGTTTTTTCTTTTTTGATTCTTGTTCTAGTTGTTTTAATGCAGTTACTTTTTCTGCATGGTTCACTGGTAAGTAACCATGGAAGGCGAAGCTTTGACCATTCATGCCTGAAGACATCAAGGCGAGCAATAAAGAGCTAGGACCTACGAGTGCCCGCACTGTGATGCCCATTTGATGAGCCATCTTCACCACATCAGAGCCTGGGTCTGCAATCGCAGGCAATCCTGCTTCTGACATTAGGCCCATATCGTGACCGTCAAGAAGTGGTTGCAGCATGGTTTTGAGGTTCAGTACTTCTTTGCCTGCTTGTTCTTTACCCGGGCCGCGCCACTCAGACATCTGCATCTCTTGCATGGGGCAAATGAGTGGAGACTGTGTGCCAATTGCCTTTAATAATGCGCGAGCAGTTTTTGCATTTTCAACAATCCAGTAGCGCAATTGTGAGGCTCGTTCGATTGTGTCTTTAGGTAAGACGGATGACAGCTGATCTTCGCGCGCATCGTCGCCAAGTGTATTAGGTATGAGGTAAAGAATGCCTGCCATGATGGAAGTCTTATAAAAATAGTTATGCAGGAATTGAAAAACCGGCTTCGCGCAGTAAGGAGCAAACGGCAATTAATGGTAAGCCAACCAATGCGGTTGGATCATCGCTACGCACATGTTCCAGTAAACAAATACCTAAACCTTCAGATTTGGCGCTACCAGCACAGTCATAAGGAGTCTCTGCTAATAGGTAAGCTTCTAGAACGGAGTCTTTGAGCTCTCTGAATGTCACTTCGGTGATGACGTTCACAGTTTTTGCTTGGCCACCATGCGCTAAACAAACCGCTGTATGAAACTTCACGGTTTGGCCGCGCAAGATTTGTAGTTGCGCCATGGCTCGGTCGTGATCACCCGGTTTGCCCATGGCTGCGCCATGTAAATCTACTACTTGATCGGAGCCAATCACATAGGCGTGAGGATTGTCTAAAGAAATTGCCAAGGCTTTAGCTTGGGCCAAGCGAATAGCAATTAATTCAGGGGTTTCTTTGGGAAGTGGGGTTTCATCCACTTCCGGGGAAATAGTTTCAAAAGGTAGTCCTAAGCGACCCAGCAGCTCTTTTCTGTATTTAGAGGTCGAAGCCAAAATCAAGGTTTTTGCTTCTTTGGACGATGAATTAGCTAAGTTATTGGATAAATTGCTTGGGCTAGAGGCGGCACTCATTTATGCTTTCGGTATGAATTCAAAAAATACGACACCCCACATTTTGCCGAATAATCCCAAAGACCTTCAATCTGTTGATATGAGGTCTGGGGTCACTTATGTTGGCCAGGGGGCACTCGAACTATCTCACTTTCCAAGATTGTTGCAGGAAATCACTGCGGGGGGCAATTTAAAGCCATCAGAGATTCATTGGGAGATGAGCACTTGGTTTGAGGAGCGTTTAGGCGGAATTCCTTTGCAATACATGCACTTACGCCTTGCTGTCGACCTCCCTTTGAGTTGCCAGACCTGCTTGCAACCGTATATGGAGTCTTTGGATTCTGACCGTGATTACATCCTTTTTGAGTCTGAAGAAGAGGCAGAGGCTTGGGATTTTGATGAGGAAAATCAAGATGCTGAAGATGCTTTGGTATCTTCAGAAACCTTCAATTTATTGGAAACTATTGAAGAAGAGCTGCTTTTAAGCCTACCTTTATCAGCCAGACACCCGGTTGGCGAATGTCAGCCATCTGACCTGCAAAAAGTGGCTAAAACTCTTCAATCTGGGTCAGAAGAGATCATTATTAAGAAGCCCAACCCATTTGCAGTCTTAGAAAAGCTCAAAAAACAATGACTTTGTGCTAGAATCTCGGATTCGTTTAGGAGTAAAAACATGGCTGTTCAACAGAATAAAAAATCACCGTCAAAGCGTGGCATGCACCGTGCGCATGACTTCTTGTCTACACCTTCATTGGCAGTTGAGCCAACGACTGGTGAAGCTCACTTGCGTCACCACGTTAGCCCAAACGGCTACTACCGTGGTCGTAAAGTTGTTAAGACTAAGAACGACTAATATCCTTCTAGGAAAAGATCAAGCGGCACCTCTAGTGGCCGCTTTTTTCTTGAAACAAGAATCTTAATGAGCGTCACGCTAGCAGTTGATGCAATGGGTGGAGACCACGGTCTTGTGGTCACAGTACCCGCCAGCACAGAGCTTCTGGCCGAGTTGCCAGATTTACACATAAGACTTGTCGGTAACGCTGATTTAATCAATCAAGCGTTGGCTAAAGTGTCTCCAGCACTCAGACAGAGGATCACTGTCGTCCATGCGTCAGAAGTGGTGGAGATGGATGATCCGATTGAAGTGGCTTTACGTCGTAAAAAAGACTCTTCAATGCGTATCACTGCGGAGCAAGTCAAAGAAGGTTTGGCTCAAGCAGCTATTTCTGCAGGTAACACTGGCGCCTTGATGGCGATTTCTCGTTACGTACTCAAAACATTAGATGGTATTGACCGTCCTGCGATTGCAGCGATGATGCCTAATCAATTGGGTCGTGGCACGATCGTGCTTGATTTAGGTGCTAATGCTGATTGTGAAGCGATTCATTTGTTGCAATTTGCGCAAATGGCTGACGTTATGGCGCGTGCTGTGGATGGCATTGCTAACCCGACCATTGGCTTATTGAATATTGGTGAAGAGGTTATCAAAGGCAACCAAGTTGTTAAAGAAGCTTCTGAGTTGTTGCGCAACAGCACTCTAAATTTCTACGGTAACGTAGAAGGTAATGACATTTTTAAAGGCACCACAGACATTGTTGTTTGTGATGGCTTTGTAGGTAATGTGGCGCTAAAAACCAGTGAAGGTTTGGCCTACATGATTTCTGGATTCATTAAACAAGAATTCGGCCGTAGCTGGTTAACTAAGTTAATGGCGCTAGCTGCGATGCCAGTACTCATGAGATTTAAAAAGCGCGTTGATCACCGTAATTACAACGGCGCTGCATTGTTGGGTTTGCGTGGGCTTGTGATGAAGAGTCATGGCTCGGCTGATAAAAAAGCATTTATCACTGCATTACGCCGCGCCTATGAGGGCGCCAAAAATAATATGGTGGGTAAAGTTGCAGAAGCCTTTGTGGTGTCGCATATGGCTCAAACTGCAGATAGTCAACATACAGGTACTCAAAGCTAAGGCTCATGATGACCCAATCTACAAATACAACAAAAATTTATTCAAAAATTCTAGGTACTGGTAGTTATTTGCCAGCTAATAAAGTCACAAATGCCAAGATTACAGAGATGTTGGCAAAAGACGGCATTGAGACCAGTGATGAATGGATTTTTTCTCGCAGTGGCATCAGTGCGCGCCACTTTGCTGCGGATGGCGAACTAACGAGCGATCTTGCTCTGCAGGCATCACAAAAAGCGATTGAAGCTGCTGGCATTCAAGCTGGTGAGATTGACTTAATTATCTTGGCCACATCAACGCCGGATAACTTGGGTGGTTTCCCAAGTACAGCTTGTGTGTTGCAAGATAAATTAGGTATTACCAATGGTTGTGCAGCATTTGATGTGCAAGCCGTGTGTTCTGGTTTTGCTTACTCATTGGCTGTTGCGGATAACTTTATTCGTAGTGGCATGTACAAAAAAGTATTGATTGTTGGTGCTGAAACATTCTCACGCATTCTTGACTTTAAAGATCGTGGTACCTGTGTTCTGTTCGGTGATGGTGCTGGTGCAGTGATTGTTGGCGCAAGTGATGAGCCAGGTATTTTGGCTACAGCCATGCATGCTGATGGTAGTCATCGCAACATTTTATGTGTGCCAGGTAGAACTGATAAAGGTGCTTTGCAAGGTTCTGCTTTCTTGGAGATGGATGGTCAAGCGGTCTTTAAATTAGCTGTAAAAGTTCTTGATCAAGTGGCACAAGAGGTTTTAACGGCAGCAAATTTAACGCCTGCTGATATCGATTGGTTGATTCCGCATCAAGCGAACATTCGCATCATGGAAGGTACTGCTAAAAAGCTAGGCATCTCCCGTGACAACGTGGTGGTGACTGTGCAAGATCACGGCAACACGTCAGCGGCATCGATTCCATTGGCTTTAGATACAGCTATTCGTGCCGGTCAAGTTAAGCGTGGCCAACATCTTTTGATGGAAGGTGTGGGTGGTGGTTTCACATGGGCAGCAGCAGTGGTTAAATATTAAAAAATAAAAAAGAAACTACAGGAAATTTCATGAAATTTGCTTTCGTATTCCCAGGTCAAGGTTCTCAAGCAGTTGGTATGTTGAATGCTTGGGGTGATAACGCTGAAGTAAAAAGAACGTTGGATGAAGCATCGGAAGCCTTGGGCGAAGATGTTGCTCGATTGATTGCTGAAGGCCCTGCTGAAGCGTTGTCATTAACAACAAATACACAGCCTGTGATGTTGACGGCTGGTGTGGCTTGTTACCGAGCTTGGATTGCTGCGGGTGGTCCAGCTGCTTCAGTCATGGCTGGACACAGCTTGGGTGAGTATGGTGCTTTAGTAGCATCAGGTGTAATTACTTTTAAAGATGCTGTGCCGATGGTGCGTTTTCGTGCGCAAGCCATGCAAGATGCTGTGCCTGTTGGTACAGGTGGCATGGCTGCGATTTTAGGTTTGGATGACGACACAGTTCGCAAAGCGTGTGCTGACGCGCAAGCCGCTACTGGTGAAGTAGTAGAAGCGGTCAACTACAACGCGCCAGCGCAAGTGGTGATTGCTGGTTCTAAAGCGGGTGTGGAAAAAGCATGTGAGTTATCAAAAGCAGCTGGTGCAAAACGTGCCTTGCCTTTGCCTGTCTCTGCACCTTTCCATTCTTCATTGCTAAAACCAGCATCTGAGAAATTAGAAGCTTATTTGGCAGACAAGACATTTCAAGCGCCAAGCATTGATGTGATCAATAACGTGGATGTCAGCGTTTTGAAAGACCCAGCGAGTATCAAGAACGCATTGGTAAGGCAAGCTGCTGCACCGGTTCGTTGGGTTGAGACGATTCAAGCGATGGCTGCTCAGGGTGTGACTCATGTGGTGGAGTGTGGTCCTGGCAAAGTATTAGCAGGTATGACAAAACGCATTAATGGCGATTTGAACGGTTTGGCTGTTTATGACCCTGCCACGATGGCTGAGGTAATGGCTGTCATTAAAGCGTAATTATTTGGACAGAAACTAGAAAAAATTAAGTTGGGAGAGTTGGTGAGTACATTAACAGGACAAATTGCTTTAGTAACAGGTGCATCACGCGGTATTGGCCGTGCGATTGCGATGGAATTGGCTAAACAGGGTGCTGTCGTGATTGGTACAGCCACTAGCGAATCTGGCGCCAAAGATATTGATGCGGCATTAAAGCCAACAGGTGGGGCGGGTGCTGTTCTAAATGTGAACGACGCTGCAGCTTGTGACGCCTTGATTGATAGCATTGTTAAAGAGCGTGGTGCTTTAAATATTTTGGTCAACAATGCCGGCATTACTCAAGATAACTTGGCGATGCGCATGAAGGACGATGAGTGGACTTCTGTGATTGACACTAATTTGAGCGCTGTTTTCCGCTTGGCACGTGGCGTTTTGCGCCCGATGATGAAAGCCAAGGGCGGTCGCATTATTAATATTACTTCTGTGGTGGGTAGCAGTGGCAACCCAGGACAGGCCAACTATGCAGCTGCAAAAGCTGGTGTAGCAGGTATGTCACGTGCTTTGGCTCGTGAAATTGGTAGCCGTAATATCACTGTGAACTGTGTGGCGCCTGGTTTTATCGATACAGATATGACCAAAGCCCTCTCAGAAGAGCAGCAAAATTCATTAAAAGTGAACATTCCCCTCCAACGCCTTGGAACTCCTGAAGATATCGCCCATGCGGTGGCATTTTTGGCCTCTCCAGGGGCTGGTTACATCACGGGAACAACACTTCATGTGAATGGTGGACTCTATTTGAGCTAATTTGGTCAAATAAGCTGATAAAATCTTTTTTCAACATTTTTACAACAACCCTTGGGGGATTACATGGATAACATCGAACAACGCGTTAAGAAAATCGTAGCTGAGCAATTAGGCAAAGACGAATCAGAAATTAAGAATGAATCATCTTTCGTTAATGACTTAGGTGCAGATTCTCTCGACACAGTTGAGTTGGTTATGGCATTAGAAGATGAGTTCGGCATCGAGATTCCAGACGAAGAAGCTGAAAAAATCACTACTGTTCAATTGGCTATCGATTTCGCCAAGTCCAAACAAGGCTAATTAGCTGTGAGCCAGTTGAAGGGACAGCGCCGGGTAGTCGTTACCGGACTAGGCTTGGTTTCACCAGTTGGTAATACCGTTGGTGAAGCTTGGGAAAATTTATTGGCGGGTCGCACTGGTATTGCAACCCTCACTAAGTTTGATCATTCTGGCTTGGCCGTGCACTTTGGCGGCGAGGTAAAGAACTTCAATGTCGAGGATTACATCCCGGCTAAAGAAGCTCGCCATATGGATACATTTATCCATTACGGACTCGCTGCTGGTATGCAAGCCTTCAAAGATTCTGGCATTACAGTAACAGACGCCAATTCCGAAAGAATTGGCGTATTGGTGGGTTCAGGCATTGGTGGTTTACCAATGATTGAAGAGACCCACACCGAATACACAAATCGTGGCGCACGCCGCATTTCTCCGTTCTTTGTGCCTGGTTCAATCATTAATATGATTTCAGGCCACTTGAGCATTAATTTGAATCTTAAGGGTCCTAACGTTGCTGCTGTGACTGCCTGTACAACAGGTTTGCATAGCATTGGCTTGGCGGCTCGCTTGATTCAGTATGGTGATGCGGATGTGATGTTGGCTGGTGGTGCTGAGTCAACCATTTCACCTTTGGGTGTGGGTGGTTTTGCTGCAGCAAGAGCCTTGTCAACTCGCAACGATGATCCTGCAACTGCTTCTCGTCCTTGGGATAAAGACCGTGATGGTTTTGTTCTAGGTGAGGGTGGCGGTGTGTTGGTTCTAGAAGAATACGAACACGCTAAAGCGCGTGGCGCCAGAATCTATGCTGAATTGGCAGGTTTTGGTATGAGTGGTGATGCGTATCACATGACTGCGCCTAATATGGATGGTCCACGTCGTTGTATGGTGAATGCACTAAAAGATGCTGGTGTTAATCCAGACCAAGTGCATTACGTGAACGCACACGGCACATCGACACCTTTGGGTGACAAGAATGAAACAGAAGCCTTGAAAGCTGCTTTAGGTGCGGCGGCCAAGGGTGTGGTGGTGAACTCTACTAAATCGATGACAGGTCACTTATTGGGTGGTGCTGGCGGTTTGGAGTCAGTATTTACAGTATTGGCACTTCATCATCAGAAATCTCCTCCAACTATTAACATCATCAATCAAGATCCTGAGTGCGATTTGGACTACTGTGCCAATACAGCGCGTGACGTGAAGATTGATGTGGCTGTGAAGAATAACTTTGGTTTTGGCGGTACTAACGGTACCTTGGTATTCCGTCGTATCTAAATGAACTAAGGCAAAGCTAACAATAAAAGCCTCCAATCGGAGGCTTTTATTTTTCCTGAAAAATCTTGAAAATATTGCTCTAATCCCTAAATTAATACCCACATCATCAAAGTATCTAAACAGAACTCTGCAAATACTGTCTGAATGCTCTAAAGTATCAACACCATGAAAAAAATCTTATCTGTACTAAGTATTTCTATAGCAGCCAGCTCTTTGGTGGCTTTACCAACACATGCCCAAAATAATGCTGCTAGCCCAGCGAATGGGGCCGTCACTCCAGCTGCGCCAGTTGCTGTGGCACCTGCTGTGCGTGGTTATCCTGATTTTGCTGATTTGGTTGAAAAAGCCAATCCTGCTGTGGTGAACATCAGGACTACTGAAAAAGTGAATGTGCGCCAATCTGGGGGAGTCCCTGGGATGCCTGGTTTAGATGAAGAGCAGGCAGAATTCTTTCGCCGTTTCTTTGGTATTCCATTACCAACACCTAAGCAACAGCAACCTAATCGCAAACCTCAGCAAGAAGAGCAAAACCGCGGAGTGGGTTCTGGTTTTGTGATTGAGAGTAATGGTTATATCTTGACCAATGCGCACGTTGTAGAAGGTGCAACCACTATTTATGTCACATTGCCTGACAAGCGAGAATTTAAAGCTAAGTTGATTGGTGCTGATAAGCGTACGGATGTGGCTTTGGTCAAAATTGAAGCGACCGGTTTAACGCGTTTACCTATTGGGGACTCATCCAAGGTGCGTGTAGGTGAGTGGGTTTTAGCCATTGGTTCACCCTTTGGTTTAGAGAACACAGTGACCGCTGGTATTGTCTCTGCAAAAAGTCGTGACACAGGGGATTACTTGCCGTTTATTCAAACAGACGTGGCCGTTAACCCTGGCAACTCTGGCGGCCCACTCTTGAATACTCGTGGTGAAGTAGTAGGTATTAATTCACAGATCTTTTCGCGCTCAGGTGGTTACATGGGTATCTCCTTCGCTATCCCGATGGATGAGGCGATGCGTATTTCTAATCAATTAAGAAGTTCGGGTAAGGTGAGTCGTGGTCGCATTGGTGTGGCCATTGCTGAAGTGAGTAAAGAGGTCGCTGAAAGCTTGGGTCTGAATAAAGCTCGCGGTGCTTTGGTGCGTAATATTGAAGTGGGTGCGCCTGCAGACAAAGCAGGTCTTGAGCCAGGTGACATTATTTTGAGTTTTAACGAGCGCCCGATTGAAAAATCATCTGACCTACCAAGAATTGTTGGTGACACACGTCCAGGTTCAAAGGTTTCTTTGATGGTGTGGCGTAAAGGTGCTCAAAAAGAACTAAGTATCACGGTGGCTGATATGGAGCCTGCTGAAAAAGTGGCTGCTAAGAAACAAGATGATGAGCCAGCGACAACAACAACCAATGCATTAGGTGTTGGTGTGATCGATGTGAGTGATGCAAAACGCCGTGAGTTGTCGATTAAAACAGGTGTTGAGATTCAGGCATTAGCTGAAGATGGTCCTCTATCAAAAGCTGGCGCACGTGTTGGTGATGTGATTGTGCGTTTGGGCGATGTAGACATCATTGCAGCAAAACAATTCGAGATAGCAGTGAAGGCTGTAGCTAAAAATAACAAATCTGTCGCTGTGTTTATTCGCAGAGGCGATAGCACTCTCGTTATTCCTGTAAAACCAACCAAATAATTCATCAAATGCCTAAAGTTGAGGGTATATCCCTCAACTTTGCTTGGCTTTCTCAGAAATCGGGGTTCTGACCGCGTTCCGACTACAATAGAGGGGAGAGGCGTCTTATTGCAGTGCAATATGGTGTTGCATTGCGGCAAGCCGTTTTAAGGAATCCATGGATCATATACGTAACTTTTCTATCATTGCCCATATCGACCACGGTAAGTCGACCTTAGCAGACCGAATTATTCAGCTATGCGGCGGTCTTTCAGACCGTGAAATGGAAGCTCAAGTCCTTGATTCTATGGACATTGAGAAAGAACGCGGCATCACAATCAAGGCTCAAACAGCCGCTTTGAACTACAAAGCTCGTGATGGCAAGATTTATAACCTCAACTTGATTGATACCCCAGGACACGTCGACTTCTCCTATGAAGTTAGTCGTTCTTTGTCAGCTTGTGAGGGCGCCTTGTTGGTGGTGGATGCCAGCCAAGGTGTGGAGGCACAGACAGTCGCGAACTGCTACACAGCTATTGAGCTAGGTGTTGAAGTGGTGCCTGTTTTAAACAAAATCGATTTACCTCAAGCCGATCCTGATCGCGCTAAGCAAGAGATCGAGGATGTGATTGGTATTGATGCCACTGATGCTGTTTCTTGCTCTGCAAAAACAGGCATGGGTGTGCAAGATGTTTTAGAAGATCTCATTAAAAAAGTACCACCACCTAAAGGTGATTCAACTGCGCCATTGCAAGCCTTGATTGTTGACTCATGGTTTGACAACTATGTTGGTGTGGTGATGTTGGTGCGTGTGATCAACGGCACATTAAAGCCTAAAGATAAAGTTTTATTGATGGCCTCTGGCACTCAACATTTGGTGGAGCACGTTGGTGTGTTTACACCGAAGTCTGTAGATCGCACAGAGCTATCTGCGGGCCAAGTGGGTTTCATTATTGCTGGTATTAAAGAGCTAAAAGCAGCAAAAGTGGGGGATACCGTCACTCATGCTCCAGGTCAGCAAAACAGAACACCTGCAACAGCACCATTGCCTGGTTTTAAAGAGGTCCAGCCACAAGTGTTTGCTGGTTTATATCCTGTGGAATCCAACCAATACGATGCCTTGCGTGAGTCATTAGAGAAGCTCAAGCTAAACGACGCTGCATTGATGTACGAGCCAGAGGTTTCTCAAGCTTTAGGTTTTGGTTTCCGTTGTGGCTTCTTAGGTTTATTGCACATGGAAATTGTGCAAGAGCGCTTAGAGCGTGAGTTCAACATGGAGTTGATCACGACTGCGCCAACTGTGGTTTATGAAGTAGAGTTGAAAGATGGATCAAAGCTCGTTGTTGATAATCCATCAAAAATGCCAGATCCAAGTCGTATTGAAATGATCATGGAGCCGATTGTGGTGGTGAACTTATTCATGCCACAAGAGTATGTTGGTTCGGTGATTACTTTATGTACTGGCAAGCGCGGTATCCAAATGGATATGCAGTACGTTGGTCGCCAAGTAAAGTTGACTTATGAGATGCCGATGGCTGAAATCGTCTTAGATTTCTTTGATCGTCTTAAATCTATTTCACGTGGTTATGCATCCATGGACTACGAGTTCAAAGAATATCGTGCCTCTGATGTGGTCAAAGTAGATATCTTGATCAATAGTGAGAAGGTGGATGCTCTATCTATCATCGTGCATAGAAGTAACAGTCAGTATCGTGGTCGTGAAGTAGTCGCTAAGATGCGTGAGATTATTCCGCGTCAGATGTTTGATGTGGCTATTCAGGCGGCTATTGGTAGCGGCATCATTGCGCGTGAGAACGTGAAGGCTTTACGCAAGAACGTTTTAGCTAAGTGTTATGGTGGTGATATCACGCGTAAGAAGAAACTTCTGGAGAAGCAAAAAGAAGGTAAGCGTCGTATGAAGCAAGTAGGTAGTGTGGAGATCCCACAAGAAGCCTTCTTGGCGATCTTACAGGTGGAGGATAAGTAATGAACTTCGCCTTGATTCTTTTTATTTTGTCGGTAGTAACAGGCGTTGCTTGGGTGGCAGATAAATTAGTTTTTGCACCCAAAAGAAAAGCGGCCGGCATTGATCGCATGCCTTTGTGGTTGGAGTACACGGCTAGTTTCTTCCCAGTTATTTTTGCGGTATTTTTCTTGCGTTCATTCTTATTTGAGCCATTTAAGATTCCATCAGGCTCAATGATCCCAACCTTGATGATTGGCGATTTTATTTTGGTGAATAAATACACTTACGGTATTCGTTTGCCAGTGATCAACAAAAAGATTGTTGATATGAATTCGCCGCAGCGTGGTGATGTGATTGTTTTCCGTTACCCTAAGGATGAGTCTGTTGACTATATCAAGCGTGTGGTGGGTATGCCTGGGGATGTGGTTTCATACCAAAATAAACGCCTAACTCTTAATGGGCAATCTTTTGGATATGACGAGAAGCCAGATTATTTAGATCCTGAGCATATGTCTTATGCCAAGTTCTATCGTGAAACTTTCCCGAAAGATTTTGGTGGTGTATCGCACAACGTCTTGAACCACCCAGAGCGGCCAGCTGGCGTCTATACGCAAGATCGTTTCCCGTTTTATGAGAATTGCACCTACAGCATGAATGGTGTGACATGTACGGTGCCTCCTGGCCATTACTTTGTGATGGGAGATAACCGTGATAACTCGGCTGATTCTCGTTATTGGGGTTTTGTACCTGAAAGAAATTTAGTTGGTAAAGCATTCTTCGTTTGGATGAACCTAGGTGACTTAAAGCGTATTGGACGTTTTGAGTGAGCAAGGTAGTAAAGGCGGATATGACACCACGCGCACCGGTTGACTTAAGGCTCTTACAGGAGAGGTTGGGTTACGTTTTCGAAAAACCTGATTTACTCATGCAGGCCTTGACCCATCGTAGTCATAGCAAAAAAAATAATGAGCGTTTAGAGTTTTTGGGCGACTCTGTATTGAACTGCACCGTTGCAGAGATTCTTTATGAGCGCTATCAAGATTTGGATGAAGGTGATTTGTCTCGTGTTAGAGCCAACCTAGTTAAACAGCAAGCTTTGTATGAGATTGCTCAAGCCTTGCAGCTATCCGATTGTTTACGTTTGGGTGAGGGTGAGTTAAAGAGCGGTGGTTTTAAACGCCCATCTATCTTGGCAGATACGTTTGAAGCAATTGTTGGTGCTATTTTCTTAGATTCTGGTTTTGAATCTTCAAAAAAGGTTTTAAGAAAATGGTATTCGCAAATTCTGGAGCATGTTGATCCAAGAACCTTGGGTAAAGACGACAAAACCCTTCTACAAGAATACCTACAAGGACATCAATTGCCGCTTCCGATTTATAACGTGGTGGCCACGACAGGTGTAGCTCATAATCAACAGTTTGAAGTGGAGTGCTCGATCCCAAGTTTGAAGATCACTTTGAATGGTAAAGGGGCATCTCGCCGAGCAGCAGAGCAAGCGGCTGCAAAACTATCCTTAGAGGCTGCGCAAAAAATTGTTTCTCAAACTGGCAGAAAGCCTAAAAAGACCAAAGCGACTAAAAAGAAAGCTTCTTTGGTTGCTGCCAAAGACCCTACAGACGATCAACTTAATCTTAAGTTGAAGTCTGAGTAAATTAATCAATAAAAGGAACTCAGCCCAATGACATTTCGATGCGGAACAGTAGCACTAGTAGGCCGCCCTAACGTTGGCAAGTCGACTTTGCTCAATGCATTGGTGGGTCAGAAGGTCAGCATCACTTCGCGCAAAGCCCAAACTACGCGCCATCGCATCTTGGGCGTTAATACCACTGAGACTGCCCAGTTTATTTTGGTGGATACGCCAGGTTTTCAGACTAAATACAGTAACGCTATGAACAAGGTTATGAACCGCACGGTGAAGTCAACCATGGCGGATGTTGATGTAATTTGTTTTGTGGTGGAGTCTGGTTATTGGAGTAAAGCAGATGAGCAAGTGCTAGAAATCTTGCCTAAAGACATCCCAGTGGTTTTGTTAGCAAATAAATTAGATGTCTTCGCGCAGCGAGCCGACGCTCCTGAAGACCGTGATCAAAAGCTATTTACTTTCATGCGTGAGATGAGTGAGAAACACGAGTTCTCAGAAATCATCCCGATGACTGCTAAAAATGCTGATGATGTCAAACGACTATTGAGCTTCTTGGAGCCGTACTTGCCTGAGCAAGAGGCTATCTACGACCCAGATATGTTGACCGATCGTAGTGAGAAATTCTTGGCAGCAGAAATCTTAAGAGAAAAAGTATTCCGTCATACAGGCGATGAGTTGCCTTATTCAAGCGCTGTGATTATTGATCAATTCAAAATGGATGGCGCTCTAAGACGTATCGCGGCGACCATCTTAGTTGACCGTGAGAGTCACAAGGCGATGGTGATTGGTGAGAAGGGTGCTAAGTTGAAGCGCATTTCTACCGAGGCTCGCCAAGACATGGAAAAACTATTTGATGGCAAAGTCTTTTTGGAGACTTGGGTTAAGGTTAAGAGTGGTTGGGCTGATGACCGTGTCATTTTGCGTGAACAGGGTATTGAGTAAGCCAACATCATGGCCGTGCGAGTCACTGACGAACCAGCTTTTGTGCTTCACAGCATTCCATATAAAGAGACTAGTCTCATTTTGGATGTTTTCACACGTTCTTATGGCCGCATGGCATTGATTGCCAAAGGTGCCAAAAGACCTCATTCTGTTTTAAGACCGGTCTTACAACGTTTTCAACCTCTGGCTGTTTCTTGGAGCGGTAAGAGTGAATTAAGAACCATGATCAAGGCTGAGTGGTTGGGTGGTGTGCCACCTTTGGTGGGGGATGCGCTCCTTTGTGGTTTTTATTTGAATGAGCTTTTGGTTAAGTTCACTGCTAGAGAAGACTCTCACGAAGACTTGTACGACGAGTATGCAAGAACGGTTCACCTTCTAGGTCAAGACCCTAAAGATCTCGAGCCCATCTTGAGGCCATTTGAGTTAGCCCTACTAAAAGAAACTGGTTTTGCTGCAGCCCTAGATCGTTGTGTTGATTCGCAAACAGCGCCAGAAGAAGATGAGCATTATGTATATCAACCAGAAAAGGGTATACGTAAATTACAGGCTGATGACCCTGGTCATTGGCCAGTGATGACGGGCAAACATCTGAGATTCATGAATGACAAAAACTACAGCGATCCAGAGACTCTTACACAAAGTAAATCGCTCACGCGATTCTTATTGGGCCTTCATCTACCTGATCAAGCCATGATGACTCG
>JAOAUK010000040.1:0-8412 GCA_030157655.1 Polynucleobacter sp. | reverse complement strand
GCTGATTTGATTACCTTGCATTTAAGAGAAGATCGTCGCCATATTAAGGATGCTGATTTGATCAATATGCGACCACTCATCACAACTCGCATGAACCTCGAGTGTGCAGTAACGCCAGAGATGATTGAGATTGCCTGCCAAGTTAAACCTCACGATGTTTGCTTGGTGCCAGAGAAGCGTCAAGAAGTTACGACAGAGGGTGGTCTAGATGTCGTTGGTCATTTTGAGAATGTCAAAAATGCGACCCAACGCTTGATTGCGGCAGGGATCACAGTCTCAATCTTCATTGATCCAGATGAGCAGCAAATTGCGAAGGCTAAAGAAACTGGCGCCACAGTGATTGAGTTACATACTGGTAAATATGCTGATACAAATGGTGTGGAGCAATTAAAAGAATTGGAACGCATTAAGGCAGCTGCTAAGTTTGGGCACTCAATTGGTTTGAAAGTGAATGCAGGCCATGGTTTACATGAAGGTAATGTGCAAGCAATTGCAGAAATACTAGAAATTGCAGAATTAAACATTGGTCACGCAATTGTGGCTGAGGCAGTATTCAAAGGGTGGAAGGCAGCGATTCAGGACATGAGAGCCCTCATGTTGTCTGCGCGCCAAACTGCTATGAATAAACAAAGAAATAACTAAATAAACATGATTGCAGGCATTGGCACTGACATACTCAAGATAGATCGTTTAAGGGCGGCTTATGAGAGAACTCATGGTCGTTTGGCGGAGCGTATTTTGGGCCCTGATGAGATGTTGGTCTTTAAAGGTAGATTGGCGCGCAATGAGTCTAGAGGGATTGCTTATTTAGCAACGCGCTTTGCGGCAAAAGAAGCATTCTCAAAAGCGATTGGTTTGGGGATGTACTCGCCGATGTCTTGGCGTGCCATGCAAACTCTTAATGATCCAACTGGTAAGCCAGTGGTCAAGTGCTCCGGTAAGCTGCAAGAGTTCATGGAGAAAAAGCATTACAGCGCACAGGTGAGTATCAGTGATGAAGTAGATATGGCGATTGCCTTTGTGATTGTTACTTTTGGTACACCTGTTGTATCTGGTGTCATGGACCCCAAAGATTTGATGGGTTAATCATTAAAAATAGAGTAGATCAACCACAGTAGAAGAATATGAGCAAAAAAAATAAATTTAACGCAGGACCTATCGTATTAGATGTTGTTGGCAAAACACTGACCAAAGAGGATATTCGTCGTATCGCTGATCCTAAAACTGGTGGCGTGATTTTATTTGGTCGTAATTATGAAGATAGAGCTCAACTCACGGCGTTAACAAAAGCCATTAAAAAAGTTAGAACGGATGTCATGATCAGTATTGATCATGAGGGTGGCAGAGTGCAGCGTTGTAGAACCGATGGTTTTACCCATTTGCCTGCCATGAAGAAGCTTGGTGACATTTGGACTAATGGTGGCAAGAAGGCTCATGCAGAGCATGCTTTGAAAGCCATGGAGGCAGCGACCGCAGTTGGTTTTGTTTTAGCTAGTGAGCTAAGAGCGTGTGGTGTTGATTTTAGTTTTACGCCGGTGCTAGATTTGGACTTTGGTCGCAGTGGTGTGATTGGTGATCGCTCCTTCAATCGTGATCCGCAGATTGCGGCGCTGTTAGCTAAGAGCTTAAATCATGGTTTGCAATTAGCGGGTATGGCTAACTGCGGCAAACATTTCCCAGGTCATGGTTGGGCTGAGGCTGATTCTCATGTGGCGATCCCTGTTGATGAAAGATCACTAACAACCATCATCAATGATGATGCTAAGCCTTATGAGTATTTAGGTCTTGGTTTGGCATCGGTGATGCCAGCGCATGTTATCTACCCTAAGGTAGACAAACACCCAGCGGGTTTCTCAAAAGTTTGGTTGCAAGACATCTTAAGAAAACAACTCAAGTTCACAGGCGTCATTTTCAGTGATGACTTATCGATGGAAGGTGCATCGGTGGCGGGTAGTGTGGTCAAAGGCGCAGAGATGGCCTTGAAAGCCGGTTGCGATCAAGTGTTGATTTGTAATCGACCAGATTTGGCAGATCAACTGCTCAAAGATTTGAAGTACGATGAAAAAGCTTATAGGACTTCTCGTGCGAGAGTGCAGAAATTAATGCCTACATCTGAGGCGATGTCTTGGAAAGATATGCAGGCTTGCCCTGATTACCAAAGAGCTCGCCAATTACTCAAAGAGCTTAAGCTCATTACTGGCTAACACCAGAGTAAAGACTGGCTAAGTAATTAAGCCGGTCTAACTCTGGCAGTAAGTATCTCGCTACCACCGCGCTCTTCAAGCGCTGATAAACGTAATGCTTCGTGCTCAAATTCAATGATGCCTGAGGCAAGGCGAGGGCGATCTAAAGAGATCACATAAGTCCAGACTAAGCTTCGGTCTTTTCTTTTAAATACGTCAACGATTCTTTTCATAAATCAGCTTCTATGGCTCCTTCAAAACTGATGCTAAGTTAACACGTAATACTAGATTTAGTTATAAGTATTTGCCATAACCCTAGCTATTGTGAAACTTACAAGCCCCAAATAATTTATTACCTTATAATATATAATTGTATATAATGTATTTCAGTAAATTAAAAAAGAGAGGGCAACCATGTCAGAACTAGGCAGTACTAATCAGTTAACCAAAGAGAGTCCGGGGTGGAGTCCCTACCTAGCTGGTGCTTTATTGGGTGTTTTGGCCATCGTGTCTGTTTATCTGACCACCACTTTGATGGGTAAATCAAATTATCTGGGTGCATCAACCACCTTCGTGCGAGCAGCTGGTTTGTTGTTCCAAAGTGTGGATCCTGCTCACGTTGCTGAGAATGCTTACTACGTAAAAGAAAAAGTCAAAGTTGATTGGCAGTTCATGATCTTAATTGGCATCTTCTTTGGGGCACTGATCTCATCATTAAAAGACAGTAGCTTTAAGTTAGAAGCTGTGCCACCTACATGGGAGAAACGTTTCGGCCCATCAGTAGCTAAGCGTGCGGTATTTTCATTTTTTGGCGGCATTGTTGCCATGATGGGTGCACGTCTTGCAGATGGTTGTCCAAGTGGCCATGGCTTAAGCGGCATGATGCAATTGTCAGTCAGCTCATTTGTGGCATTGGCGTTCTTCTTTGGTGTTGGCGCCATCGTGGCTAACTTGATGTACAGAAAGGTTCAATAACATGTCTACAGAACAAATTTTAGGATTAATCACAGGTTTGGCATTTGGCTTTTTATTGCAAAGAGGACGAGTGTTACGTTATGACAAACAAGTGGGTGCAATGTTGTTTAAAGACATGGCGATTTTTAAATTCATGTTGTCTGCCATCGTAGTGGGTATGTTTGGTATCTTGGCTTTGAATGATCTTGAGATCATCAAGTTAAGTCACAAAGCTATGAACGTTGGCGCTATCTTAGTGGGTGGCACATTGTTTGGCATTGGTTGGGCTGTGATGGGTTTTTGCCCTGGTACTTCAGTGGGTGCGGTGGGTGAGGGTCGTTGGCATGCCATCTTTGGTGTGATTGGCATGATCGTTGGCGCTGGCATCTATGCTGAGATGTACCCATTCTTTAAATCAACTGTTTTATCTTGGGCTGATTTTGGCAAGATTGGTTTGCCAGAAGTTTTAGGTATCAACCACTGGGTGATTGCAGTGATCTTCGCCATCATCACACTCTTGATGTTTAGATGGTTTGAGAAAAAAGGGATTTAAAAATATTAGTAATGCCCTTGCAGATTTTATGTTTTTGAGATATTGTAATCGAGCGATTACAATATCTCGATGATAAAAATAATTGAGACATTTGAGTTTCGTCGTTGGCTGAACAGTATTTCCGATATCTCTACCCAGATCAGATTGTCTAGGCGATTAGAGAAGGCGCAAAGGGGTAATTTGGGAGATGTTGTGAGGCTTAATAGTGATGTGTATGAGATGAGGGAGTTTTTTGGACCTGGGTGGCGCATGTACTACTTGGAGAAAGGAAAAGCAATCATCGTGATGTTGATGGGCGGCGATAAGAAGTCTCAGTCCGCTGACATTAAATTTGCCAAACAAATGGCTAATGAATTGAGGTAGCAAATGTCTTCTAAACGCAAGCTTAAAATTGATGATTTGCCTGAATTTGATATTACTCATTATCTGAAGAGTAAGAGAGCTATGACGGAGTATCTGAATCAGGTAATAGCAGATGGTGATGATGCTGAGTTGGCTGCGGCGTTAGGGCATATAGCCAGAGCCAAAGGGATGGCTGATGTTTCCAAATCAACTGGCCTCACCAGGGAGGCTTTATACAAAGCCCTTAGACCTAATACAAAGCCGAGATTTGATACCGTCTCTAAAGTGATTCAAGCTCTTGGTATGAGAATTATGATTCAAGCTTAACCACCGTTATGCGGTGGTTTTTTTCATCTTAATCATGCCACCTTCTAAATGAAAAGTGGCTTTCTCGCCATCTATATTCTTATAGAGTGCTTCCCAATTTTTTTCATCAGCACTGATGAGTTTGACTAAGGTGTACGCTGGAGTAGTCGGAAGTAAAGGTTGTTCGGTGTAATGAAACAGAAAACCGTACATATATTCAACATATAAATGTTTGGGTGCACTCTTTTGGCTCATTTGGCGACCTCTTCCGAATTAGTTATCCACAGAAATTGTTTATAACTTCTGTTCAATTAATCATAAACCTACTAAAAACAAAGTGCTAGGTTGTTTGCTTAAAAAATAGTCAGATAAGCTTGAGCTTAAACAACTTTCACTAAAGAAATATGACAAGAAAATAGGTACAAAAAAACCACCCTGGAAGGGTGGTTTATTGAACATTCAGTTAATTAGACTGAATGTTGAACAACATCAATTAGTTAGCACGGCTGCGGTATTCGCCAGTACGTGTATCGATCTCGATCTTGTCGCCTTCAGTACAGAACAATGGAACTTGTAGTTCGTAGCCTGTAGCAATCTTTGCGCTCTTAAGTACACGACCTGAGCTTGTATCGCCTTTAACAGCTGGCTCTGTGTAAGTAATTTCGCGAACAACAATTGTTGGCAGTTCTACTGACAATGCTTTGCCTTCGTAGAAAACTACTTCAACTGGCATGCCGTCTTCTAAATAGTTAAGAGCGTCACCCATATTGTCTTTTTCAACTTCGTACTGGTTGTACTCTGTATCCATGAACGCATACATTGGATCTGCGAAGTAAGAATAAGTACATTCTTTACGTTCCAAGATCACAACTTCGAATTTGTCATCAGCTTTAAAAATGCCTTCGTTAGGCGCTTCAGTGATCAAGTTTTTAAACTTCATCTTTACTACAGCAGCGTTACGACCTGAACGGCTGTATTCAGTTTTCTGAATAACCAATGGTTGGCCATTCAACATAACAACGTTACCTACGCGGAGTTCTTGAGCAATTTTCATCGCGATATTTCCTGAGATTTCACAAAGTCTAAGATTTTACCCTCTAAATGACCTAAACCCACCAACTTCTGCCGCCAAGCTTCAGAATGTTCGGTCCAAGCCCCTAAATGAGGCCACCAGTCTGTGGGGGAGCCCCATTTCATGGCTAACGTACCTAGAGATCCAAGCGTAGGGGTGGCATCCTCAAAATACCGCTCTAAAAAGGCATTCAATTTCACTTCGTGGGCTAAATCTGACTGTGGATAGATATCCCATATGAATGGTTTACCCGCCCATTGCGCTCTCACAAAAGAATCTTCGCCGCGCACCAAGTTCATATCGCAGTGAGCGACTAGCCAGTCGTAATCTTCTTGTGGCACAAATGGCAATTCTATTAATTGCACCGCCGTTAATGCTGGTACTAGGGTTGCAATAGAAACATTTTGGCCAGCACAAATTAATACATCGACTAAATCACCATTGGTCAGTGCGGCAGTATTTAAAGTGCGTAACCATTCATCTAATGGCGCATGGCGGTAATTAAAAATAGATACGCGCTTGGCGCCATTGCGACATTTGGCCAATACAGTTTTTAAAGATGGGGGTGCAGCACTTGCACCTAGAACATCAACTGCTTCATCCCAGTTGCCTAAAGTGACACCGCCTGTTTTGGCAGTAAAGCCTGGGAAGTAAAAATATTTGCTTAAGCCATTGTTTTGTGGGGAAGGCATTAGATGCATGTCATCTGCCCATGCTTCTGCAGTTAGATACTCTAAATTAATCCATATAGGCGCCACAGATCGTTGGGTCATGGCAGTCACATAGGTTTCAGGCAAATGACAAGCAAAGGCTTCAATGACGACATCTCCTATGCTTGATAAAACATCGGGAGATTCTGCTGCTGACCAAGGTAAGACCTCAATGCCTAGAGTGGCACCATAGCCTACAGCATCACCGTGTGCGATGGTATTTAAAACACTTAAATCATCGCAAAATAAACGAATGCGGATATCATCATGACTAGATGCTAAAGATGAAGCATCGCGCAAAGAATCACTCAAAGAATGAGATAAAGAAAGAGACAAAGTAAGCGATGAAGAAGGAGATGGACGAGATAGTGCCCTGGCTAGACGCCAGCACACACCGGCATCACCATAGTTATCGACGATTTGACAAAAAATATCCCAACGCATGTCGAATGAGACCCCAGAAACCCTCTTAAATGATGTTAAAAAATTACCCGGTTTGCCGGGTGTTTATCGCTTTTTTGATGAAGCAGGGCAAATCTTATACGTTGGCAAAGCTAAAGATCTAAAAAAGCGCGTTAATAGCTATTTTCAACGAAATCTCAGTTCGCCGCGTATTGAACGCATGGTGACAAGGATTCGCTCTTTGCAAACGACGGTGACTCGAACAGAGACTGAGGCCTTGATTTTAGAGAACAACCTCATTAAAGAACTGTCGCCACCTTTCAATATTCTTTTTAGGGATGACAAATCTTATCCTTATGTTATGCTCTCTGGGCATCAGTATCCAAGATTAGCTTATTACCGTGGCAGAGTTGATAAACGTCACCAGTACTTTGGGCCATTTCCTAATTCTTGGGCAGTCAGAAACAGCATACAGATACTGCAAAAAGTATTTCAGATTAGAACTTGTGAAGATACTGTTTTTAAAAATCGCAGCAGGCCTTGTTTGTTGCATCAAATCCATCGTTGCAGTGCACCTTGCGTTGGCAGGATCAATGATCAGAACTACGCTGAAGATGTTAATAAGGCGATGAAGTTCTTGGAGGGTAATCACACTAGTGTGATGGCTGAATTTGAAAAAGCCATGTTGACCTATAGTGAAAACATGCAATTTGAACAAGCGGCCATGATGCGTGACCGCATTGCAGATTTGTCACAAGTATTACAGCAACAATCGATGGATACGGTTGCTGAAGGTGAGGGTGATGTAGATATTCTGGCGATTGCCATGAAGGGTGGCATGGCCTGCATTAACTTGGCTATGGTTAGAGGTGGCAGGCATTTGGGTGATAGAGCCTACTTTCCAAAGATGGGGCGCTTTAAAGAAGATGCGATGCCTGATGGTGATGAAGTCATGCAAGCATTCATCACTCAGCATTATTTGAGTGACGATGCAGAGTCTTTAAAGTTAATTCCTAAGGTCATGGTGATTCAAGACTTTAAAGACAGCCCAGAAAATGAAGAGTTGCAGCAATTACTCAATGACAAGGCTGGCAAAAAAGTACAAATACTTAAGCAGCCGCAAGGTCAAAGAAAGCACTGGCTTACCATGGCGCAGAACAATGCTGAGTTGGCATTGACCAAGCGACTCACTGAGGCGGGTGGTCAAGAGGCTAGAACGAGATCTTTGATTGATGTTCTAAACCTAGATATTGAAAACGCCGAAGATCTCAGAGTCGAATGCTTTGATATCAGCCACACTTCTGGTGAAGCTACGCAAGCTAGTTGTGTGGTGTATCAAAAGCACGACATGCAAAGTGGTGAGTACAGACGATTTAATATTAATGACATCATCCCAGGCGACGACTACGCAGCGATGCGCCAGGTTTTGCATCGTCGTTATGCTAATTTTCAAGAGATACCCGCTGATAAGCAGCCACACATTGTTTTGGTCGACGGTGGTAAAGGCCAAGTGAGCATGGCCAAAGAAGTTTTTGATGAGCTGGGTTTAGATATACACATGATTGTGGGTATTGCCAAAGGCGAGGGTAGAAAAGTTGGATTAGAAACACTCATCTTTGCAGATCAACGTGAGCCTTTGACTTTAGGCCTAGAAAGTCCTGCGTTGTTGCTCACCGCGCAAATTAGAGATGAGGCTCACCGATTTGCCATCACAGGTATGAGAGCCAAACGTCAAAAGGCAAGGAACGTTTCGCGTTTAGAAGAAATTGAAGGTATTGGAGCCAAGAGAAGGCAAAAGCTATTAGCTAGATTCGGTGGCCTAAAAGGTGTGATCAGTGCCACCATCGAAGAGCTGCAACAAGTCGATGGCATCTCTAAAGCATTGGCTGA
>JAOAUK010000039.1 GCA_030157655.1 Polynucleobacter sp. | reverse complement strand
CCATGTGATTTCCTTACAATGCTGAAATAAACCACGTATTCTATCGCAGAATTGATAAGAAGACCAAAAATTAAAGGTAACCATGACTAATTTAACCCGCCCATCCCTATTTTTAGGCTTTTGGGGGGTGGCTTGCTTATTTTTAAGTGGTTGTGCGCAGGTAATGCCTACCTGCAATGCCGTGACCGCCCCTCCAACAAGAGATATGGCGGACAGCCAATGGCAACTGATTAGGTGGCATTACACCAGCACCAATGACGGTAAAAACAGATTGCGCGGCATTCCACATGGCGAAAATACCCAAGCCATCACTTTGGCTATTTCACCAGATGGGAAAACTATTAGCGGTTACAGTGGTTGCAATCGCTTTACTGCTCAAGTTGCTCCCAGCGATTGGGGATTTTTAATCGAAAAAGTAGCCAGCACTCGCAAAGCCTGCGGCTCACAGATTGATGAACTTGAATACAAGTTTTTAAGTTATCTGGCGGATTACAGAACCATGGTGAGAGATGGTGATCGTCTTTTGATCATGACGCGAGATGGAGAAGTTTTAAGCTTTGCCTTAAAAAATTAGAGTTGTTCAGCCCTAGCTTGATTAACTCAATACAATACGTCCATGCATAAAAACAAACTTATCTTTTGCGTACTTGGATTATTTGCTCCAGGCACAGGTCTTAATGTCTTTTACTTAAAAGGTCTTAGCAATGTTTGGGCATGGACTCATCTAGTGGCGCTTTTTGGTGGCGTCTTAGGCTGGAAGTTATTAGGCGCTAGCGATATGTCATCTGCCTTGGGTTGGACCTTGGCAAGCGCAGGCTTTATCACCTTAGAGGCAAGCTGGTTAACTACTATTGTGTTTGGTTTGCGCCCCGATGAAAAATGGGATGCCCAATTTAATGCTCATAGCAATCAAGCTAGCAACTCTAATTGGCTGGTGATTGTTTGCGTGATTTTTTCTTTGATGGTTGGCGCAGCAGTGATGATGACTGGCCTAGCAGTCGCCTTTGAGCAACATTTTCTAAGCCAATTTGAAGAGGCGAGAAAAATCTCTCAATAATCTAAAAGATAGTTAATAACTATCTTTTAGAACTGCTCAGCAGTAAGACTATTGACTGCAGCCCCACCCTCTAATACAGATGCTGCAGCACCTGGCACCTGACTCAACAAATACTCTGCATAAAAACGTGCCGTAGCAATTTTGGCAGAAAAGAACTCTTTATCATCTGCCAACTTTTGTTCTGCAACGATCATTGAGCGCGCCATTTGCCAACCTGACACCAGCAAACCAGCCAAACGTAAATAAGCCACACTGCCTGCGAATACGTTTTTAGTATCAGTTTTAAAGTTAGCAACAACATAATCAACCACAGACTCAAAAGAAACCCGAGCGGCAGAAAGATGTTTCAACATCGCTTGCGCTGCAGGCGTATTGCTCTTAGCCAGCTCTGCTTCAGTTGCTTGAATCAAGTGCGCAATTTGCTTAGCTACTTTGCCGCCATCGCGATAGGTTTTACGTCCAATCAAATCATTGGCCTGAATAGCGGTTGTGCCTTCGTAGATTGGCAGAATGCGAGCATCACGATAGAACTGCGCCGCACCAGTTTCTTCAATGAAACCCATGCCACCATGAACTTGCACACCCAAGCTCGCCACATCCACTGACATCTCAGTTGCAAAGCCTTTGACGATAGGCACTAGGTACTCATATAAGGCTAAGTTAGTTTGACGTACTGACTCATCTGAGCTGAAATGCGCTTGATCACTGGCAGCAGCAGCCACATAAGCCATCGCACGAGCACCTTCGGTATATGCGCGCATCGTCATCAACATGCGCTTAACGTCTGGATGATGAATGATGGCAACAGGTCCTTCCGACCCCGCCAAATCTTTTGATTGCGAACGATCTTTGGCGTACTGCACAGCTTTTTGATAAGCACGATCGGCAATTGCAATACCTTGCATGCCAACAGCAAAGCGTGCCGCATTCATCATGATGAACATGTACTCTAAGCCGCGGTTTTCTTCACCAACCAAATAACCAATCGCGCCACCATGATCACCAAACTGTAAGACAGCAGTTGGGCTCGCCTTGATACCTAACTTATGTTCAATAGACACGCAATGCGCGTCATTACGCTCACCCAATGAACCGTCGGCATTCACCAAGAACTTAGGTACTACAAACAATGAAATACCTTTAACACCCTCAGGTGCGCCCGGGCATCGAGCCAACACCAAATGAATGATGTTCTCAGCCATATCGTGCTCACCATAGGTGATAAATATTTTCGTGCCAAAAACTTTATAAGTGCCATCACCTTGAGGTTCAGCACGAGTGCGCACTGCCGCCAAATCAGAGCCTGCTTGAGGTTCTGTGAGATTCATCGTGCCAGTCCACTCACCACTCACCATCTTCGGAATATATAACTGCTTTAAGTCATCGCTAGCAGCTGTCAACATGGCTTCAATAGCGCCATCTGTCAGCATTGGGCAAAGCGCGAAAGACATATTGGCCGCATGTAGCATCTCAGAACACGCAGTGGCAATCACCTTGGGAAAGCCTTGACCACCAAACTCAGTTGGATGAATCACACCTTGCCAACCAGCCTCACCAAATTGTTTAAAGGCCTCTTTAAAACCTGGTGTAGTTGTCACCACACCGTCTTTTAAGCTACTTGGATTTTGATCGCCATCCCAATTAAGGGGGGCGACCACTTCATTACAAAACTTCGCCGACTCTTCCAAAACAGCGGCGGCCGTATCGTAACCGTAGTCTTCAAAGCCAGGAATGCTCGCCACCTCATCAACACCAGCCACATCTTGAAGCACAAATAGCATTTCTTTTAATGGGGCTGAATAACTCATGGCTCGTTCCTATGATTTGAATAGACTGATGTTGTTGATGTGTGCCGTTTGATGAAATTATTTACTTAACTCTGTGACCAACTCTGGAACAGCTGTAAATAAGTCTGCTACCAAACCATAATCAGCCACACTAAAAATTGGCGCCTCAGGATCTTTGTTAATCGCAACAATCACCTTGGAGTCTTTCATACCAGCCAAATGCTGAATAGCCCCTGAAATACCAACAGCGACATAGAGTTGTGGCGCCACAATTTTTCCGGTCTGACCAACTTGATAATCATTCGGAACATAGCCTGCATCAACAGCTGCTCGTGAAGCACCCAAAGCGGCACCCAACTTGTCAGCCAAAGGCTCAATGATGGCGTGATATTGCTCAGATGAACCTAAGCCACGACCACCAGACACAATCGCCTTAGCAGTAGCCAACTCAGGACGATCAGACTTGCTGACTTCTCTGCCGGCAAAACTTGATTTGCCTGTATCAGGGATGGCTGACGCTGTTTCAACCGCTGCAGAACCACCAGTAGCTGCTGCATCAAAGCCCGTTGTGCGCACTGTGATTACTTTAGTCGCATCAGTTGCCTGAACAGTTGCAATCGCATTACCTGCATAAATTGGACGCTCAAATGTATCAGCAGAAATAACTTTTGTGATTTCTGATACTTGGGCAACATCAAGCTTAGCTGCCACACGTGGCAAAGTATTTTTACCAACAGCCGTTGCTGGTGCCAAGATATGGCTGTAATTCGATGCCAAAGCCAACACTTGCTCTGCGAGGTTTTCGCCTAACTGGTTTTCCAAGTGCGGCGCATCCACATGAATCACTTTTGCCACACCAGCCACTTGCTTAGCAGCTTCGACAGCAGAGCTTGCCTGATGGCCCGCAACTAGTAAATGAACATCACCACCACAAGCAACTGCTGCAGTAACAGCATTCAGGGTTGCGGCTTTTAAAGATTGATTATCGTGTTCTGCAATTACCAAAGAAGTCATTTAGATCACCTTCGCTTCATTTTTTAATTTTTCAACCAAAGTCTTCACATCCGGAACCATCACGCCAGCACTACGCTTAGGCGGCTCTTCAACTTTGATTGTTTTTAAACGAGGGGCTACATCAACACCAAGATCTTCTGGCTTGAAAGTATCCAATTGTTTTTTCTTGGCCTTCATGATGTTAGGTAGGGTGACATAACGTGGCTCGTTCAAACGCAAGTCAGTAGTGATCACTGCTGGCAAATTAAGTGCCAAAGTTTCTAAACCACCATCCACCTCACGAGTGACTGTGGCTTTACCGTCGGCCACTTGAACCTTAGAGGCAAAAGTCGCTTGAGAGGCATTCATCAAAGCCGCCAACATCTGGCCCGTTTGATTACTGTCATCATCAATCGCCTGCTTACCTAAAATAACAATAGACGGCTGCTCTTTATCCACCAATGCTTTTAATAATTTAGCCACTGCTAGCGGTTGTAAGTCTGCATCCGTTTCCACCAAGATACCTCGGTCAGCACCAATGGCCATAGCAGTTCTGAGAGTTTCTTGGCATTGAGTCACGCCACAAGAAACAGCAATCACCTCAGTTGCAACACCCGCCTCTTTTAAACGAACTGCCTCTTCGATCGCAATCTCATCAAAGGGGTTCATGCTCATTTTGACGTTAGCAGTTTCAACGCCTGAGTTATCAGACTTCACGCGAACTTTAACGTTGTAGTCAATGACCCTTTTTACCGCAACCAAAATTTTCATATCTATGCCTGTTT
This sequence comes from Polynucleobacter sp., assembly GCA_030157655.1. Taxonomy (GTDB): domain Bacteria; phylum Pseudomonadota; class Gammaproteobacteria; order Burkholderiales; family Burkholderiaceae; genus Polynucleobacter. The sequence continues at coordinate 10,825 of JAOAUK010000039.1, read as the reverse complement.
ATGTATCAATGCAAAGCCCTTTTAAAAAGGGCAAATAGCCCTTCTAAAGGTCAATCTTTTATTTTAATAGGGTTTTAAACGTCAATGGCAGTTGCCGAACCCGCTCGCTTACGTAACTCAAATTTTTGGATTTTTCCGGTCGATGTTTTAGGTAAATCACCAAAAACAACAGCACGCGGAATCTTAAAGCCAGCCAAGTGTTTTTTACAGTGGGCAATGATGTCCTCTGCAGTCACACCAACATCAGCCTTAACCTCCAAGAAAGCACATGGCGTCTCACCCCATTTAGGATCTGGTTTAGCAACCACTGCGGCAGCTAGTACTGCAGGATGCCTATAAAGAACATCTTCTACCTCAATCGATGAGATGTTTTCGCCGCCAGAAATAATGATGTCTTTACTGCGATCTTTAATTTTGACGTATCCATCCGGATACATCACAGCCAAGTCCCCTGAATGGAACCAACCACCGGCAAATGCTTCCTTGGTGGCTGCGTCATTCTTTAAATAACCCTTCATGGTGATGTTGCCACGGAACATGATTTCACCCATGGTCTCGCCATCAGCAGGTACTTCTTGCATCGTTTCTGGGTTCATCACAGTCACGCCCTCTTGCAAAAGCACCTTCACACCTTGACGCGCATTTAATCTGGCACGCTCGCCGACATCTACATCGTTCCACTCTTCGTGCTTAACGCAAACCGCTGCAGGGCCATATACCTCAGTTAAACCATACACATGCGTTAACTCAATACCCATTTTTTCCATACCTTCAATGGTCGCTGCAGGAGGCGCGGCACCTGCAATCAAACCTTTGATACCAACTGGTATGTTGACCTTCAATTCATCTGGGGCATTCACCAACAAACCATGAACAATTGGAGCAGCACAATAGTGAGTCACGTTGTACGTGCGCATCGCATTCAAAATCGATGGAGCATCCACTCGTCTTAAACAAACATTAATGCCAGCTCTAGCAGCAATGGTCCACGGGAAACACCAACCATTGCAATGGAACATGGGCAAAGTCCACAAATACACGGGATGCTTGGGCATGTCCCACTCAAGCACGTTAGATAGCGCATTGATTGCTGCGCCACGATGGTGATAAACCACCCCCTTAGGATTGCCGGTCGTACCCGATGTGTAGTTCAGACAAACTGACTCCCACTCATCTGTTGGCATACGCCATTGATGATCAGGATCACCGTTTGCAATAAATGAATCGTAGTCAATGGAGCCTAATTGTTCACTTGGCCCTGTGTATTCAATATCTTTAACGTCAATAACTAAAATATCTCTTGGCTTTTCAGCCAAAGCCATTGCCAGAGCTTTTTTCATGGTCAAACTGAACTCAGGATCAACAATGACTACCTTTGCCTCACCATGGTTCAACATGAAAGCAATCGCCTCTGGATCCAAACGAGTATTCAATGAATTCAGGACCGCACCCACCATCGGCACACCAAAGTGAGCTTCAACCATCGGTGGCGTATTGGGCAACATCACAGCCACCGTATCACCAACCTTCACACCAGCCTTAACCAATGCGCTAGCTAGTTGTCGGCAGCGTGAATAAGTTTGCGACCAAGTACGCGTCAAAGATCCATGAATCACAGCTGTTTTATTGGGGTAAATCTTTGCAGTTCGCTCAATAAAACTAAGAGGTGTAATCGGTGAAAAATTTGCTGGATTTTTATCCAATCCTTGCTCATAAATACTTGGCATGCCAATAACTCCACTTGTTTTTCTAATCAAACAATTATTAGCCAAGGGGCTTATTTAGTCTATATCTAACAGGCGAAATTAGTGGTTAACCCTAATATGTATTAGGTCTTAATTATTGAGTCTTGGGACAAGAGGCTGCAGACTAAGTGTTGCGGACTAAAGATCAGCTAATTCTTTAAGGTGCGCGACCACACTTCTGGCCAAGGCTGAAAGGTTGTAACCGCCCTCCAAGCAACTCACAATGCGCCCTTCTGCGGTCTCATTAGCAACAGTCATTAATTGGCGAGTGATCCAAGCGTAATCAGCTTCTACCAAACCCATTTGCCCCATATCGTCTTCGCGATGCGCATCAAAGCCCGCTGAAATGAAAATGAATTGCGGCTTGAATTCTCGCAAACGAGGCATCCAACTCAACTCCACCACTTCTCTAACAGCAGCTCCCGCCGTATAGGCCGGCAAAGGAACATTCACCATATTGGGCAGATCGGTTCTTGGTTCAGCGTACGGATAAAACGGATACTGAAAGTAACTACACATTAAGACGCGCGGGTCATTTAAAAAAGCTGCTTCCGTACCATTGCCATGGTGCACATCAAAATCAATGATGGCCACTCGATCAAGACCGTAATGCTCTAGAGCATATTTGGCAGCAATGGCAACATTGTTAAAAAAACAAAAACCCATTGCTTGCTGAGGTTCAGCATGGTGCCCCGGAGGCCTCAAGCAGCTAAATGCATTAGTAACTTTTTTGTTCATCACCGCATCTACAGCAGCAATAGCTCCGCCCGCAGATCTGAGAGCTGCCTGCCAGGTATGAGGATTCATGGTGGTATCACCATCAATGGCGTAATACCCGGTGGATGGGGCATTAGATTTAACACTCTCAATATGCTCTGGCGTATGCACCAAAGCCAATTGCCCCTCTGTTGCCAAAGGAGGATCAATATAGGTCAAATAAGCATCTATCCTACTAAGAATTAACTGATCTTCAATTGCTTGAACGCGCGCAGGGCATTCCGGATGGTGCGAGCCCATCTCGTGTTGCAATGAATCTGCATGGCTGATAAAAGCAGTGCTCATAAATCTTAATAAATCAGTGGATAATCAATGTCATTAAATTCTAGTTGATTGGTTGAATTCAATTGCTAACAAAAACAATGAAACCCCTCGTACTCGCCAAATTAGGCTTGATCTGCGGCATCACTACTTTTGTATTATCCGCCTGTTCTTCTCTCCCAAGCAAACCGCCGGAGCAGAAATCTGACTTAAATCAAGCCACAAACAACGATAATTTTGCTGAACTTGAGAAAAAGCCAGACTCTTTAGCCCCATTCTTAGAAAAAGTTAGCCAAGATCACAGCATTCCTCTAAAAGATCTTCAGCTGGCTTTTGACGATGCCAAAACCATTCCATCCATTAAGAAGTTGGTGATGCCACCACCAGTAGGCTTTCAGAAAAACTGGAAAGTCTACAGAAGTCGCTTTGTCGAACCAAAACGTTTAGCTGCGGGTCAGCAATTCTGGAAAAAACATCGTACCTTCATCGAAGCGACTGCGAGCAAAACAGGCGTACCTGCTGAAGTGATTGTTTCCATCATTGGCGTTGAAACCATCTATGGAAAATATATGGGTGGATTTTCAGTCAAAGACACCTTAATCACACTGGGCTTTGATTACCCCAATACGCCCAATAAAGCATCTAGAGAAACTCTATTTAAGAATCAATTAGAAGATTTGATTCTTCTATGTCGTGCAGAAAACCCTCAAGCAAGTCCTTTTAAGAAATGCTTGAACCAGCTAGGCTCTTATGCTGGCGCTATTGGTTTGCCTCAATTCATGCCAGGCAGTATTCGCCGCTTCGCTGTTGATGGTAACAATGATGGCAAGATTGATTTACGAAATTCACCAGAAGATGCGATTGCCAGTGTTGCCAATTTTTTAAAAGCCCATGGTTGGGTGACAGGTGAACCTATCTACCTAGATATTCAAAGTAATGACGAAGTAATTGCTCTTGCTAAAAAATTAGCTGATGGCGAACCTAAAGCTAAATTGCAATTAGGTGATTTGGTAAAGAATCAAGTAACTGCAAAAACTGAATTACCCGATGCCACGCCCAGCCTAGTTGTTGACCTCCCAAGTCCGGATGGTAATGGCGGCACAGAAGTTAAGTATGTGATTGGCCTTAGAAACTTTATTGCCATTTGCGATTACAACCGCAGCTTCTTCTACGCTCAATCTGTGGCCGAGTTCGCTCAAGCACTAAGAGGTGATACACCTGCGCAAGAGGTAGCAACAAAAAAGCCTTCTGAAAAAACAAAGAAGACTTCCAAGAAGTCTTCTAAAAAATCCACCAAGGTAAAGCAGGCTGCCAACTAAGTTGCATCTGCTTGCTGTTTCTAATGGTGTCTTAGGCCGGGAATACGCCAGTTGATAAATAGCGATCACCTCGATCGCAAACGATAAATACAATCGTCGCATTTTCAACGCGCTCAGCTATGCGTAGCGCGACTACCAATGCACCAGCTGCTGATATGCCACAGAAAATGCCCTCTTCTCTAGCTAAACGTCTAGTCATATCCTCAGCCGCTGCCTGACTCACGTATTCAATACGATCTACCTTAGCGTCAGCATAAATCTTAGGAATGTATTCTGGTGACCATTTGCGAATACCTGGTATTTGCGAACCATCCTCTGGTTGAGCACCGATGATTTGAATCTGTTGATTTTTTTCTTTAAGGTAAATCGATACACCAGTGATAGTGCCAGTTGTACCCATGGCAGAAACAAAGTGCGTAATCTGGCCTTGCGTGTCTTCCCAAATCTCAGGTCCTGTTGATTCAATATGCGCCAACGGATTATCTTTATTGCCAAACTGATCAAGAATCTTGCCCTTACCTTCTTTTTGCAGTTGCAAGGCATAGTCGCGCGCGTACTCCATACCGCCAGATGCAGGCGTCAAAACCAACTCTGCACCATAAGCAGCCATACTCTGACGACGCTCAATGCTCTGGTTCTCAGGCATCACCAAAATCATTTGGTAACCCAAGATCGCGGCAACCATGGCCAAAGCGATACCGGTATTACCGCTGGTTGCCTCAATCAATGTGTCACCCGGCTTGATATCACCGCGCTGCTCTGCACGCATAAACATTGAAAGTGCGGGGCGATCCTTCACTGATCCCGCTGGATTATTGCCTTCTAACTTACCAAGAATGATGTTGTTGCGCTCTGTATTGCCAGGACCTGGAATACGTTGCAAACGAACCAAAGGTGTATGACCAACCGTTTGGGCAATAGTGGGGTAATTAGGACGTGAAATAGACATATGACGCCTATATTAATGGATTTATAACCATCATATGCCTAAGTTTTATAAGGTGAGTGAAACCCTGATCTTAAGGGGTGTTTTTCTCTTCTTTGGTCTTTCTGCTTTGCTTGGGCGCTTTATCCGCGGTTTGCTTTTCTTTACTTTTAGTAGAGGGTTCTTTTAGAGCCTTATCTTTGCCTGATTTTTCTTTTACCGCCTTATCTTTCGATGGTTTTTCAGTTTTGGCCCCCGCCACCCCTTTGTTATTAATCGTCAAACCGTTCTGCATCATGCGCTCAACAGTTTTCTCACCGATCCCCTTAACTCGGCTATGCAGATCATTTGCGTCCTTAAAAGGGCCATTCTTTTTACGCTCTGCCAGAATTGCTTTAGCCTTAGATGGCCCAAGCCCTCTAACAGACTCCAATGCGGTTTGATCAGCAGAATTAACTTCTACTTGAGCGATTGCATATGAACTTAATAAAAATAATCCCGCAATGGATGCGATGACAAACCGCGCGAATGATTGAAATAGATTTAACAACATCTTGCCTCCTTGAAAAGAAAAAAGCCTCATCGATTGATGAAGCTTTTTCTTAACGAGAAGTTAGTCGTGTTGTTGACTAAATATTTACTGATTACAAAGGTTGGGCAAGAAAATCAGAATTTTCTGACAACCACTTCATATACTTTTCCACACCCTGCTCAACAGTATGAAAATCTGCTTGATAACCAGCCGCACGTAAATTAGTTAAATTCGCTTGCGTAAATGATTGGTATTTACCTTTTAATGCATCAGGAAATGAGATGTACTCAATCAAACGTTCATCAGCCAACTCAGCCAAACTTAATTGAGACTCACCATTGATTTTTCTAAGCGAGTTGATGACTGATTTAGCTACATCATTAAAAGGTTGGGCGCGGCCACTACCTAAATTAAAGATGCCACTTTTTTCTGGGTGTTCTTGGAAGAATAAATTAACGTTTGCCACATCTTCTACAAACACAAAGTCACGCTTTTGCTCACCCTGAGCATAACCGTCATATTCACCAAACAACTTAACGGTGTTGTCTTCTAAAAACTGGTGATAGTGATGGAAAGCCACTGAGGCCATACGCCCTTTATGTGACTCACGCGGGCCGTACACATTGAAATAACGGAAACCAACTACTTGTGCAGTAGTTGCTTTTTCAGCAAAGCGCTTACGAACCACCTGATCAAATAAGAATTTCGAGTAACCGTAAACGTTTAATGGTTTCTCAAATTGACGCTCTTCTTTAAAAGTATTTGAACCACCATAAGTAGCAGCAGATGATGCATACAAGAAAGGAACTTTTTGAGCCGTACAAATATCCAACAAATCCATCGAATAACGGAAGTTATTCGCCATCATGTACTTGCCATCGGTTTCCATGGTGTCTGAGCAAGCACCCTCATGAAAAATAGCCGTTACTTTGCCAAATTTACCTTTAGCAAAAGCCTCTACAAATTCTGATTTATCTAAGTAATCAACAATGTCCAAGTCCGCCAAATTACGGTATTTGTCAGCGGGCTGCAGCTCATCGACTGCAATCACATCTTTAATACCTTTGGCATTTAGTGCTTGAACTAAATTGGCTCCAATAAAACCGGCTGCGCCAGTCACGATATATGTCATTGCAATTCCTCTAACGATACAGTTGCCGTACCTAACTTACCAACCACAATACCACCAGCCTTATTGGCCAACTTCATAGCCTGACCTGCTGGCCATTTAGCAGCCAAAGCAACTGCCATGGTGGCAATCACAGTATCACCTGCACCAGATACATCATAAACTTCCCTAGCATCAGCTTTAACGTGCTCAACTCCTTGAGCCGTGAATAAACTCATACCCTCTTCAGAACGAGTTAACAATAAAGCTTCCAGCTTTAATTCTTCTCTAAGTGCCTGTGCCTTAGCTGTTAAATCTGCTTCATCTTTCCAGCGACCAACTACCTGTCTTAGCTCAGAACGGTTAGGCGTGATGATAGAAGCGCCTTCATATTTGCTGTAATCATCACCTTTAGGATCTACCAACACAACCTTGCCAGCAGCTCTTGCTGCCGCAATCATTTTGGTTACATGCGTTAAACCGCCCTTGCCGTAGTCCGACAAAATAACTGCATCTACCTCGGGCAATAAAGATTGAAATTGTTCCAGTTTATTGAGCAATGCTTCATGTGTTGGGGCTTTTTCAAAATCTAAACGAATCAACTGCTGTTGACGTGCGACTACACGTAGCTTCACCGTGGTCGGCAAATTGGGATCTCTTTGTAAATAACTCTTAACACCCTGTGCTTGCAATAATTCTTCCACTCTGCGACCAGGCTCATCATCACCCACCACACCCAGAATAGAAATCTTTGCACCGATGCTTGCAGCATTACGCGCAACGTTAGCAGCACCGCCCAAACGCTCATCATCTTTACTAACCAATACCACTGGCACTGGGGCTTCAGGAGAGATTCTTTCTGTGTCGCCAAACCAGTAACGATCTAACATCACATCACCAACAACTAGCAATCTTGCCTGGCGAAATTGTTGAATATCAGCAGCAGTTAATCGGATGTCCATGATGTTATTTTCTATGTGTTTTATTTAATTTTTATGACTATATGGCATTACATCGACGGGCCTGATGGTGCAGCACCCTCACCACGTCTTGGTGAATACGATTCCCAATGATTGCACCCCGGGCACTGCCAGTAAAAACGTCTAGCTCTAAAGCCGCAATTACCGCAGGTATATCTAGCCAAAGTATTGGTTCTTTGTTTTAGCAATCCATAAGATGCCTTGAACTCTTGAGCAGCTTTATCATTTTGCGCAACTTCAGCCATGGTTAAGCGCGCTTGAGCACGCAAAGCCATAGCACTTAGACTAGGTGTATGACGCATCACTTCAGTCATCAATGTCTCAGCTTGAGGCACGCCACGCAACGCCATCACATGCTTGAATGTGATGTCTAACAATTCACCGCCAGCTTGAGTTTTAAGCGCATCCACCAGAACTTGCAAACCCTCATCTGCCTTTGTGAGAACCTTGTGCACATCGATCCAACGATCTGCTACTAGTGATAAATAAGCAGGATGATTTTGTGCAATCAAAGACCATGTTGCAATGGCTTTTTCTAATTGGTTTTGCGCTACAAAACAATCACCGCGCAAAATAGTTGCTCTTGGATGATTGGCTACAGACTGCATCGCCAAATCAATATGACGCTCAGCCGTGGCAATATCTTTACGGCGTAAAGCTTCTTCCGCCAACTCACAATTAAAGTGTGCGATTTCTTTTTGACGGCCTTTACCCTGTAAAGCCTCTAACTCATTCGAAGAGATGATGGCCTTTGCCCAATCCTTTTCAACCTGGTACATCTCCAGCAAACTTTCTTTGGCTGGAATGCCATATTTACTATCAGTGCTAACACGATTCAGCGACGTTTCAGCACGATCTAATAAACCAGCACGCAAGAAGTCGCGGCCCAACTCATAAGCAGCGTGATCGCGATGTCTTGATGGTAAATCTTCGCGATTAGCTAAATGTTGGTGCACACGAATCGCACGCTCAGTTTCGCCACGGCGTCTAAATAGACTGCCCAAGGCAAAATGTAGTTCAGTTGTTTCTGGATCTAATTGCGCGATTTGCACCAAGGCATCAATGGCTTTATCCGGCTCTTCATTTAAAAGCAGGTTCAAACCCTTAAAAGTAGATTTTTGTTGAGCTAAGCGCTCAATTTCATTTTCGCGTTTTTCTAAGCGCATGTCCCAGCGCGCACCAACCCAACCCAAAGCAAATACGATTGGTAGAGCGAATAACCACCAGGTTTCGATCTGTAACACGGTTATGAGCGAGGCTGTTGAGGTTGATTGCCTTGTTTAAAACGGCGTAAAGAAATGCCACTTAACAAAGTAAGCAAAATGCCTAAAACAAAAGCTACGAATAAAACTAATATGAGGGGTAAATCCCAGCTTAATCCTGGAATTAACTGAAAACTAATCTCTTGAGTATTGCCTAAGGCTAGTAATACTAAGAGTATAAAAATGATGATTCGTCCAATGATCCGCAAGGCTCTGAATGCGGCATTCAGAAACGCGGTCATTCTTTAGATTCGTCTTTCTTAGCAAAATCCACGCGCTCTCTAAGCTCTTTACCTGGCTTGAAATGCGGAACATGCTTTTCAGGAACCATCACTGTTGCACCAGATTTAGGGTTGCGACCCTGACGCGGTGGACGGTGATGCATTACAAAACTGCCAAAGCCACGTAACTCAATACGCTTGCCTTCAGCCAAAGCTTGTGACATGGTGTCGAGCAATGTTTTTACGGCCAACTCAACATCTCGCGGCAATAGCTGCGGGAATGCCTGAGCTAAGCGCTCTACCAATTCTGATCGTGTGATTGTCGATGAATCACTGCGTTCTAAATCGTCCATAACTCAACAATATTCTTTTTTATTGGTTTTGAAAATCCCCATCCTTGCGGATGAGGATTCCCCTATACATTACACCAAGTATTAGTTACCTTGGTTGTCCAACTTAGCTTTTAGCAATGCACCTAAGTTTGTAGTGCCTGCACTAGCTTCGTTCTGCAACTTGCTCATAGCTTGTTGCTGATCGGCGCTATCTTTAGCCTTGATAGACAAATTGATGCTGCGTGACTTGCGGTCAACGTTGATGATCATGGCGTTAACTGCATCGCCTTCTTTCAACAAGTTGCGTGCATCTTCAACGCGATCTGTTGAGATTTCAGAAGCGCGCAAGTAGCCTTCAACTTCATCAGCCAACTGAATCACAGCGCCCTTAGCATCAACGCTCTTCACAGTACCGTCAACAATGCTGCCTTTGTCGCTAGTAGATGTGTAGTTGTTGAATGGGTCACCAGACATTTGTTTGATACCCAAAGAGATACGCTCTTTTTCAACGTCGATAGCCAAAACAACAGTTTCAACTTCGTCACCTTTTTTGTACTTGCGAACAGCTTCTTCGCCAGTCTCTTGCCATGACAAGTCAGACAAGTGAACCAAACCGTCGATACCGCCAGGCAAACCAATGAACACACCAAAGTCAGTGATTGACTTGATTGCGCCAGTTAGCTTTTCACCTTTTTGGTGTGTACGAGCAAACTCATCCCATGGATTAGCTTTACATTGCTTCATACCCAAGCTAATACGACGCTTGTCTTCATCGATATCAAGAACCATTACTTCAACTTCCATGCCTAGTTGAACAACTTTGCTTGGAGCAACGTTCTTGTTAGTCCAGTCCATTTCAGATACGTGAACCAAACCTTCGATACCTGTTTCGATTTCAACGAATGAACCGTAGTCAGTTAGGTTAGTTACCTTACCGAACAAACGTGTGTTTGGTGGGTAACGACGTGCGATACCTACCCATGGATCGTCGCCTAATTGCTTGATACCCAATGAAACACGGTTCTTATCTTGATCGTACTTAAGAATCTTAGCTGTCACCTCTTGACCTACAGTCAACATTTCGCTTGGGTGACGAACACGACGCCATGCCAAATCAGTAATGTGTAACAAGCCGTCAACACCACCTAGATCCACGAACGCGCCGTAGTCAGTGATGTTCTTAACGATACCTTGAACCACAGTACCTTCTTTAAGGTTAGCAAGCAACTTAGCGCGCTCTTCACCTTGGCTAGCTTCAACAACCGCACGACGTGACAACACAACGTTGTTACGCTTACGGTCAAGCTTGATAACTTTGAATTCCATTGTTTTGCCTTCGTATGGAGACGTGTCCTTGATAGGA